>JBGCVQ010000115.1:0-8330 GCA_045888315.1 Anaerolineales bacterium | reverse complement strand
AATTTATTCGTGCAGCAACATCTATACCACTCAATATAGCTGAAGGGTCAACCGGTCAATCTGACACAGAACAAAGCAGGTATCTTACCATCGCAATTCGATCTTACCTTGAGACAATTGCTTGTATTGATCTTGTTGAACAAAGGGATTATTTGGATCACGAAACGCTGGATCAATTCCGGCAATGCGGTCACAATCTATTTGTTAAACTTGTCGCCTTCCGAAATAGACTGTCCGAGAGGTGATCCTCAATGGGATTGCATCCATTTACCCGGTCTTCGGTCTCCCGTCCCCTGTCGCGAACGGAGTGAGCACCCGGTCCTCGGTCACGAGCGCAGCGAGTATTCGGTCTCCCGTCCCCTGTCGCGAACGAAGTGAGCACCCGGTCCCCGATCCAATCCGCAGCTCTATTTCTTCCCAACTTCAATTTTTGCGGGTTGCCAGCCCTGGATCGTGGCCTGGTTCATCTGCTGGAAGCGGGTCAGCTGCTCCTCCGCCATCGGGTAGCGGGATTTGGCGGTGCCCAGCATCAGCAGGCAGTAAGCCAGGTTGCCCAGGTGGTCAGCGGAGATGAAGCCCTGGTTGGTCCCCAACGTCTTCCAGAGGTGGGTGGTGGTGTAGGTCCAGAGCACGTTGACCGGGTTGCGCTGGGCGGCGAGCTTCTGGTTCTCCGCCCCCAGCATGGCCAGCAGGGTCTTGAAATCCGGTTCAGAGATCAGGGTGAAGAAGCCGTACTGGCAGGGGGCCTGGCACAAGCTGCAGCCTTTCTGGCGGTGGAGGCGATTGTCCTTTTTAGCCCGCCCGCGGTGGCCGGCTACCTCGCGCATCAAGGCCTGGTACTCGGCCGTTTTCTCTGGTTTGGAATCCGCAGTGAGGATCGCCTGGGTCAGCTTCTCGACCGTCTCTTTATCCGGCTCCCGGGTAGCCTGCTGGAAGGCGCACATCCGGTAAGCCACCTCGGAAGCAACCGTTTTCCCCAGATCTGCCACCTTTAGGCCAACCAGCTTGGCCAGCTCTTTGCGGAGAGGTTCACTGGCTTTTTTAAGCTCACTGATGTGGGCAGGGGGGCAGAACGCTACCAGGTAGTAGTAGCTGATCATACCTTTGATGGTGTTGGGGTGGATGTCCTGGGTCATGTTTCTCTCTCTTTGTTGATGATGGCTGGGTCAGGCTTCCTTTTTATACTCCGGGATGGGTGTATAGAATATCTTCACCCAGGAGGCCATATCGTCCTGGATGCCGCTGATGATGGTCTGGCCTACCTTGAGGCGGGCGATGATCTGGGGCTGGTCCTCGGTCAGTGCCAGGGCGCTGGCCATGGCATCCCGGTCATCGGATGCTACCAGGCGGTGGACGATCTTCAAGTTGGTGTTCTTGAGGGCGTCCGGCACCAGCTTGGAGGGCACCTGGTCGATGATCCCCAATCCCTGGCCGTAAGCCCGGATCTCGGCCAGGATGTCGGCGAACATCTCACCCATCTTGGCGGCCGGGTTGGCGTCCCCGCTGGCACCATGAGGAGCTGCCCGCAGCACCCGGTGGGCCTCCTCGAAAATGGCCAGGTGCTGCAATCCGGCTGACTCCGGGGAGCCGGCCACTTCATGCTGGGCCTGGCGGTATTCGTAGAGGAAGTTCAGCAGCAAAGCCATGGTGAAGCATTTGTCGGCGTCATCGCCCATCTGGCTCAGGTTGATCACCACCGGGCGGTCGAAAAGCTCTTTCCAGGGGGTGGAGACAGGCTGGTCAAAGAGCTTGCCCTTCCAGCCCCGCATCAAGGAGCTGATTCTGGTCTTCAAGGCAGCGGTGATGTTGTCGGTGATGCGCTGTTCGTAGCCCTTGGCGCGCACCAGCTCGCCAATCCGGGCGTGCAGCTGGCTGATGGTGGGAGCGGCTACCCCGGCTGGAGGCAGTTCATCGTCTTCCAGCCAGCCCTGGCTGTCATACAGGTCCACCAGGCCTTCCTCGAGGATGACCGGCAGAATCTCGTACATCGGGAAGCTGGCGTTGAAGATCGATTTCAGGCGGTCCAGGTGGGGCATGACGTTGACATGGGCGCCTTTAAGGCGGATGATATCAAAGGGGTTGATCTTGAGCTGGTCCAGCTCCGCGCCGCCCCAATCCTCCCGGCCGGGCATGTAAACAGCGATCTTCTTCTTGAATTTCCCCGAAGCGTTATAAGCCAAGGCCAGCTGGACATATTCATCCTTGGCAGGCTCGATGACCATGAAATTGGTCTTGTTACGCATCATCTCTTCGATGAAGCGCCGGCAGGTGTTGGATTTGCCGCTGCCGGTGATGCCGGTAATGAAAACGTGGCGGGTAAGGGAGTCCAGGTCGATGCTGTAGGTCAGCTCGCCCAGCTCCTCGCCGCCTTCCAGGACATGCCCCAGGTCCATGACCCGCTTCTTATCGGACAGGTCGGGCGGGTTGAGGCTGAAGGTGGCCGTGGACTGGACTGACAGCCCGGGCATTTCCCGGCGGGGCAGGTTGACCAGCAGGGATAATTCCTCGGTGTTCAGAGGGGTGGTCAAACCCTGGTACAGGTCTCCCAGCGGGTGCTCAATGGGTTCTCCATCATCCGGCGAAGCCAATAGCAGGTGGGGTTGGGTGAAAGCGTCCAGGGCCACCTGGACCTGGCCGTCCCAGACCGGGTCCAATTTGTGGATGCGCACTGGTTCAAAGGAGCTTTTATGGCCGCTGACCAGGGCTTTGAGTTGAGCCTGGGCCTGGGAAGCGGACTCGGCCTTGTCGCTCAAGAGGTAGACGCCCACGTTCCAGCAGCCCTGGGAGCGGGCTATCTCGAAGCGGCTGACGGTCTCGCCCAGCAGCCGGGTGCATTCCTCGGCGTGCTTGTTGAGCACCTCCTGGCCGAAGGTCATCGATTCGCCGGTGGTGATCCCCGAGCTGGAGGAGCTGCTGATAGAGCGGCTCAGGCTCTCGCTCTCAGAAAGCGATTCGCTCTTGGAGCTGGATCCGCTGGTGGAGGGCAGCAGCTGGCCGAACATGCCCATCATGCCCGAGAGCAGGAAGGGCCCGCCGGCTACGGTCAGCAGGGCGGCTACCCCGCCCATCCCAGCCATCTTCAAACCTTTGGCCGCTCCGGATCCCTTTTCCAACGCGGAGCCCAGCACACCCTTGCTCTTGCTCTCCGATTCGCTGGTGGATTCGCTTTTCGAGCTGGAGGTGGATGTTGATTCCGATTCCGAGGTAGAGGTAGTATCCGATGTTCCGGAGCTCTTGCCCAGGGAGAGGGTGGTTTTCATGAAGCCGTAGATCTGCCCGGAGAGAGTGTTGCAGGCATCTACGGTTTCCACTACCTGGGATTCAGGGAGCGGCTCGGCCAACACCAGATAGAGGTAGGGTTTGCCGCGCATACCGCGCATCAGCTTGTCCAGGGTCTGGGGATCGGTCTTGCCGGTCTCGACGGCTTCGCTTTTGGGGGAGGGGATGCCCGTGAAGGCCCGGGCATGGGAGTAGGTGCTCAATGGGACATGGATCTTGTCAGCGATCTCTTTATAATCCTCCACCATGCGCACCCGGGTCCCGGGCCAGTTGGAGCACAGGAACTGGCCCAGCTGCTCAGCGAAAAGGGCCGGCTGGGTGCCGGGAGCCCGCCCGGTGACCCCAAAATAGATCCGGTTGCGGACCCCATCGCTGCTGATGGCGAAGATCAGGGCATAACGTGGGTCATGGCAGGCAGCCAGGGAGGTCTGGATGGCGCTGAAATAATCGGCTTTACTCTCGTCAATGGGCTTGCCGACCTGTTCGACCTCAAAAAAAGCCACGTCCGGAGTGGCCGGGATCTTACCTTCCACCACCCGCATGACCTCGTTATCGAGAATGGGGCCGTCCAGGTAATTGCGCCTTAAGGCGAAGAGGGTGGAGCGCGAGAGCACTTCCCCGGCTGCGGCCAGCAGCTCAGGGGTGAGATCCTGGGGGGAATCCAGGTTGATTAGCGGGCCTGCGGATTGAGCGGACATTGCACCCTCCCCATGGGTTTTATTTGGTTTGGACGGTAAAGCTCTGGTCGCCGAAGCGTACCTGATCGCCTTCCTTCAAGACAGCTGGCTGGTTGGGTTCCAGCTGTTCCTCGTTCACAAAGGTGCCGTTGGTGCTTCCGAGGTCAATGACTTCCAGTTTCTCCCCGGTCAGCAGCAAGCGGGCATGGTGGCGGGAGATCTTCTCGGCCACGATATGGATCTCGTTCCCGGCTGAGCGTCCCACCCGGTTCTCTCCTTCCACCAGGTGGTAGATCTCTCCCTCATCGGATTCAAGGTAAATGTCGATCCCATCAGCGGTTTCTTCTTCCTGCTCTTCCTCTGACTCCGGAACCTGTTCCTCGGCCTGCTCATCCTCTGATTCCTCCAACAGGGCATCGATATCCCCCATGAACAACAAGCTGGGGCGGGCTTTGGCGCTGGCAGCGCCGTATTCCAGGCTGGTCCCGCGGACGACACTCTCATCCGGGCTGTCTGCCAGCAAAAGGTCCTTACCCGGGAAGCGCTTTTCCAGGTGCTGGATGACCGAAAACAGTTGAGCGCCGCCGCCCACCAGCACCAGCTGGCCGATCTGGTCCTCATCCAGGCCGATCTCCTTCAAGCCGGTCTCGATCAGATTCTCAAACATACCTGACAGGTCTTTGGTCAGGTCGTTGAAACGCTCCTGGTCGAGTTTGACAACACCGCGGAAGATCTCTCCCCCGCGCATCACCAGGGTCACTGTGCGCTGAGGCACCCGGGAGGCATCCTGGTCGAAAAGCAGCTGGCGGCTGAGGGATTCCTTGAGGCGCTTGGCGACATTGCGCAGGGAAAGCAGCGAACCGGGATCCTCGGCGATGGCCGAGGCCGGGATCAAGAGCTCATCAGCGATAGCATTGGCGATCAACGTATCGTAGTGCCCGCCGCCAAAAGCCTCGCCGTAACGGCCGATAAATAGCAGCTCCCCACTGTTGGGATCCACCTCTCCGGCTACCAGGTCCGTAGTGCTGCCGCCCACGTCGACGATCAGGGTGGTCTTCCCGGTGGCCATTTCCTGGAGATGGCCCTGGCGCTGGAGGCTGAGGATGGCCCCTTCTGGCTCGGAAACAAAGCGGATGTTGTCATGGACCTCAGCCGGCAGGCTGTCATGCACCACTTTGGAAAAGTCATCAAAGATCACGCCCTCGTGGGCGGTCTGCCAGTGGACCGGATAAGCGAAGGCGAAGACTGCCCGCTCATCGAAGCTCCCCGTGCGCCATTTCTCGCGCAGCAGTTGAGCCAATACTGCGTCCAGCATCATATGGGTGAAGTTGAGGGCTTGCTGGTGGGTGTAGCGCAGCTGATGGGGTTCCGGGTCCGGGTCGAGATGGGCCCCGATGCAGGGTTTGAAATAATCCCGGATGCGCAGGCGGGCGGCTTCGTTATCCACCTGGGATTGGGCCATCTCCCCGTAGCATTCCAGATCGGTGCCGTCTGGCGTCAGCAGCAGCACGGCCGGCAGCCGCCGGTCCACGAAGCTGGTCAGGGGGGAGGGGGTCGGCTCGCCGATCAGGTTTGCCTTACTGCCCACCAGCTCATACTGGGAGCGGTACAGGCGCCAGTTGGTGGCGCCGCAGTCGAAAGCGAAGAGGGTTCTTTGTTCTGATTGGGTCATAAGGGTTTCCTCTATTAATGGCTATCGAGCCAGGCCTGGGCATCCTGGCGGGCACTTTCCAGGTCAGGGTTTGGGTTTCCCTCACTGCGCTCCAAAAACACAGAAAATTCTTCTCGGGCCAAATCAATATCTCCCAGTGCAAAATAACATTCAGCTCGATTGTAATAAACAAACGGGTCATCACTATTCAGGGCAATCGCTTCATTCTCATCGGCAACGCAGAGATCCCACCGTTCAATTCCTTTATAAATACCGGCCCGGATATGGTAGTAATAAGGTGAGTCGGGTGCCAGCTCGATGGCCCTGGTGAGGTCCTCGATTGCTTCATCTGGGTTACCAAACATCTCATAGCGGATCATCCCCATCAGCCAGTGGGCGTTGGGGTCGTCTGGGTTGAGCGCCAGGGCATGGTCCATAGCCTCGTGGGCAGGTCCTGCATTCACTTCTTCCCCGGTGTTGTAATAAGCTTCCGCCAGGGAATACCAGGCACCAAAGTTACCTGGATCGATTTGGACGGCAGTAGTCAGTTGTTCGATGGCGCCATAAAAATCACCGGAATCTCGCTTTGCCCTACCGAGTTGGATATAAACCTCAACGTCTGTGTAGCCCGCCTGGATGGCGTTCTCGAAAGCTTCGATGGCTGCTCCAATCTCACCTTCCTGATAAAAGGCTTCACCCTGGAAGAAGAGCTCTTCAGCGGACCCCTCAAGAATCCCTCCAACTTCAGCAGGAGGTATGTAGACTACTGTTACCTTGCGGATGTATTCCTCTCCATCGCAGTTGTCAAGAATGCGGAAATCGGCGCCATTGATGCGGTTGGCGAACAAGGCGTCGTTCAGTATGAACTCTGCTGTTTTAAAGTCTCCGGTATCACTTTTTTCGATAGATTGGGAGGATTTGAAACTACCATCACCGTATGGCCCGCCTGCGTGAGCGTCATATTCGATCCGGAGCTGGTCCCGCCCCTGGTTCAAGAACTCGACAAAGATGCTGACAGCAGAGCCCTGGGGCAGATCGTGGATGATCTGATCATCGATGTCAATGTACAGATACGCATCAGCATCCGAGTCGCCTTCCGGGTTCGGCATCGGCTGGCAGTTCCCTGTTGTGAACACCTGTTCCCCCGCGACCTTCTGGATCTCTACATCGCCATCCCCTCCCGGTGGTATTAACAAGCCTTCCCCGGTACCTCCCGCGTCAATGAAGACTTCAACCGCTCCTGGTTGTAGATCTGTCTCTTTGGATCCCATGCCCAGCACCTGGGTCAAGATCACGCCCACAACAACCAGCAGAGCCACACCTCCCACAATGAAGGCCCAGGTGGGAATCTTCTTCTTGGGAGCTTTTTCTTTGGGTTCAGGTTTTTTCTCTGATTTCTTGGCTGGCTTTTCGCTTTCCATGACCACGGTAGCCTTCTCCAGGTCCTGTTTTTCCATGGTCACCGTGGGAGCATCCAGGATCTCTTCCACCTGGGCAGCCGCCTGCTTGACGATCGGCTCGGTGGAATCCAGGGCCTGAAGGGCGACCCGCAGGGCTTTGACCAGATCCTCGGCCCGGTTGTATCTGCCTTCCGGGGATTTGGCTAACGCCCGATTGAGGACCTCCTGAGCAGTGCCCGGCACGCCGTCCACCAGCTTGCTCAGCTCGGGAACGGGATCGTTGATCTGCTTGTGGACGATGCCGATAGGGGTCTTGGCATCGTAGGGCACCTGGCCGGTGAGCATTTCGAAGGCCACGATGCCCAGGGAGTAGATGTCGCTTTCTTCTGTGAGATCCTCGCCCATGCCCTGTTCGGGGGACATATAGGCCGGAGTGCCCACCAGGGTGCCGGTGGCGGTGAATTTCTGGTCATCCAGAAGCTTGGCGATCCCAAAATCGGTCAAGTAAGCCTTATCGTTCTGGTCGAGCAGGATGTTGGAGGGCTTGATGTCGCGGTGGAGCATGCCCTTGGAATGGGCATAATCCAGGGCGCCGGCGATGTCGTTGATGATGGAGCCGATGAGCTTGATAGGCAGCCGCTCCCCGCGGTTGCCAACCTCTACCAGCCTGGAATGGAGGCTGGTCCCATCGATGAACTCCATGACCATGAAGATCATCTCATCCGTGACGTCGAAGTCATAGACCTGGACGATGTTGGGGTGGCGCAGGTTGGCGACTGCCTTGGCCTCGCGTTTGAAGCGGGCCACAAAATCCCCACCCTCCAGCAGATGGCTGTGAAGGACCTTGATAGCCACCTTGCGGTCCAGGTGGGTGTGGATCCCCAGATAGACGTCCGCCATCCCCCCGCGCCCGATCCTTTCCGTGATGCGGTACTTGCCGATTTCCTTTCCTATTAAGCTGGCCACGTTCTCTCTCCTGTCTGTGCGATGAACACGATTGCGGAAAATTTTTATTCAATTGTATTAAGCAGAGAAAAGACTAAGGATGGTGTGTGGTTTCCCCCTCAGGCAATACTCACAGGGTAATTTCACACCAAATTTTATAGTAGCACGGATGATGTTCCTTTTCAAGAAGAAATCACCCTGCTAAACTCATTCGTAGAGGATCTCCCAGTGTTCCGGTTTCCGAGAAGGATTTCCCTTTCATCCTGGTTAGGACTTAGCCCCTTGGGCTGGTCCCCCTACCATTTTTGTTATGTCGACTGTCTGGGTCTTCCCTGGATAGGATATAATAGCCTTTGGATTATCAGGGAGGTTTGTAGT
>JBGCVQ010000114.1:16117-20183 GCA_045888315.1 Anaerolineales bacterium | reverse complement strand
TGGATGCATGGGTGGATACTCGAAATGTAATATCACTTTCAAACTCCAATATAGGGTAGGGGGGACCAATTACTCTCTGGGATCTTGGAAAGAGCTCTACGGAGGCGGGATCACCACCATCGATATTGATCTCAGCTCCCTGGCTGGCCAGAAGGTGGAATTCATCCTCCGCACAGTCTGCAGCAATAAATATCCCAGCAGCGCCCAAGGATTCTGGTTGACTCCCAGGATCATCAACTTGCCGACAAGCACTTCAACTCCGACTGCAACCGCGACGGTAACACCGACCATAACAGATACACCAATGCCCACAGAAACCCCTACAGAGACCCCCACACCCACGGACACGCCGGTTCCCTGAGAGGTGACCTGGTTTCAATCACTCCTGATGACCTAACCTGGCCGGCAGTCCGGAAAATCTCTTCCTCTGCCGGCCTTTTTCAATCAAGGATGGAAAAATGAACAACAAAATGCTCTTTGCGGCCATACTGGTCCTGCCGTTGGTGGCGGCTTCCTGCGCGACGAACCCAGGGGTTGACAGCACAACGCCTGAGGCTGTCATGCCCAATCCGGCTTCTGAATACTGCGTCAGCCAGGGATACACATCAGAGATCATCACGGCTGAGGACGGCAGTCAAAGCGGACTGTGTGTCTTCCCTGACGGCAGCAGCTGTGACGAATGGGCCTATTTCCGGGGCGAATGTGCGCCAGCAGGGGAAGACTCGGGTCAGACTGAGGCAGCTGACGAGATCCAGGAAAACACTGCCGAAGAAATCATGCCTCTCCCCACCATCAATCCAGATGATTATGCAGGCTGGTGGACCTATACCCATCCAGTTTATGGTTTTTCACTACAACTGCCGGAAGACTGGACCGTTCAGGAGGAAACCAGCGGTACAAATATGCTCAGTGGGCACTTGATCACCTTGCACCCTGACCCTGCCCTCGAGCAAAGCATCCGGATCACTTTTCGGCAGTTGGGAGAGGATATTTTACTCTGGCCCACGGGAGTGGGGCAGGGAGAATTCCTACCTCAGGGCACTTTGCAGATTGGCGGGGTGGATGTCCAGCGCAATGCGCTGGTCTGCCCTACAGGCGAGGTCACTTCGATCTATTATCAAGGTACCCAAGGGGATCCTTTCCTCACTTTGGGCGGATTGGAATTTGGGTTGATCTACTCCGCCAGTTCCAGCCACTGTCAACCGGGTATGACCCTGGCCGGGAAGACCCAGTATATAGGCGAGATGATCCTTGCCTCCTTGGCCGTTCCGTAAACCCCAGTTACCCCCAGTATTCCCAATGACAAATGCCAGGGATTCCATCCCTGGCATTTACTAGTATCCTTTCGGGTCCTTCCTTTTCCGACTACTCGATCGTGGTCAAGAACTCCTTGGCCATCTTCGCGACATCCCCATCGGTAGAGATGCCCGTCCAGGGGTCCCCGGGGCTGACAAGATTAGCCACCACGATATTGGCCCCATTGAAAATGGCGCTGCGGGCTTCCTTGACCCCCACCCCGCCAGCAGCGGAGATCAGCACATCGAACTTGCTCTTGACCCGGGTGACATGGCGGTACTGGATCAGCTTTCCGCGAGTATTCTCCTCATCTCGGCCGACATGGAGCACCATCACGTCCGGGGGAGTTGTCAGCCGCATCATCACCTTGAGCGGGTCCTTCACGCCCAGCATGTCGATCATGGAGATCATACCCAGCCGGGAGCAGCGCTCGATGAACAGATCCAGGGTCTCGGTGGGAGAATTTCCCAACACGGTGGCAGCCGAAGCCCCGGCGGCATGGACCATATCGACTTCTCCCAGGGCTCCATCCACAGTCTTGATATCGGCAACGACATGGCCCCGCCAGTAGCGCCGGATGAGGCGGATGCCGTCCATGCCTTCCCTCTTTATATAGGGGGTCCCGGCCTCTATCAGGATTCTTCCGCTGGGGGAAATGGTAGGCAGGACACGCCTGACCATTCTGGCATCATAATTGAAGGCTATCTGGAGATAGCGGGTTTTTCCTTCCAGCATACCGGTCATGGGCGTTTATCCCTTGTCTGAACCCAACACAGCTTTGGCGACACCTTCATAGTTGGATGGGATGAAGAGCACGATCTTTTCCGAAGGATCCGCCGCGATAGCCCGGATAGTCTGCAGGGTGCGGAGGTGCATCGCTCCGGGGGATTCAGCCAAAGCTTTGGCTGCCTTCTGCAGGTTCATGGACGCTTCCAGCTCTCCCAGGGAATTGATCACTACCGCGCGCCGTTCACGCTCAGCTTCAGCCTGCTGGGCCATAGCCCGCTTCATCTCTGCCGGAAGTTCGACTTCCTGGATCTTGATGGATTCTACATCAATGCCCCAGCCGTTGGTCTCGGCATCAACGATCTCCTTGATATCCTCAGCGATGGATTCCCTTTCCGTCAGCACAAAATCCATCTCGCTGTTACCGATCACGTCCCGCAGGGCTGCCTGGGTGTACTGGCGGATTGCGAAGGCATAATCCTCGATCTTGATGATGGCTTCTGCTGGCTGGATGACCTTAAAGTAAACCACCGCATTCACCAGCATAGGGATGTTATCCCGGGTCATCACTTCCTGGCGAGGGATCTCGGCGGTCTTGATCCGCATATCCACTTTCTGCATGGTCTGGAAAACGGGGATGACGATGTTTAGACCGGGCTCCCGCGTCCCAGTATATTTACCCAGGGTGAAGATCACGCCGCGCTCGAATTCATACAGCAGCCGGATGCCCCGGACAACAACCATGAATATAAGCACAAGGACGATCCCACCACATACAAGTCCGTAACTCATTTTTCCTCCTCGGTATCGTTGAACAGTCTCAATAATAATTGTGCCATAATTCTACCCTCACAATGTAAAATATATTTAACATGGATAGGGTATTTTTAATGAAAGCTGAACTGCTGCTCGATCGGCTGGAGCGGATCTCGGCCGATTCACCTTGGGCCCACCAAGCCAGCGGCATCCGGGCTTCCCTGGCTAAGCGCTTATCCAGGGACAGGCCTGATATCCAGATCATCCAGGGACTGATGGAAAGCGGCTTCAAGATCCTGGAAAACGCGGCCGGGGAGATCCCGGACAGCACTCAGCCCAGGCAGGAATGATCGCGTCTTCCCCGCCGGGGAAAGACCCGGAGTCCTGATGCAGAAAAATATCACTTCACCGCCCAGATTGAAACTTGCTATAATGATGGGATACAGAAGCAGGAGCAGCGCCTGATGGTTCAACCGAGGAGAGAGTTCATTTCCTGGCGGGAAGTCTATAAACTTGTATCGCTGATACCTTCCCAATTCGAGACCGAATTCGATTCCATCATCATGATCACACCCAAGGGGATCATCCCAGCGGGAATCCTGGCTGCTGCCACGGGTATTGATGATCTCTATATAGCCAAGGTCGAATTTCCGCCCGAGGCGGACATTGAGAAGGCCAAGTTGTTCTCCTGGCCTACCTTCCTGCTTTTTCCTGAAGCGGAGGACCTGGAAGGAAAGAAGGTCCTGGTGGTCAATAACGCCTGGGGGTCCGGACGCACCACCTGGGCCGTGAATAAGCAGGTCGAATATGCCGGCGGCTCATCCTGCACCTGCGTCCTGCATTTCAACCCTTACCGGAACCTTCTGAAATATCAGCCAGACTTCTACGGCGCTATCACCGATGCCTACATCATTTATCCCTGGGAGATCGATCCCTTGGGACCTGAACGGGTGATACTGGAAAATGGGGGGAAAGGCTAACCGCCAGCCCGGGATCAAACTCTATAAAAGCCGATTAGAAAACCGATCAACAATCCCAGCAGGGTGCCCAGGATCGCTTCACCAGGCGTATGTCCGAGCATTTCTTTCAGCTTGTCCTGGGGAGGGAATTTGCCTTTGCTGAGTTCTTCGATCATGCTGTTGATGAGAACGGCCTGCCGTCCAGCTTCACGGCGGACGCCTGTAGCATCATAGATTACGATCATCGCCATCACGGTAACACCGGCAAACACGGCTGTATCAAAACCAGCCACCAGGCCCGTAGAAATAGCCGTAGCGCTGACCATGGC
>JBGCVQ010000114.1:0-16017 GCA_045888315.1 Anaerolineales bacterium | reverse complement strand
CTTCCAGCTCCTGGAGAGCATCCTCGTAAGATAGTTCTTCCAAAGGTTTGAATTTCAGATCGGTCACAGTATCATCCTTTAGATCCAGTTTTCTTCTCGATAGACTCCAAATACATCTTTCATGACTGCAGTGATCTCACCCAGCGTAGCATAGGCGTGAACAGCTTCTAAGATATGCGGCATGGTATTTTCTGTACCCTGGCAGGCAATCCGCAGACGATCCAGAGCCTGTCCGGCACGTCCGCTATCACGTTCTGCTTTCAACTGCTGGATGCGAGCGACCTGGTTTTGGTAGCCATCCGGGTCCATCTTCAGCAGAGGGATCTCAGGCTCTTTGCTTTCCCGATGGATATTGACCCCGATCACATTGCGGATTTGCTGGTCAATCTCCCTTTGATACCGGTAAGCCGAGTCAGAGATCTCACCCTGGAAGAATCCCCTGCTGATAGCAGGCAGCACACCACCCAGGGCTTCTATTTTATCAAAATATCGATTGGTTTGGGCTTCCATCTGATCGGTCAGGGCTTCAAGATAGTAGGATCCCCCCAGGGGATCCACGCTGTTCACCACGCCGGATTCTTCAGCAATGATCTGTTGGGTTCTGAGAGCCACGGTAACCGCATGTTCAGACGGCAGGGCAAGCGCTTCATCCATGCTGTTCGTATGCAGGGATTGAGTTCCACCCAGGACAGCTGCCAGAGCCTGGATAGCTACCCGGACGATATTGATCTCTGGCTGCTGCGCTGTCAATGACACCCCAGCAGTCTGGGTGTGGAAACGCATCAGCCAGGAGCGGGGGTTCTGAGCCTGGAATGTGTCGCGAACCTCCCTGGCCCAAATACGGCGGGCTGCCCGGTATTTGGCGATCTCTTCAAAGAAGTCATTGTGGGCGTTAAAGAAAAAGGACAGCCGCGGAGCGAATTCATCGATGTCCAGGCCGCGCTTTAAAGCCCAGCGGACATATTCCAGTCCATCTGCCAGGGTAAAAGCCAACTCCTGCACCGCTGTCGCTCCTGCTTCCCGGATGTGATAGCCCGAGATGCTGATCGTGTTCCAGAGCGGCACCTGCCCTGAACCGAATTCAATGGTATCCGTTACCAAGCGCATGGAAGGTTCAGGCGGGAAGATGTATTCCTTCTGGGCAATGTATTCCTTTAAGATATCATTCTGGATGGTGCCCCGCAGCTGATCCCGGCTGATACCCCTATTTTCAGCAGCTGCAATGTACATGGCCCAGATCACCGCCGCAGGCGAATTGATGGTCATGCTGGTGGACACTTGATCCAGGGGCAGTCCGTTCAGGAGGATTTCCATGTCCCGCAGAGAGGATACAGCCACACCACAGCGTCCGAATTCACCTTCAGCTTCCGGGGCATCTGTGTCATAACCCATTAACGTCGGCATATCAAAGGCGACAGACAGGCCGGTCTGACCTTGATCAAGCAGGTACTTAAAACGCTGGTTGGTTTCCTCTGCTGTCCCGAACCCGGCGAACATACGCATGGTCCACAATCGGGAGCGGTACATCGTGGGATGGACGCCCCGGGTAAATGGATATTGGCCTGGGAAACCGATCTCCTCCAGATATCCCTTGTCCTGTAAATCAGCCGGGGTGTAGAGCCGCTTGACCGGTTCCGAAGAGGTGGTGATGAACTGGCTGCGCCGTTCAGGGAAGCGATCAAGGCTGTCCAGGGTTTTTTTCTCCCAGCGCTCCAGCTCCTTCCGGAATTCTTCCCAATCCTGGGGATCAGTCATGCGTTCTCCTTGGGCGTCGGTGGTCACAATCTAGAAAAATTATACACTGTTTTAGCGAGGCAGTTTTCGTGCCAAGGGGTGAAAGCGGGGAGGGTCTTTCAGCGCCTGAAGTGTTCTTTGGTATACTACCCTCATGCAAAAATCAGGCTTATCCCCGCTGTTATCCCAGGACTTTATCCAGGAAATCAACCAGGCGGGCTTAGAACTAAAACACGACTATATCACTCGCCTGTTATACAGCACTGACGCCAGCATCTACCAGATGATGCCCCTGGGCGTGGCCTGGCCTCGGGATACCAGCCAGGTGTGTGCCGCTGTAGAAACGGCAGCCAAGTACAGGATCCCTGTCCTGCCCCGGGGAGGTGGCAGCAGCCTGGCTGGGCAAGCTATCGGGCAGGCTTTGATCCTTGATTTTTCCCGGTATATGGATCAAATCGGGTCTTTCGATCCTCAAGCCCGCACTGTCGAGGTCCAGCCTGGCGTGGTGCTGGGCTCGCTCAACAAGTGGCTCAAAACCCATCGATTGACGTTCGGCCCTGACCCGGCCAGCGCTGAGCGCGCCACGATGGGCGGCGTTCTGGGCAACAACGGCACCGGCGCCCATTCGATCCTCTACGGGATGGCCCACGACCACTTGTTGGAAGCAGAGACCGTTCTCAGCGACGGATCGATTTCCCGGCTCAAAGCCCAGGACAATGACTCCTTGGGATCCCTTCAGAGGAAACACTCTCTTGAAGGCAGGATTTATCGCGAGATACCCGGGATCATCGACCGCTATCGCAACCAGATCGACGCTAATTTTCCTAAGACCTTCCGGAGCGTTGCTGGCTACAATCTGCAGGTGCTCTCCCAGCAGGAGAACTTCAACCCGGCACTGCTCCTTGCTGGGTCGGAAGGCACGCTGGGCCTTGTCACTTCCGCCAGGCTGAATTTGGTTCCCGTCCCGGCTTATCGGACCCTGTACTTGATCCAGTTCCAAGAACTGGGAGCAGCGCTGGAGGTCGTCCCTGAGATCCTGGAGACCAAACCAAGTGCTGTGGAACTGATCGATCGCATGCTCATCCAGTTGGCGCGCGCCAATCCCGCCTACCGTCCGCTCCTGGAAGCCATCGGCGGTAATCCAGAAGCGGTGCTGGCAGTCGAATACCAGGGGGAAGAATTCAACCAGCTAACAGGCAGAGAAAAGATCCTTGGTCGTTTCGGACCCACAACCGTTCTGCTCGAACCTGATGCCCAGGCAAAGATCTGGAAAGCCCGCAAGGTCGGTTTGGGCATTCTCCAGAGCAAGCCAGGGGATGCCAAACCCACCACCTTCATAGAGGATGCGGCTGTCCCGGTGGAGCACCTGGCCGCCTATGCCTTGGAACTGCGGGATTTTGCCGGTGAAATCGGTGTGGGAGAGATGGCTTTTTACGCCCATGCCAGCGCAGGCTGCCTGCACATCCGGCCCCAGGTCAACCTCAAGAACACCGAAGGCCTTCATCAGATGCGCCTGCTGGCCGAGAAATCACTGGCACTGGTCATCAAATTTGGCGGAACTATCAGCGGTGAGCACGGGGAAGGGTTTGCCCGGGGTGAATTCTCCAGGCAGCTCTTCGGTCCTGAGCTGACCAATGCCTTCCGGGAAGTCAAAGAGGTCTTTGACCCGGACCACCTGCTCAACCCGGGCAAGATCGTCGATCCCCCAGCCATGGATAGGGCGGACCTGCTCCGCTATGGTCCAAATTACCAGGCAGTCTATACGCCACAGCATACCTTGTTAAGCTTCGAGGATAACCTGGGCTTTGATGGAGCGGTGGAGATGTGCAACGGTGCAGGTGTCTGCAGGCAGCTGGACGGAGGGGTAATGTGCCCCAGCTTCCAGGCTACCCGGGATGAACAGCACAGCACCCGCGGGCGATCGAATATGCTCCGGGCCGCGATCTCTGGCAAACTGGGTCCGCAGGGCCTCTCCTCGCGGGAGGTATACTCGACCCTGGAACTGTGCCTCTCCTGCCAGGCTTGCTTGAACGAGTGCCCCTCCACCGTGGATATGAGCAAGCTCAAGGCGGAATTCCTGTATCAGTATTACCAGACCAGGGGCATCCCGCTCCGGTCCTTGTTCTTTTCCAACATCGCCGAGGTCAGCCAACTGGCACAGCCTTTCGCGTTCCTGGTCAATCCAGTGCTCTCCTCTCCTCTGGGAAATTTGGTCTCACTGCTGGGAATTCATCCCGAACGCCACCTGCCAGCCTTTGCCAAACAGACCTTCACCAGCTGGTACGCCCATAACGGGCACGACCCGAAACCAACTGCCAGAGACAAAGCGGTGTTCTTTTACGACACTTATTTGGAATATAACTACCCCCATATCGGAAAGGCCTTGGTAAGGATCTTCGAGAAAGCCGGACTGGATTTGCTGGTCCTCAAAGGCAAGGTCGATTCCGGCCGTCCCGCTTATTCCAAGGGAGATTTGAAGAAAGCCCAGCGCCTGGCTCGCAAGAACCTGGAGCTGCTTGCCCCCTATGCTGCTGAGGGGATCCCCGTTATCGGCTGCGAGCCCAGCGTAATGGTAATGCTGAAAAAAGAGTACCTGGACCTGGTTCCCGGCGAGGCTGCCCGGCAGGTGGCCAGCACGGCCATGCTGGCGGAGGATTTCCTGCTTCAGCAGGTTCGATCCGGGAAGGTCCAATTCGAGTTTGACAGCCAGTCCCGGAAGATCCTCTATCACGGTCACTGCCAGCAGAAAGCGAACTTCGGTACAGGCTCAGTGCTGGAACTGCTGCGCTTGATCCCCAACAGCACAGTCGAAGAGGTTGAAGCTGGGTGCTGTGGGATGGCAGGGGCTTTCGGATATGAAAAAGAGCACTACCAGCTCTCTCTGGCTATCGCGGAACTGGGCCTGGCTCCCCGTATCAGGGAATCCTCTCCGGAAACCATCATCTGCGCTTCCGGCACATCCTGCCGGGAGCAGATCACCCACACGACCGAACGACTCGCAGCCCATCCCCTGGAGGTCTTTGCGGGAGCATTGGCATGAAACTTTCCAGGGACAATTCCGTAATCACTCTTGCACTTTAAATGGTATTTGCTACTTCAAGAAAAGGATTAGAACATGGATTGGATCACAGCCCCTGAGACCTGGATCGCCCTCTTGACACTGACCGCGCTGGAAGTAGTGCTGGGCATCGATAACATCATCTTCATCTCCATTCTGGCTGGCAAACTGCCCGAGAAACAGCAGAAAACCGGTCGGCAGGTTGGCTTGCTGATGGCCATGCTGACCCGGATCCTGCTGCTGGTATCGATCGCCTGGCTGACGCGCCTGACTTCTCCCCTCTTCAGACTCTTCGCCCATGATTTCTCTGGGAGGGATCTGATCTTGATGGTAGGAGGATTATTCCTGCTCGGTAAGAGCACATTCGAGATCCACGAACGCCTGGAGGGTGAAGAAGGTCACGCTTCCCAGAAAGTCCCTGCTACCCTAACCGGCGTGGTCTTCCAGATCATGATCCTGGATATCGTTTTCTCGCTGGACTCCGTGATCACCGCAGTGGGCATGGTCAACGAGGTCGCCATCATGATAGCAGCCGTGGTGGTCGCAGTTGGGATCATGCTTTTCGCTTCCGGCCCGATCAGTGATTTCGTGAACCACCGCCCGACACTGAAAATACTGGCCCTCAGCTTCCTGCTGCTGATCGGATTTTCGCTGGTTGCAGACGGCCTGGGTGTACACATCCCCAAGGGATATATCTACTTTGCGATGGGCTTTTCGGTCTTCGTGGAGGTCGTCAATCTCCAGGTTCTCGAAAAAACCACCCCGGTCCATCTCCGGCAACCCTACTCGACCAAGGAATAAGGTCCGCTCATGGCACCTCCCCGCGTGATCCTTCATCTAGACCTGGACGCTTTCTTCTGCGCAGTGGAAGAGATCAAGGATCCCTCACTGCGCGGGAAGGCATTTGCCGTGGGAGGTTCCCCCAGCGGGAGGGGTGTGGTCACCTCCTGCTCCTATCCTGCTCGCAAGCTGGGTGTGCGCTCTGCCATGCCTGCAGCACAAGCGCTCCAGCTCTGCCCAGATCTGATCCTGGTTTCCCGGAACCACGGCGATTACAGCCATTATTCCCGCTTGGTGATGGACCGGCTGAGAACCTTCACCGATCAGATCGAGCAGATCTCGATCGATGAGGCTTTCCTGGACATCACTGGTTTGGGAGACTCACCAAAACAAGTCGGGGTCCAGCTCCAGCGAACCATCCTGGATGAACTGGATCTTCCCAATTCGATCGGGATTGCCAGCAACAAATTGGTAGCAAAGATCGCCACGGACGTTGGGAAAATGGCTGCGGGAGGAGCAGGCCCCCCGAACGCCATCACCATTGTCCCCAGCGGAGAGGAGAGGAATTTTCTGGCACCGCTGCCAGTGGAGATGCTCTGGGGCGTGGGGCCAAAGACCAAAACCAGGCTGGAAGTTCTGGGCATCGAGACCATTGGTGACCTGGCTGCTTACCCGGACGGGGAGCTGTCCAAGAAATTTGGCAAACACGGATATGAGCTTTCCCTGCGCTCTAAGGGCATTGATAACCGGGGGATCGTTACCGAAAGGGATGTGAAATCCGTTAGCAATGAACGGACCTTTGCCAGGGACTTGGGAAGGAAAAGCGAACTGGTAGAACAGGTCAAGGACCTCTCCAGCAAGGTATCCCGGCGGCTCAAAAAGGAGAATCTGCGGGGCAAGACAGTCCAGATCAAACTCCGCTGGTCAGATTTCACAACGCTGACCCGCCAGACCACACTGCCGCACAGCACTAACGACCAGGATGAGATTTTGGAATCGGCAATCGAGCTCCTGAACCAGGTTTGGGATGAGAGCAAGCTGGTTCGGTTGATCGGTGTGGGTGTACACAACCTCGACACTGGGGCCCAGCAGCTGGGCTTATGGGACAACAGCGTCCAGAAAGACCTCAAGCTCGAGGAGACCCTCCAGGAACTGCGGAAAAAATACGGGGAGAATGTCATATCCCGCGGGTTAACTACCTCATAGGGAAAACCTTCCGTCGAGAGGAAAATGGTTTATAATGGGTGACTGGGTCCCCCTCGGGAACCCACCTATAAACACGTTTACTTTCCTAGCTCATAGGAGTTAAGTTTATGTCAAAAGAAATACGCATGATTGACGGCAATGAAGCAGTTGCGGCTGTTGCCCACAAGATCAATGAAGTGATCGCCATCTACCCGATCACTCCCTCCTCGCCCATGGGTGAACACGCTGACGCCTGGTCAGCCAAAGGAATGAAGAACATTTGGGGCACTGTCCCCGATGTGATGGAAATGCAGGCGGAAGGCGGCGCGGCCGGTGCAGTGCACGGCGCTCTGCAAGCTGGTGCGCTGACGACCACTTTCACAGCTTCTCAGGGCTTGCTGCTGATGATCCCCAATATGTACAAGATCGCCGGCGAACTGACCCCGACCGTCTTCCACATCGCAGCCCGATCCATTGCAGCCCAGGCCCTGTCCATCTTTGGAGACCACTCCGATGTCATGGCAGCCCGTTCTACCGGTTTTGGCATGCTGGGATCCGGCTCTGTACAGGAAGCCCATGACTTTGCAGCGATTTCCCAGGCCGCCAGCCTGGAATCCCGTATTCCATTCCTGCACTTTTTCGAAGGTTTCCGGATATCTCACGAGATCAACAAGGTCGAGATGCTCTCTGATGATGTGCTGGAGGAACTCATTTCGGAAGAGGCGGTCATGGCTCACCGCAGCCGAGCTCTGAACCCGGACAAACCGGTGATCCGCGGTACAGCCCAGAATCCGGATGTCTTCTTCCAGGCCCGAGAGACGGTCAATCCCTACTATGACAAGGCCCCCGAGATCGTCCAGCAGGTGATGGACAAATTCAAGAAGCTTACCGGACGGGAATACAACCTGTTCGATTACGAAGGCGCGGAAGACGCCGAGCGGGTGATCGTGATCATCGGTTCCGGCGGGGAAGTCGTAGGTGAAACAGCAAAATTCCTCCACAAGGTGGATGACCAGAAAGTCGGCGTTGTCAGGGTCAGACTCTACCGGCCCTTCTCTGTCAAACATTTCGTGAATGCCCTTCCTTCAACCACCAAGATGATCGCCGTGCTGGACCGCACCAAAGAGCCCGGCGCAGCTGGAGAACCTCTCTATCAGGATGTGGTTTCGGCCCTTGCGGAAGCCATGGCTGAGGGCATTGCCCCCTTCAAGGAAGCCCCCCGGGTGATCGGCGGACGCTACGGTCTGTCCTCCAAGGAATTCACCCCCGGCATGGTCAAGGCTGTCTTTGACGAGATGACCAAGAAGCTTCCCAAGAACCATTTCACGATCGGCATCCATGATGACGTGACCCACTCCAGCCTGGATTTTGACCCCTGCTTCCTGATCGAAGGAGATAAGGTCATCCGGGCAATGTTCTACGGCTTGGGCTCTGACGGCACCGTGGGAGGCAACAAGAACTCCATCAAGATCATCGGCACCCAGACTGAGAACTATGCCCAGGGCTATTTTGTGTACGACTCCAAGAAAGCCGGCGCAAAGACCATCTCCCATCTCAGGTTCGGGCCAGAACCCATCAAGGCCCCATATCTGATCGAGAGCGGCCAGGCTGATTTCGTGGCTTGCCATCAGTTCAGCTTCCTGGAGCAGATCGACATGGTTAAATCGCTCAAGCCGGGCGGCACTTTCCTGCTGAACAGCTTCTACGGACCGGACGAGGTCTGGGAAAACCTGCCCAAGTCCTTCCAGGAAGCCATTCTGGACAAGGAAGCTGATTTCTACGTCATCGACGCCTACAAGATTGCAGACGAAGTCGGTCTTGGTACCCGCATCAACACTGTGATGCAGACCTGCTTCTTCGCCATCAGTGGGGTCCTGCCCAAGGATGAGGCTATCAAACAGATCAAGGTCATGATCAAGAAGAGCTACGGCAAGAAAGGTGAGGACGTTGTCAAGATGAACAACGCCGCCGTGGACAAAGCTCTGGAGAACATGCACGAGATCGAGCTTCCCAGCAAAGCGGACAGCGATGTGAAAATGCGTCCGCCAGTCCCGGAAGACTCCCCCGAATTCGTCAAGAACGTCATCGGCACCATCATCAAGGGCGAGGGGAACAGCCTGCCTGTCAGCGTCTTCTCGGCAGACGGCACCTTCCCCAGCGGAACCACCCAGTACGAAAAGCGCAATATCGCCCTCGAGATCCCATCCTGGAACCCGGATACCTGCATCCAGTGCAACAAATGCGCGTTTGTCTGCCCGCATGCCGTCATCCGACCCAAGGTCTATGATGCCGAGCTGCTTAAGGATGCTCCTATCACCTTCAAGTCCATCGACGCCACCGGTCGGGAATTCAAGGATATGAAGTTCACTATCCAGGTCGCCCCGGAAGACTGCACAGGCTGCACCCTCTGTGTGGAAGCCTGCCCCAAGACCGATATCGAGAACCCTGCCCTGCAGATGGTCGAACAGACTCCCATCCGCGAGCAGGAGGCAGAGAACTGGGACTTCTTCCAGTCCCTCCCCAACCCGGATCGGACATTACTGAAACTGACCCGACCCAAGGACTCCCAATTCCTGGAACCGCTGTTTGAGTTCTCTGGCGCCTGCGCCGGATGCGGTGAGACCCCTTACGTCAAGCTGCTCAGCCAGCTCTACGGCGACCGCAGCTTGATCGCCAACGCGACAGGCTGTTCCTCGATCTACGGCGGCAACCTGCCAACCACACCCTGGAAAGCCAATGCGGATGGCCGGGGTCCTGCCTGGAGCAACTCGCTCTTCGAGGACAACGCTGAATTCGGCTTGGGCATGCGCCTGACTGTTGACAAGCAGAGGGAATATGCCATGGAGCTGCTGTCCCAGTTCGTGGACGTGATCGGCCAGGAACTGCTGGAGGAGATCCTCAACGCAGACCAGAGTGATGAAGCCGGAATCGAAGCCCAGCGTGTCCGGATCGAGCAGCTGCGCGAGAAGATGAAAGGCGAGAAAAGCCGCAAAGCCAAGGATCTGCTCAGCATAGCTGACAAATTGATCCGCAAGGATGTCTGGATCGTCGGCGGCGACGGCTGGGCCTATGACATCGGCTACGGCGGCCTGGACCACGTCCTGGCTTCCGGCCGGAACGTCAATGTGCTGGTTTTGGACACCCAGGTGTACTCCAACACGGGTGGTCAGTCCTCCAAGGCAACCCCCATGGGCGCAGTGGCCCGCTTCTCCGAGAGCGGCAAGGGCATCCCCCGCAAGGACCTGGGCATGATGGCCATCAACTACGGCTATGTTTACGTAGCCCAGGTGGCGATGGGCCACAGCGACACCCAGACCTTGAAGGCTTTCCGAGAAGCAGAAGCCTACGAAGGCCCGTCCCTGATCCTGGCCTACAGCCCCTGCATCGAGCACGGCATCGACATGGCGAAGGGACTGAACCAACAGGACCTGGCGGTCAAGTCGGGCATCTGGCCCCTGTACCGCTACAACCCTGATCGGATCAAGGAGGGCAAGAACCCCCTCCAGCTGGACTCCAAGGCTCCCAGCATCCCCTTGATGGATTATGCCTACAATGAGCTGCGCTACCGCTCCCTGCTGAAGAGCAACGAGGAACGGGCAGAGATGCTCATGAAAGAAGCCCAGGAGGAAGTCAACAAACGCTGGTCGATCTACGAGCAGATGGCGGAGATGGATTACAGCATGGACAAGGAAGCAGCCTGATCGACTGGCCTGCTAACAGAAATAAAAAGACCCCCGGTGGGAAGCATCAGCCCGGGGGTCTTTTATTACGGAGAAACAGGGCCCCAGCCCAAGGACAGGACTGGGGCCCTGACCTACACTAACAATCTCACGAGAGTGTATCCTCCCAGGCAAGTGGTCAGACCCCCGATGACAACCGTCAATTTACCGGCAGGTAAACGGCTGACAAGATAAGCAGAGAGGGGCACAGATAGAACAGCTCCTGCAGCCAATGATACCAGCAGTGCTGTATCCAACGCCGCCCCGCTGAAGAAGTAGATGGCAAACCCAACCACGCTGGTGATGCCTTCCGCCAGGGAGGTGATGCCTACGGCGTTCCTGCCCCGCACCCCAGACAGAACCTGCCCGGCTGTGACCACTGGACCGTATCCGCCGCCGCTGATCCCCTTGTTGAACGCAGCCAGCCAGCCAAGCCCGCCGATCCGCAGCCAGGAAAAACTATAATCCTTGCGGCGATTGATCAAGATGAAAACACCCAACCCTAATACCAGCGCACCTATATAGAGCTTGACGATCCAGGAAGGCAGGTTGACAGCCAGCAAGGTCGAGATCAATACGCCTACGACACTGCAAGCTGTCAGCAGCAGGACCACCTTAAAATCCCGGGTACCTTTTCGAAAATCAACATTCCCGAACTCTTGGTGAAAAACTCCCGCCAGGATACCCGTCAGCGCTTCTGAACAAAGCACTGCCGGGACGATCTGAAGGGGTTCAAATCCCAGCGCAAGCAGGATGGGAGTGAGTGTGGTTCCATATCCCATACCCAGGCTAGAATCCACCAGCTCGCAGAAAAAAGCCAGGATGATGATCGGGATCATTTCATAATAAGCCATTTCTTTTCCTTTACTGAGCGTGAATGGTGGTGAGCAATGGTTTTATCGAAGTCTTGAAAAGCACGGAGCCCAGATCCTCGGTCAGCCAGCTGTTTATCCCCTTCTTCCGGTGAGAGGGGACAATGATCAGGTCCGGGTCGGAAGTGATGATCTCCTCTCTGATCTGAAAGAGTGGATCGCCCTCGCGCATTTTATAGACCCCGATGACATTCTGATCCTGGAAATGACTGGAAATTTCCCGCATTTTTTCCCCCAGCGGATCGTTTCCAGTCAGGATCTCCTCCAGGTTATGCCTCAGGAAAGAACCATAGCAGAGCGGAATTGGAGGCAGCACAGGAAGAACAGTCACCAGAGCTTGGCTCGAGTGGGCGAAACGAACTGCCCAGCTGATTGCTTGGTCCGTTCCCCCTTCCAGTTCCGGGATGATCAGTAGGATCTTCGCTATCGGCCAGAGCGGTACAAGAGGAATCCTTAAGAAGGCGATATCCGAAACTTCAGCAACTGTTGATTGGATCAATCCTTTCAGCTTCCGGGAGGAATGGCATGACGAATACAGTATTAGATCCGGTCTGGAACACCGGATCTCAGCTGTCAAGTCCTGCAGGCCGCTGCTGCCAAGAGGGATCCTGGCCAGATTAAGGTCCGCATCCAATAAGCCAGCCACGCGATTTATGAACGGCAAGAACATTTCGGGTTCCTGTCCTGAATACCAGGCCAGAAGCTGTACTTGAGAATTGTTGGATGGCCAAAGCTGGCTCAATCTCCGGTCGATCTCAAGTCGGTCCGCCTGAATGAAACATACTGGTGCATCCAGTACCTGCTGGATGGTCTTCAAAGCCTGCTGATCAGCTGACGCTGCCATCGCCACGGTGACTTTTTGACCATCCGTCGCTATGGGCAGGGCATGATAGCGAAAAGCGATCTCCGGAGGCAGAAGGCGCATCACTGTAATGTTCTGGTCATAGAATCCCAACTGCAGGACGGTATCCATATTCAATCATTCACCTCAAGTGATCTTTTGGATGAATTTTGATCTGGCTTCTATCTCTGCCAACTTCAACGAAGCATACTGGCAGGCCTGTGCCATGATCTTCTTTACCAGTTCCTCAGGCAACCTTCTCAAATCGCTCCTCTCTAATCCTTGATCTTGTAAATACTTAGCGATGAACTGTCCTTCCAGAGCGGAGTGGATTGCCTGCCCCTGAAATAACCTAGGCTGGAACTCCACGGCTCACCTCCCGAGGGTGGCAAACTCATACTCGATTTCACTTGTACTTTAACAAAATTGGATGATAGACCCCGTTATGGGACCATGACAGACCTGTGATAAATTCCCCCTGCAGAAAACGACCTAGTCCTTCTTGAGCAAGCCGTAACCCAATCCTGGCACGGTTTGGATATAAACCGGCTCTGAGGGATCCGGTTCGATCTTGGTGCGTAAGCGGTGGACCAGCTGCCGAAGCATATCGCGATCCGCCCCTGATGGCCCCCAGACCTGGTCGATGATCATCTCCACTGTCAGCACCTGGCCGGCATTGATCATCAGATATTCCAGCAGTTGGTTTTCCAGGTGGGTCAAGGAGATGGATTCCTCCTGATCGGCCAGGACTACCTCCCGCTTCGCAGGATAGAGTACAAGATCCCCAACTTGAAGCTCCTTCTGAGTGACCCTGGCTCCTGATCTCCTCAGGATCGCTTTCACCCGGGCAACCAGCTGCCGGGGGCTGAAGGGCTTGACGAGATAATCATCCGCACCCAGCTCGAATCCTCCCAGGATATCCTCTTCCTCTCCCCGGACGGTGAGCATCAGGATCGGTGTGTCCGACTGGGCTCGAATCCTTCGGCAGACCTCAAAGCCGCCCATCTTGGGCATATTCACATCCAGGATCAGCAGGTCCGGCCCTTCTTCCTTCCAGCGCTCCAGGGCAGCGGACCCATCAAAGGCCTTGATAACCTCAAAACCTTCTTTATGGAGCATGAAGGTGATCACATCCGCCAGCACTCGGTCGTCGTCCACAACCAGAATTTTCATACCCCCTCCTCTTTTGCTATAGGCAGGGAAAACCAGAACACCGATCCGCCACCTGGATGATCATCCACTTCGATCTGCCCTCCATGAGCACTGACGATCTCCTTGACCACGGACAACCCCAATCCAGCTCCTGCCTGGGAAGGGGAGTTCTCGTCGTGGGGAAATTCGAAGCGGCGGAAGAGGTTCTCCCGGAGTTCCGGTGGAATTCCCGGGCCGCGGTCCATTACCGCCAGGCGGACAAATTCCCCTTCCACCGACACCTGGAGTATGATCTCCTCTCCTGTAGGGCCATAGCGATTGGCGTTCGAGATCAAATTGACCAGCACCTGCTCGGTCCTCTTCGGATCGGCCTTAACCTGGGGGATCTCCAGAGGCAGCTCCAGGGTCAGGCGCTGTTCGTACTTAGCGAGCAAAGGGCTCATGGTCTGGACAGCGCGGGCAATGATCGGCTGCAGCTGGACCACACGGGGAGAGATCCTGAACTGGCGGGCTTCGATAATGGCGCTTTCCAGCAGGTTATCCACCAGGGTATGCAGGCCAAGAATTCCCAGGTAAAGCGAATCGTATAACTCCTCCCTTTCTGCCTGGTCGAGAGTATTGGCCTGATCCAGCAGCATCTCGATCGATGCCTCCAGGGCAGTCAGCGGCGTTCGCAGTTCATGGGCGACATCGGCAATGAAATGCCCCAGCAAGCGGTGAACCGCTTCCTCCTCACTGATATCCCGGATGACCAGGGCCTTTTCAGTTTGGCGGGAGGTATCATTCCGGTTGAGCTGGGCAGTCGTGATCGCGCAGGTCATTTGTCTTCCATCCGGCAGCGCCACATCCACCCGCTGGTAGTCTGCAGGCGCTGCGGAAAGCAGCTTCATCAATGGGCCATCGCTCCCCGATAAGCTGAAGATCTGGTCGATATCCAGTCCTGCCGCATCGCTGGAAGACAATCCCGTCAACCGTTCCGCCCCGTGGCTGAAGAACTGGACCGCTCCCTGGTCGTCCACGGTGATAATAGCTTCCACGATCGATGCCAGCAAGTTCTCACTCCAGGCCTTCTCCCCTTCCAGAGAACGCAGGGTGCGGGTCAGTTCCCAGCGGGCATTCTCCAAAGCCCCAGCCACCTGGGTGATCTCCTCTATGCTGGATCTGGATCTAAAATCCGTTTCCAAATCTCCCCGGCTGAAAGCTTCTGCCGTGGCAGAGAGTTCCTCCAGGGGGCGGCTGACCAATCGAGAAAGGATCACTCCCAGGGAGGTGCCGACCAGTGATACGGCCAGGATTGCAGCGGTCATGGAATAGACCAGGCTTCTTTGGGCGGTCCTGAGCGAAGAGGTGTCGAATGCCACGGCCAGGTTCCACCCAGGATCATCCAGGCTAGTGCTGCCCAGGAAATAACTGGTCCCATTCAAACTGCAGCTGGTCCAGGCGGACTGCTCGTCGCTATCAGCCAGGCAGTCCCTCAGCTGGCTTTCCAGGGAGGAATCCGCTTCCAGGCTGGAATTGACCAATACATCCTGGTAGAAGAGCAGCTGGTGCATACCGATTTGAGCGCTGATCTCCGAGGCAAAATCACTGTTGATGGCCCGCCCTACGACCACTTCCCCGGCTGAGTTCTCGAGGGGGGTGCTGCTGAGCATCCACAACCCCGGATCTTCGGCAGAGGTGCTGATATAGAACCTGTCGCGATCTCCCACCTTACAGGCAGGGACATCCGGCCGGGTGCCAGTCAGCAGGGTCGAGGAACGGCAGAGGTTGATCAGATCCAGATTGGTGCCTTGCTGCAGGGTATCCAGATAGGAAGCCAGGGCAGAAAGGTCGTTCTCCGCTAAGAGTGAATTCAAGGTGGGTCGTTGGGCAGTCAGGATCGCGTAGTTCTGGAGCTCCAGGGTATTTTTCTCATACAGCGAGACCGCTGTCCGCTGCGCCTGTTCGATCTGGGACCTGGTCTGGCGGTCAAGTTGGTTCTGCATCAACCAAATAGCAGGCAAACCGACAGCTAAAGCAGTCAGCAGCACCAGAACCAAAAAACCCACCACCAGTCGAACAGATAACCTGCGCATGTATTTGTGGACCCTATTCTGAAAATATTGTAATACATAAAAAGAGACGAAGTTCCTCAAGGGAACTTCGTCTCAATATCATTAAAAGAAAAAAGTTCTTGGCAATGACCAACTCTCCCAGAGGGCCTCCCCTCAAGTACCATCGGCGCTGGCAAGCTTAACTGCTGGGTTCGGGATGGGACCAGGTGTACCCTTGCCGCTAGAATCACCAAGAACTTTATTCACATGTTAAGGTGTACCAACTGAATAGAAATGGAATAAATAGCGAGTTCTCCGCACCACTGTATAAGCCCTCGACCATTAGTACGGCTAAGCTGAACACATTGCTGTGCTTACACACGCCGCCTATCAAGCAAGTAGTCTTCTTGCGGTCTTACTCCCTTAACGGGATGAGGAATCTAATCTTAGGGCGAGTTTCCCGCTTAGATGCTTTCAGCGGTTATCTCTGCCAGACGTAGCTACCCAGCTATGCTCCTGGCGGAACAACTGGCACACTAGAGGTCTGTCCACTCCGGTCCTCTCGTACTAGGAGCAGCTCCCTGCAAATTCCTTACGCCCACAGCGGATAGAGACCGACCTGTCTCACGACGGTCTGAACCCA
>JBGCVQ010000113.1:0-11065 GCA_045888315.1 Anaerolineales bacterium | reverse complement strand
GTGTCTGTGCCTCTGCTGGGCAAGGAGAAAACCCTGATGTCTGAATTTGAACTCACTTATGGGACGATGTTCGATCCTCCTGAGGAGCTTCACACCCGTTTTGAGAGAGCCCTGGAAGAGGTCAGCTCGACTATGGGTCACGAACATCCCCTGGTGATCGATGGAGAGGAGCGCTATACCGCTGAAAAGTTCACCAGCAATTCGCCGATCGACAAGAACCTGGTGCTGGGCACCTTCCAGAAGGGGACGGCTCAAGATGCTGCAGATGCCGTTGCGGCAGCCCGCAGGGCATTTCCTGAATGGAGGGACACTCCCTGGAAGGAGCGGGTGAAGATCATCCGCAGAGCGGCGGATCTGATCGAAGAACGCGTTTTTACACTGGCGGCAATGACTTCGCTGGAGGTGGGCAAGAACCGCATGGAGGCTTTGGGAGACGTGGCAGAAGCTCCGGCGCTGCTGCGCTATGCCTGTGATGAAATGGAGCGCAGCCAGGGCTATGTGATGCAAATGGGCCAGGACCCACTTCCGGGCTACACAGCGACCAATATCTCAACCCTCAAACCTTATGGGGTCTGGCTGGTGATCAGCCCCTTCAATTTCCCGGCGGCTTTGACAGGTGGACCGACAGGGGCAGCCTTGGTCGCGGGAAACACGGTGGTGATGAAACCTGCCAGCGATACACCCTGGGTCATCCGGCTGCTGTATGACTGCTTCGCTGAAGCAGGGCTTCCCGATGGGGCATTGAATTACCTGACAGGGTCAGGCAATGTGCTGGGCAGTGCCCTGGTAGAGAACCCTGACCTGGACGGACTGACATTCACCGGCTCGTATGATGTCGGTATGGGGATCTTCCGCCAGTTCGCCCGAGGGAAATATATCCGGCCAGCAATCCTGGAGCTGGGTGGGAAGAACCCTGCTGTTGTCTCTCGGAACGCCGATGTGGAGCGGGCCGCCCTGGGTATCGTTCGGTCAGCTTTTGGACTTCAAGGGCAGAAGTGTTCCGCCTGCTCGCGGGTCTATGTGGAAGACCCGCTATACGACAAGGTTGTTAATTGCGTGATTGAGCTCACGAATGAGCTGGTCATCGGGGACCCGACAGACCGATCCGTGTACCTGGGGCCGGTGATCAATGCCCCTGCCCAGGTGAAATTCCAGCGCTATACAGCGGAACTCCAGAAATCTGGCACAATCCTGACCGGAGGAGAGATCCTCAGGGAGGGCGCTTTAGAGGAAGGGTATTTCTGCCAGCCTACTGTTGTGGCTGATGTGCCCTTTGCCCATCCTCTCTGGAAAGAAGAGATGTTCCTGCCGATCACCATGGTCCAGCGTGTCTCCAGCCTGGATGATGCTATGCGCTATGCCAATGATGTCGATTACGGCTTGACCGCCGGATTCTATGGCTCCCTGGAGGAGGCCCAGTGGTTCTTCAACAACATCCAGGCAGGCGTGAACTACGCCAACCGACCCCAGGGCGCAACTACAGGCGCCTGGCCGGGCTATCAGCCATTTGGCGGTTGGAAAGCTTCCGGTTCCAGCGGGAAGAACGCTGGCGGCCGCCATTACCTCCAACTCTACATGCACGAGCAGGTCCACACACTGATCGAGTAGCAAGTATCAGGATCTGGTATTGTTCTGCCAAGCGAAAGCCGCGTTCCTTAATTAGAGCGCGGCTTTCTGTATTCCATCAGCCAGGAGGGTGAGGATCAGTTTTCTGAGCCAAGTTCTCCCTGCCAGTCTTCCGATACCAGGTGGAAGTGCAGGTGGTCCACCTCCTGGGCCTGGCCGCCGTTGGCGATCAAGCGGTAGCTGCCGGCCTGCAGGCCAAAGAGCTGGACCAGGTGCCGGACGGCTGTAAAAAGATCCGACTCAAACCTCAGATCGTCTGACGGCAGGTCAGTCAGGGACCGATAGCGGCCTTTGGGAAGGATCAAGATGTGCAGGGGATAGGATGGAGAGGGGTGGTGGAAGGCAACCAGGGTATCCGTCTCCACCAGCTTCTGGGCGGGGATCAAGAAAGCGAAATAGGCCACTGCCCAGTGCAGTACCAGCCCTCCTAGCCATGTTTTCGCGATGGAATACAGGAAATGCCCCTTACCCTTTGCCAGGATTTCCTCCTTAAACCGTTGGTTGCCAAATGCCTGGGACGAAAGTGGCTTCTTGGTCTCCCGGCCAGGGAGGCATGGCGATGCAGATGAACTTCAATTCCTGGTCCGAGACATTCCGGTACTGAAATGCGGTGCCTACCGGGATATCGATGGCAGTCCCCGGGACGAGAGGTGCCACGCCGCTCTCCTGGCCGTCATCCCGCCAGATCTCGCCTTTCCCTTCCAGGATAAACCAGAACTCGCTTACAGTGGCGTGGACGGTCGCCTTGTTCACCTGGTGGGGTGGGACCGTGCTGTGGATCATGTTCCCGGTTTTTCCATGTACCAGGTAGCGAATTTCTGCCCCGGCAGGCGATTTCGCATCCGGGAGTTCGGGCAGGCGGATCGTTTTCATCTCAACACCTCTTGTGTTCCAAGTATGGTCAGAGTTGGTTCAATCACTACCTAGGTCAGTCAGCAGGGTCTTGGCCTCTTTGAGGCGTGTGGCGAGGAACATGCTGAGGACCAGCAAGCCGATCAGTACCAGCAGCGGCAGGGTCATCGAACCGGTTTCCGGCGATTTGAAGATATCCATGCCCAGTATGAATATGATGCCGGAGATCTGGCCCATCAGCAGCACCAGGCCGTTGGAGGTTCCCTCCGGAGTGGGATAAGTGATCTCAGCCGCGTATTGGAACCCGACCGGTCCAGCGCTCAGCAGGAAGAAACCAAAGATGAATGCCGCAAAGAGCAGGAGCCCGTAACCAGAGGCGTAGGTGACACCCACCAGCCCCAGCGTCGCGCCGATCACGGAGGCCATCAGGAATGGAACGCGTTTCCGGAAGTGGTCCGAAAGCAGGGGGATGACAACAGCTCCGACGATACCGCCCAGGATCATCAACCCCCCGATATTTCCGGCCTGGGTGATGGAGAAACCTCTGGGGCGGACGATATCCTCGATCCAGGTTGTGACGGCATTGAACACCCCCAACCCCACGAAGAAGATCCCCAGCAGCAGTTTGAAATTCCCGATGCGCAGGGATTCTTTCAGGCCGTCAAAGACCAGGGAGCGTTCTTCCTGATCAGGGCGGCAGGGAGGTGTGGGCGGTCGTTCCTTGACAAGGAGGAAGAACACCAGCACCCCGACCGCGGCGGCGATCCCGTAAGCCACGAGCATGCCGTGGATGCCTGATCGCAGGGTCAGGTAGGGGGTGAGAGCCAAGCCGATAACGATGCCCAGATAGATGGCCAGGGTTCCCAGTCCGGAGGCCGTGGCACGGTCCTTGATTGGGAACCAGCGGGCGGCCAAGGTGGTCACGGCATTGAGGATAAAGGGCTGTCCGACCGCGATCCCAATCTGGGCCAACAGCACCAGGGTGTAGCTAGGTGCCAGGATTCCCCGCAGCAACCCAAACAGGCCGGTGAGCACGACGCCGATGCCCACGCCAACCCGGACCCCGTAGGTATCGATAGCCCAGGAGGCAGGAATGGAGATCAAGATGTAGACAGCCATGAAGCTCAGAGAAAGCAGACCTATGCTCAGGTCCGATACGCCGTAGAATTCCGCGGCAGTCCCGGTGATGGGCGCAAAAGTGATCCACAGCATCTGATTGAGGGCGACCACGAACATGAATGCCAGCAGTACGACCCAACGGTAACCATAAACCTTGAATTCCGATTGATCCATGATGATGCCCTCCCTGTGCGTTTGATTGCGATGGTCTTTTCAGAGACCCATAGAAATAGGTTAGCTACTGCCTTTTTTATAACACCGGGGCAGCCATGGGGGTACTTCCTGGATATATGAACCCCATTCTTCCGGGAATTCTTCAGCTAGGAGTGCTTCCTCGCTGGCCGCCCGCCGAATGACAACCAGGGACAGCGGTGTAAAGACCAGCATGGCCCAGGTGCGGAAGATCAGCAGCGCCCCGGCTGCTGCCAGCAGCACCGCCAGGTACATCGGATGGCGGATCCAGCGGTAGGGACCTTTTCGGACCAGTTGATGGTCGAGATAGAGATCCGCTCCAGCTGCTGTAGAGACCCCGAATTGCTTGCCGAGGGCCGCCAGCCCCCACAGATAAAGGGCGATTGCTGGGAAGTAGAGAATGCTTCCCATTCCAAGCAGGATCGCGTCGGCGGCCCCTGGGAATCGAACAGGAAGCGGTATCCAAAACATGAGTCCGATAAGGACCAGCCAGACCGTGACGGCAATTGAGCCGGGCACTCTACGCAGGAACGAGCCGGATCCGGACTCCCGCCCCTTGGTCTGTTTGGAAGCGATGATGAGACTGGCGAGGGGAGCGAGGATCGCCACCAGCCCCGCAATCACTGCCAGAAAACGTATGATCATGGTTTCGTTCCAGGCTGGTAGGTGAGAGCGTATTTCCAGTAGTCGATGCCGTGGGTTGTGAATTCCTCTTCAAGCCTCATCCCGATCTTTTCCGATACGCGCCGAGAAGCCTCATTCCCAACCCGGATCAGGGAGATCAAATAGGGGAGCCCCAGGACCTGGAAAGCGTAATCGCGCACAGCCGAGGCTGCCTCTGTTGCGTAACCCTGGTTCCAGGTATCGCTGCAGAAATCATATCCCAGCTCAGCTGTTTGTTCTCCGTCTATCTCCATGTACTCCAGGCCGCAGTCCCCGATCAGCCTTTGGTCGATCTTATGGATGACCGAGAACAATCCGACCCCGTATTGTTCCTGGTGAGCAAGGTTCCTGTTCAGCCAGGATACCATCTGTTCCCTGTCGAAGGGGGGACTGCTGAAGGCAGCCATCACTTTCGGATCCGCAAAGATCGTCAGCAGCTCCTCTAGGTCCTCAGGCCGCATGGTTCGAAGTACTAAGCGGGGTGTCTCGAAGCTGATATCTGTCATGGGTGTACTTTCCCTCTCCAGGGCAGCTTCGTCCGAGATCAGCTGCTCTCTGTCTTTTTGCTGCGGTTTTTATTCTTCCCCGGTTATTCCTCCCAGGTGATCACAGACCAATGAACGGGGTGGTCCGTGGCAGATTGGGGCGGGAGGATGTAGACCGGGTCCCTGGCTTCCAGATCCGGGGAGAGGAAGATATGATCGATGCGGTTCTCGCCGGACATGTCCGTGCCGTCCGGGCTGATCTCTGAGGGATAGACGCTGGTCCAGGCATTGGTGTAGACACTGTCGATCAGCTGATAGGCTTCCTCGTAATCCCGCAAATTGTAATCACCCAGGGCGATCACCCTGGATTTACCCTGAGAGCGCTCCAGGAGCGATCTTGCCCAGGCCAGCATAGCGCTGTCCGAGCCGTCGGGATGGACGTCGTAGATCGTGAAGGTCTCTCCGCCGATCTCGATCTCAGCCTCGGCGGTGCCGATCTCATCCTGATCGCTGAAAGAGAAGACCGTCCGGGTGTTCTTCAGAGGATATTTGGAGAGGATCGCCGTACCATAGGTCCCAGCGACCGTGGTTGGACCAAAGTAGGAATAGTAGCCCAGCTGACCGGCGTAATAGCGGACATAATCGTTGTTGTTGAGGGAGATCCGGGTCGAGTCCGATTCCTGCAGGGCCAGGATGTCTGGATCGACCTTGCGGATGAGAGCCAGCTGCTGGCGGTAGGACCGCTCGCCGAAATCGTCATTGGCTTCCTGGATGTTATAGGTCATGACCACCAGGGAGTTACTGGGGGGTCCAAAATCCCCGATTCGGGTCGTCAGCAGAGCGCTGCCCAGAGTGGCCAGGAAGAGGACCATCAGGCCAGCCGCCCAGCCCCACGCCCAACCTTCCTGGGTATCAGCCGGGCCTTCTGTTTCCTGGGTCCCTTTCCAGGCGATCAGCAGGGTCGTCAGCCCAGCCAGCAGCAGGTACGGCAGCCAGAACTTGTTCCGGAACCAGGGGCTGACCGGCTCGACATAGCCCCAGACATTGGTGAAGATGTGGACGAAGACCAGCAGGACCAGCGCCAGACTGCCCAGCAGGGTCCCGGGGATCAGGTCCTGGGGAGCTGGATCGGCCAGGAGGATGCGGCGGGCGAAGACCTGCAGATCCAGGAAGATCACAGGGAAAAGCAGCAGGGTCAGGTACAGCAGGACCCCTGCCAGCCATCCGGGAGCCCCAACCACGACGGGCGGCGACTCCGGAGTAGGTGGGAAGGGGACCCGGTGGGCCAGGATGGTCAGCGTCAGCGCCAGGGAAAAGGCCAAGTTCCAGGCCAGCAGCCAGCCCCGGGAGATCCTGGCGATCCAGCCTGGTTTTCCCACTGCCAAAGCGGTCCAGCCCAGTGCCAGCAAACTGATGGCGCTGGCGATCAGCCGGTAGCTGGCCCCTGTCCAGCGGGCGATGACTGCCGGGGCCGAGAAGGCGAACCAGGCCAGGCCGATCGCCAGGAAGATCCCGACAGTGGGTAGGATGGCCTCCCTGGAACGATTCTGAACCCGGTCGGGAAGCTTCCAGTCCAGCTGGGTCAGCGCGGCGCCCAGACCAGCCGCCAGCAGCCAGCCGGTCCAGCCCCCTTCCCGGAAGAGGGAGTAATCCAATCCGAAATTAACCGTCCTCAGCAGGACCGAAAGGGCGATGGAGAGGGCGAACCCTGCCGCGATCCAGGAGGCGGGGAGCCGGCTGGCCGATCCCCGTATCCTGGCGGTGAGCAGGATGGGAAGCAAGCCTAACGCCGCGCCGAGCCCGATCCCGGAAGCCAGCATGCGGCCCAGGGTATCCAGGTAGGGAACCAGGCTGTGGGACAGGAAGAGCAATCCGAAGCAGAACCAGCCTACCCAGGAGGGGAGTCTCTTCCGGAAGGGAAGCAGGATGATTGGCGAGAAGAAGAACGCCAGGCCGAGGACCTTCTCATCCAGGGAGGTGTTCATCAGGTCCAGGATGTAGATGGACTCGACCAGGGTGCCGGCTAACTGGATCAGGAACAAAAAGAAAATACCAAAGGTGACAACAGTTATTACATGTTTCTTCATTTCAACCCTCCTGCACTTTGACGATCTGCAATCAACAGATCTGGACGCGCTGGAGAATAATCCACACTATCGGCTCTGCGAGATCTAGCTCGTCCCTTACTATGGACTTCTTAGGATCCTAGTGGTCTTTGTTATCCACCTGGATCCACTTGAAACCCTCAATTGACTCGAAATCAAGGCTGGTGGGATCTTTTACATAGGTCTCATAAAATCCACAGGATCCGCAAAGGTAGGCTTCCAGCTGACCGGCCGGCTCTTCTTTGATGATCTTGATCAACCCTGATTGTTCAGTTCGCTTTACACCCAGAGGTGCGGGGGAATGTCCGACCACTGTTCGAGATTCCACGATAGCCTGGGTCCGGTTGATTACATTTTCAAGATGACCTATCTTGTGGGAACCGCATTTCGGACATTCTCCAGATGTTTTCATCAGACCTCCTGTGATTTCAGTTAGAACAATAAGTCTCAAGCATTCTTGTCAGGAACCGTGAGCTGGATACCAAGCGCCGCAAGCAGCTTTTGGCACAGTCCAGCCTGGTACTGGATGGGCGGCTTGCCCGGTCGATGGGAATCCGACCCAGCGCTGACCAGCAGATCATGGCGCCCCGCGTATTCCAGGTACATGTCCCTCTGGGAAGGGCTGTGGAGCGGATAGTGGGCTTCCAGGCCGTCGATGGGCGCTTGCTGGCGGAATTCATCCAGCAAGGAGGAGTCGAATTCCAGGTAGCCATTTCCCCGACCGGGGTGGGCCAGCAAGCAGACTGCCCCGCTGCGGTGGGCTGCTTCGACAACGGCTTCCGGCGGGTTCGCTTCGTACCTGTACCCCGCCTTTGTCAGCAGCTCTTCGGCCTCTGCCCGGGAATTGATGGAATTTTGTTCTAGCAGGAGGTCGAGCTGACCGAGAGCCTGCACCAGACCGGGTTGGTCCAGGAGGTGCTCCAAGGAGCCCCCCGGGAATGTAAAGCCCTGCCGGGAGAGATTCTCATACACCTCCCGGGTGTTCTCCTTTTGGCGGTCCAGCAGGTCCCGGGCCAGGGTGGTCAGGGGGTTCTCACCCGGACTGAACCCGTAGCAGAGCAGGTCGACCATCTCGCCCCGGGCGGCGGATGTCATTTCGACGCCCGTCAGCAGGGGCAGGGTCCTGGTCTGAGCCTGCTCCTGGATAACGGCGGCCGTGTCCGCCCGGTCATGATCGGTAACGGCCCCCAAACCAAAGCCCTCCTGCCTGAGGTGATCAAGCAGGTCTTCCAAGGTCCAGCTGCCGTCACTAAGTGTAGTGTGCAGGTGAAGATCGATTGCCGCATCCGCGGCCAGCTGCAGGCCTGCAGTGGAGGAGCTCATAAGGATATTCTATCCTGTTCAGGAGGATTTTCGGCAGGTCGTTTTCAGAGGTGCCCTGTACTGCTTGAGAACAAAAGCCGAGGGATCAGGAAAGATCTACGTCCGGATCCAGGTCAGGTATCTCCACGACGTGCTCATCGAATACAGTAAAGCCATTCTCGCTGTAAAGTTGGAAGGCTTTCATGGTCGGCTCTGTACCCAGGGTGATCAAGCGGGCACCATTGTCGAATGCAATGCCCTTGATCCTGTTGAGCATGGCTCTGCCCAGGCCGTGATCCTGATATTCAGGCAGGACACACATGCAGGAGATGTGATAGTTGTCTTCTGGGCAGGCGAGGACCAGTGTAAAGGCGATGATCTCCGCACCCTGCCGGAGCAGAAAGGACGCGGGGTTTGAGAGCACCTGGGGGAATCCCAGGTCCTGTTCGAAATATCTTCTTCGCTCGCCCTCTGGCTGGTATTGGAAGAAGAAAGCGTCTCCCGCCTCGAACGAAGACGCATAACAATCATAGAGGTCAGAGGGATTTGCAGATTCGAGGGGTTCGACGGTCAGGCCTCCAATGGGAAAACCCGTGTCATCCTGCCGCTGATCCACAAGGCAGCGCATTTCAACGTACGTGAATTGGATCATATTGGGCTCCAAGCGACCTCAAGCTGGATGTTCCCTGTCATATACCGCTCCCCTTAATAGCCTTTCGGTTGATCAGGTACCAGTATTGGTCATCTGTACGTAAAGTTATCTGCGTTTAACCTGTCCCAAGCGGGCCAAAGGTGGTGGGATCAAGGTCCGCCGCTTCCTGGATCAATTCCCGCATTTCATCCCAGGGCGCGTCTTCAAAGGTTTTGACCACCAGATGGCGCTTGCTGCGGCGATCCCCTCGGAGCAGCCCCTGGGGATCGGTCAGGCGGACGCCATGGATGAAAGCCAGGCGGACCCGGTCCTTCTCGAGCTCGATCTGGCAGATAGCCCCTTTGACAGGACCACCTTTGGCGGAATTATGATAGGCCAGGCCGCCCCACAGGATGCGCTCCGTGGCATACGGGCAGACCTGCCAGACCAGGTCCCTCAACTCCAGGACGATCTCCCTGATGTCTGGCCGGTTGTAGGTCAAGAAGCGTTCCACTTCTCGAAGGGGGAGAAAATCACTATCGGTCACTTGCCATTCCTTATTTTGTGCTCATCCGCCCCCACTGATGCCTTGAGGGGACAGTCTCGGCGGATCTTATTCAGCCATCGCCCGGCTGAGGATCTCTTCCACCACCTTGGATTTCGCATCAGCATAGTGCTGGGTGTACTTCCAGGTGCGGGCTGCCAGTTCCCGCTTGGCCTTCTCATAAAGCTCTTTTTCATCCGGGTGCGACCGCAGCCAGTCCCGGAAAGCCAGCATGCGCTCCACTTCGCAGCAGCCTGCGGAGAAGACATGCAGGTTAGCCTTGATATCCGGGCCTTTCAGCAGGCGGTGCTGGTGCCAATCCGGTTCGCGGATGCGCAGATAGAAGCCCTGTTCTTCCAGGGCGGGGAGGTAGGAGGTTTCATCCGACGAATCAGCTACCACCAGGAGCATGTCGATGACGGGCTTGGCTGATATACCCGGGACGGAGGTGGATCCAACGTGCTCCAGCAGCAGGGCCTGATCGCCCAGCGCCTGGTAGATGCGGCCTTCGAGGAGGGAGAACTGGCGGGGCCATTCCGGGTCGTAGGGAGCCAGGTAGATCGTCCCGTTGTGGGGCCGGCGCTCACCGATTGTCACCTCTTGAAGGTACTCCTCGGGCGTTTCCTGGCCGGGTAGGGACCGTTCGGGTCGATCCGAATCGTTCATAGAATGAATTCTACCCGAAAGCAGGTGGTCAGAGGGAGTTCCAGGTTCCGCAGTCTGTTGTGGAGTGTGAATTTCAGTCGGAGGAAGCCATAACTTCCAGGGCAGGTCGGAGGGCAGCTTCCAAATCTACCAGCAAAGCGGTTTGTTCGGCACCTTCCTGCTCGATCAGCGGCCGCATGATCTGGCTGCCGAGGAAGTAGCCGGCTTGAGGGATGCCTGCTACATCGTACCAGGAGCCGAAGAAATCCCTGAACTCCTGGCCTTGGTTCACCCGGCTCAGGAATTCCTCGGCAAGGATTGATTTGTTCTCCCGGCAAGCTTTCAACCAGTCCTGGGATACATTTCCCTTGGTCTCGTGCCAGGTGCCGGTGATGAGGACTTCGCAGGCCTGGGCAAAGCCCTCTTCATAGAGCTGCCACCAGGGACCCTCACCCAGCTCCAGGCCTGCTTCCCTGCGCCAGCGGTGGTGGGCCAGGTGGCTGAGTTCGTGAACTGTCAGTCCTGACAGGGCCTCTTGCGTGGTCCATCCCAGTTCAGCGATATTCTCCAGGCCGAAGAGGACCGCGGGAGAACCGCTGTAGGATGCTGCCCAGCCGGCTCCACAGCCGATCCCGACATAGATCAGGAAGGTGACCGGAAAATTGAACCCCAGTCTCTCTGAAGTGAGCTGACAGATATCCGGCAGCAGCTTAAGCAATTTTCCGCGAGCTTCTGCCATGGCGGGCAGATGCTCCGGGAGGTAGGGAAAGATCCGCTGGGCAGCGATCTCCCGCCAGGAGAGGCTTTGTTCCTGATAATCAGCTGCCTGCATCTCCAGCAATTCCGGGTACTCAGCCAGATACTCGGTAGCCCAGGCTTCGATCTGGGCCGAGAGCTCGAG
>JBGCVQ010000112.1:0-4907 GCA_045888315.1 Anaerolineales bacterium | reverse complement strand
CCGGGCCATCCTTCCGCTATTTCCCCACCACCAGTCCCCGATAATTTATAATCAGTTCAGAGTGGAAACTGGTTAGGTATCGCCCTGCCACCTCACGGAAAAAGGACTTTCCTTGGAAACCTGCAATTCGGTAGTAAAGTAGGAACATATGAATCGATACTTCCAAAAACCTCGCACAGTCGGTCATCCACCGGGATCGTTGATAGCCCCGGATGAATCTCACCAGAAAGTCGCTTCTATGCAGCTGCTCAGGTACGGCCCTGATAACGACCTGAGTGACCTGGAAACTGCGGATCTGTCCAGCTGCCTGCCATTTGACGCGGCTATTCCTGTCAATTGGCTCAATATCTCTACCGGTAAGCAGGTGGGCATCCTGGAAGACATCGGCAGCCAGTTGAACATCCATCCCCTGGTGCTCGAGGATATCCTCAACACCAACCAGCGCCCCAAGGTAGAGGACTATGGGGATTATCTGTTCATTGAGCTGAACATGCTCAGCTGGGATGATGAGACCTCTCGGATCAACGCGGAGCAGATCAGCTTGCTGTTGGGCAGCAGCTATCTGATCACATTTCAGGAAAGCGAGGGGGATGTGTTTGACTCGGTCAGGAAACGCCTCCGGGAAGGGAAAAGCCGCCTGTCTAAAGGGGGTCCAGATTATCTGGCCTACTCATTGATCGACGCCGTCGTTGATAATTATTTCATAGTCCTGGAATATTTAGGGGAAGAGATCGAAGAACTTGAGGAAGAGCTGGTGACGGATCCCGATCCAGATACCCTGCATGCCATCCATGATCTCAAGCGCGAGCTGATCTATCTCAGGAAATCCGTCTGGCCCTTGAGGGAAACCATCAGCAACCTCGAGCGGGGCGAATCGAGGATCTTCCAGCCTGCCACCTTGATATATCTGCGGGATGTGTATGATCACGTGATCCAGATCATCGACACAGTCGAAACCTTCCGGGAGATGGCCTCGGGAATGCTCGATATCTACCTCTCCAGCGTCAGCAACCGCATGAACGAGATCATGAAGGTATTAACGATCATCTCGACCATCTTCATCCCCCTCTCCTTCGTGGTCGGCCTCTACGGTATGAACTTCAAATACATGCCGGAGCTGGGCTGGAAATGGGGCTACCCCATGGTCTGGGGGGTGATCCTGCTCTCAGTGGTGGGCATGCTGATCTACTTCAAGCGCAAGAAATGGCTTTGAACTCGCAGCCAATCGGAGGGACAATGATGATCTACGAGCACCACTCACAACCACTCTTGAGCAGAAAACTATTCCTGATCCGCTTGCTGCGGCACGGGGCACTCTCCCTGAGCCTGCTGCTGGTTTCCCTGGGGATCGGCATTCTGGGCTACCACTACCTCAATAATCTCAACTGGATCGATTCCCTCCTGAATGCGTCCATGATCCTGGGAGGCATGGGGCCGGTAGATAAACTGACGACCGATGCCTCCAAGATCTTCGCGTCCTTGTTCGCTATCTTCTCAGGGGTTGTTTTCCTGGTCGGGGCAGGCGTGGTATTCACTCCTATCGCTCACCGGATCCTGCACCGGATGCATTTAGATGAGGAATGACCCCTTCCATTCCCAGACATAAATCCCGATCAAGATCATCCCAACTGCTGGCTCAAGCCAGTAAAGGAAATCTCATGGAAATTCCGACTTATGTATCTAATGAAGAAGTCCAAAGGGTTTGCAGCGAATTGAGGATCCGGGATTGGAGCCAGCTCAAGGAACCCCAGATAACCATCCGAGAGGCAGAGGTCATCCAGAAGGAATTAGGTGGGATGGCCGAGCTGGTTGATCCCCTTGACTTCAAGAAAGGTCTGGAAGTCGAGTTGGAGCACGGCACCCAGTTCCCAGATGTCAATGTCACCAACAACCATCCGCTGTTAACGGGCATGATCGTTGTCGCCCATCTCAAGGAATCCCTGGATTATTACTCCCGATTGGAAGTAGCCGAGTTGGAGGGCGATTTGCTGAAAGCGCTCCTGGCGGGAGACCGGGAAAAGCTGGCCAGGAAATATAAGAACCTGCTGGAGGCCAAAGCTGAGCTGGCAGATAGTGAGCTTTCCAGCCTGGAGCAATGATCCTGCTTCTCGGAGCACCTCCGCCAAGCCCGTGACAAGCGAGATTGCTCTTTATACATTGAAGCCATGCCTGCACGCGTTTGTTCTTGCGTGGTGCTGGCGAGATTTAGATTGAAGTGTCTGGATGGTGGGCATGCTGAGCGCAAAAATGGCTCGGAACGGTTTCCAGGGCTGAAGACTATCGCAGTGTTGACCTTGCAGGATCTAGAGCCCTATTCCTAGAGCCAACCCAGCCCAATCCCAAACACCGCCAGAAGGACCAGGTCAACGCCGTAAATGACGCCCACGACGCTTAGCTTACTCTTCAGGCTTTCCAGATCATGGACCCAGAAAGAGACCAGGAAGAACGGCAGGTAGCCGATCAAGAAGATCAGCCAGGGAGCCCCAACGTTCCACCAGCTGTAATCCCAGGTGAGTGCCCCCATGCTGTTCAACAGGATCTCCACGAAAACGCAGAATGCTGATCCGCCTACAGCGATCAGCAGCCGGTTAGGAACCCCCAAAATCTTGAGCTTCCGGTCTGGGGGAAGCATCTTGCCAAAGGCAATCCCAGCAATCGCGAACATAAAGCAGATCTCGATATTGAGCCCGATCAGTATCAGGTAGGCAGTCTTGCCTGGCGCTCCCCAAACCGGGGCGTAGTTTGTCAAATGAAAGACCAAGCTGTTCCACAACTCGTTGAACCAATCCATACCCCAAAATGCCAGGCCGGCAAAGACCAAACTCCAGTTCCTGCGTTCGATCTCGACCGCATACACATAGACTATCAGGGCAAATAAGGTGATGACATACCATTGGAATTGGCCCGGGTCCCGCAGGATGGACAAGGCTTGCTTAGCAGATTCGGTCATCATCGATCATCCTCCTGTCTGGAATATGATCCTCTACCGCCAGCCGCTGGGCAGCTGACTTGCTATTCTTCCATTTATTATAGCGAAAGGTGAAGGAGCAAGTGTGATTTCCTGCAGCCGCCTTTTCTCATCAGCTTGCGAGTTTTCAGTAAAACAACCCACTAATTGACAAGGGTGGTGATTTTTTATACACTGAAGCCATGCCTGCACGCGTTCACTCCTGCGCTGTGCTGGGGCTGGAGGGGGTTTTAGTTGAAGTCGAAGTTGACACCACCTACGGATTTGGACATATCTATGTTGTTGGACTGCCCGACACCGCGGTCAAAGAAAGCCGGGAGCGGGTCCGGGCAGCCATCAGTAATATCTCTGTGCCCTTTCCCCGCAAATCCCTGATCATCAATCTGGCTCCTGCCAACGTGCGCAAAGAAGGTCCCGCTTATGATCTGCCCATGGCTGTGGGCATCCTGGTCAGCAGCGGGATCATCCCCCACCAGGCGGTGGAGGAGCTGATCATTGTCGGCGAGCTCTCGTTGGACGGCACTGTTAGACACACCCCGGGCATGCTGCCCATGGCAGCCATGGCCCGAGACCAAGGCTATCGGGGGATCTGCGTCCCAGCCCAGGATGCCCCAGAAGCGAGCCTGATCCCTGACCTGGAGATCCTGCCAGTGCAATCACTGGATGAACTGGTCTGGCACCTGACCGGGTCCAGCCCCATCGAACCTTTACAGATCTCTACCCCTCTAGTACCTCCTGAAGCGATCGTCAAGACCGATTTCCAGGAGATCAAAGGCCAAGAGCATGCCAAGCGGGCCCTGGAAGTCGCTGCGGCTGGCAACCACAACATGCTCATGAACGGCCCCCCGGGGGCAGGAAAGACCCTGCTGGCGCGCTCCCTCCCGGGCATCATGCCCAGGATGTCGATCGAGGAAGCCCTGGAGGTGACCAGGATCTACTCCATCCTGGACCAGCTGCCAGCCAGCACACCCTTGATCCAGCAGCGTCCCTTCCGATCTCCTCACCATACCATTTCCCATGCCGGCCTGGTGGGAGGCGGGACCTGGCCTCAGCCGGGGGAGATCTCCCTGGCCCACCGGGGTGTGCTGTTCCTGGATGAGTTCCCAGAGTTCGGGCGGCGGGTGCTGGAGGTGCTGCGCCAGCCGCTGGAAGACAAAGCCGTGACCATCAGCCGGGCCCAGGGGTCCTTGACCTTCCCGGCCAATTTCATGCTGGTGGCAGCCATGAATCCCTGCCCCTGCGGCTACTACGGCGACTCGCTGAAAACCTGCTCCTGCTCTGCATCCGCCATCACCCGCTATCAGAAGCGCCTGTCCGGTCCGATCCTGGACCGGATCGATATCCAGGTTGAAGTACCGCGGGTTGATTTTGAGAAGTTGAGTTCAGATCGCCTGGGGGAGCCTTCCGCCCAAGTTCGAGGGCGGGTCGAGGGTGCCCGCCAGATCCAAGCTCAGCGCCTTTCTGGATCCCCCAGCAGCGCCAACGGGGATATGACTCCACGGGAGATCAGGGAGTACTGTGAGCTGGACGAGGACTCTCGGGCATTGCTGCGGGGAGCCCTGCAGCAGCTGGGGCTCTCTGCCCGGGCTTACCACAGGGTCCTTAAACTGTCCCGCACCATCGCCGACCTGGCAGGCGAAGAATCCATCGCTTCCACTCACCTGGCGGAAGCCCTCCAGTATCAGCCAAGGGCGGAAGTGTGATCTTCCAGATAGCATTTATCCCATTTTCCCCCTAGAAATCATCCCAAATAAGCTGAGATGATTTGACATACAACCCAATCAGGAGTATAAATTTGCCTGTTCAGCTGAACACGTGTCAGCGGGCAATTATTTTATCCTTCTAGGTATTGGAGGCAAAGCCTCGCATATGAAACAGAATCGACGCTGGATCATTCCGATCCTTATCTTGATCGCCTTATCGATCTATATCGACCTTC
>JBGCVQ010000111.1:0-2909 GCA_045888315.1 Anaerolineales bacterium | reverse complement strand
ACCTCGTAGCTGGTCCCATCAGATGCCCGGCTGACATAAACCTTTGGTTCCAGACCGGTCTGGCGGAGGTATTTGCGGGGCACGTTGTACTCAAAATCCTCCACCTGGTCAGCATCCACCAGGGCGATAGCACAGCCGCCAAATCCTCCCCCAGTCATGCGCGCTCCGTAACATCCCGGCTCGCCCTGGGCGATTTCCACCATCTGGTCCAATTCCTCCCGCGAGACCTGGTAATCGTCCCGCAGGCTGCGGTGGCTTTCATTCATCAATCTTCCCAGGCTCTCGGCATCTCCTCTTTCCAGGGCTTCGACAGCTTCCAGCACCCGCTGGTTCTCGCTGATGACATGGCGGGCTCGCTGGTAGAGAAGCGTGTTCATGATCCCTGCTTTATCCAGGAGCTGCTCCTGGGTAACATCCCGCAAGGCATCCGCGTTAAAGTGGCAAGCGACTGCCTCGCACTGCGCCCGCCGTTCATTGTAAGCTGAATCCACCAAACCCCGGCGGGTAGACGTGTCCAGGATCACGACCCGGGCGCTCTCCGGCAGGGGTACCTGGCTAGTTTCCAGGCTGCGGCAGTCGATCAGCAGGGCGTATCCTTCCTTACCGCACGCTGAGACCATCTGGTCCATGATCCCGGAATTGACACCCACCCAGTGGTTTTCAGCTTTCTGGCAAACCAGGGCCATACGTCGGGGATCCCACTCCAGGTCAGAAACCAGGCAGAAAGCCCGAGCCAGGGCTAATTCCAGGGCTGCAGAGGAGGACAAGCCTGCACCGATGGGGACATCGCCAGCAAATACCCCTTCCCAGCCACCCAGCTGGTGGCCTTCCCCTTGGAGGGCCCAGGCGACACCAGTGAGGTATTCTTCCCAGCCTCCCTTACCCTTTGAAATATCGTCCAGGTTGAATTCCAGCATCTGACCCTTATCAAGGGCAGTGGCCTGGACTACCCTGTCAGAACGGGGCTTTAAGGCAACCCAGGTAGCATAATCGATGGCCATCGGTAAGGCGAAACCGTCATTGTAATCGGTGTGTTCCCCGATGATATTGACTCGTCCAGGGGAGCGAGTGATCCAGGTTGGATCTCCTCCATATTCAGCCTGAAATGCCTGGAGCACTTTTTCTCGAATGTTCATTTATTTTCCCTGTAATGGATAGTTGGGAGTTCTCTTAGCCTGGCGGCAGCATCCTCTGCGGTCAGGTCCCGCTGGGCTTCTGCCAGCATTTCAAAACCCACCATGAACTTCTTCACTGTCGCTGAACGCAGCAGGGGAGGGTAAAAATGGGCGTGCAGCTGCCAATGGGATTGGCCTCCCAACAAGTAAGGCGCGCCGTGCCAGCCCATCGAGTAAGGAAAAGAGGTCTCGAACAGGTTATCATACTTGCAGAGCAGGTCTTTGAGGATCCCTGCCAGGCTCTCTCTCTCTGACTCGGTGAGTTCAGGGAGCTCCCTGACCCCCCGTCGGGGTAGCAGCATGGTTTCAAAGGGCCAGACAGCCCAGAATGGCACCAAGGCGACCCAGTCTCGATTTTCAAGCACCAGCCTCTGGTTGACTTTCAGCTCCCGTTCCAGATAGTCCAGCAGCAGGGACCGTCCATTTCTCGCTAAATACTCCCGCTGGCGCTGATCTTCCCTCTCAGCCTGATTGGGAAGCTGGTCCATGGCCCAGATCTGCCCATGGGGGTGAGGATTGGAGCTGCCCATCATGGCGCCTTTGTTTTCGAAGACTTGGACCCAAGCGTAGGTTTGCCCCAATTCAGCGGTCTGTTCTGCCCAGAGGTCGATCACTTCCCGGATGGTTGCCAGGTCCATCTCCGGCAGGGTGAGGTCGTGCCTGGGAGAGAAGCAGATCACTCGGCAGGTGCCGCTGACCGGAACTGCTGTCAGCAGGTCATCCCCTCCCCGTTCCGGGAGGAATTCGCCGGGTTGGAGGGCGGCGTAGTCGTTAGTGAAAACAAAGGTGGTCTGGTAATCCGGGTTGCATGCCCCTCCGGCACGCTGGTTGCCCGGACAGAGATAGCAGTCCGGATCATAGTCAAGGCGCTCTTGCGGGAGGGCTTTTTCTACCTGGCCCCGCCAGGGTCGCTGGGTGCGTTGAGGGGAAACCAGCACCCATTCCCCGGTAAGGAGATTCAATCTGTGGTGAGGTTGTTGGTTGAAATCTATCTGCATGGAAAATCTGCTTTCACTGGGACCATTCAGTTGGCTGTCTATCCCAGCGGTGTTTTTTCAGTTCCGATTGAAGCGCTTCCGGGAGTGGTCCGAAGTCACTGGCGGTCAGGTTCATCTTAACATGCTGGGGTTTGCGCATGCCGGGTATGACAGTGTTCACCCGGGGTTCGCTGAGGATGAAGCGCAGGGCCATCTCGGCCATTGTCATGCCCTCGGGTATGAGAGGTCTCAGGGCATCTGCATGGGCGACACTGGACTTCAGGTTTTCTGCCACGAAATAGGTGCTGCGCCAATCGCTCTCCGGCCAGGTTGATTCAAGGTTGACATTTCCAGTCAGCGTTCCTTCATCGAACGGCACACGAGCGATCACTGCGACATCATGCTGCTGGCATGCTGGCAGGAGTTCATCCTCGGGATTTTGGTCAAAGATATTGAAGATCACCTGGGCAGCGTCGATCACACCACTAGAAACCGTCTTGACACCGTTCCAGGGCTCCCAGCGGTTAATGCTGATTCCAATTGCCTGGAATAAGCCCTGATTCTTCAAACTGTCGATCTTCTTGATCCAGCGCTCATCTTCCAGGAAGTGATCTTCCCAGACATGGAACTGCATCAGGTCAAAGCTTTCCAGCCCGCTGTTCTCCAAGCTGCTGTGGACCATCTTTTCGATGTAATCGGGCGGGAAGCAGTCATCCAGTCTGAAATCCCGCTGGCTGGGCCAGATCCTATTCTTGGG
>JBGCVQ010000110.1:0-22994 GCA_045888315.1 Anaerolineales bacterium | reverse complement strand
CAGCTGCCTCTTGAAAAACGGCGGCAAGCTATCTACGGGTCCGCTGGTAAATGAAGGAGATAAGATAAATGTCCAAGTACATTGCTACTCGAGCCGTCCGCGGCGCCAATGCCCTTGTCTATGAAGCCGAAACCATGCTTAATCAGGCGCTGGAAGAAAAAGGGCCGGAAACCATTGTTGAGTTTCCCAATACGGCTTATTACCTGCCTTTGATCTACGCCATGACGGGCGATAAGGTCTCCACCTTGGGCGACCTGACCCCGATCCTGGAAAAGGCCAGGAGCCTGCTGCATCCCATTCCTTCTGACCAGAAATGGACGCCCTACCTGGGAGAGACCCTGGACAGCGGGATGGCGACCCTGATTGCTGCTGAAACCATTGAAGCCATCAGGACGATCTACGGTATACAGCCGGAGATCTATCCTGATATCAATCTGGCCGGAGGTACGGAGTATTCCGACCGCGATTTTGGCCTGTCAGGCCGCTTGAATGGCCCGATCGATGACATCCAACTGCGCTCCTGGGGCATCCAGCTAGTGGATGGCAGGATGCCTGGCTTCGCGGCCATTGTTGGCGCAGCCAAATCCAACGAGGTGGCGGTCAAGATCGTCCGCGAGCTGCAGCAGCGCAACATCCTGACCTTCCTATCCGGCAATGTCAACGGCCGCAGCATCATTGACCAGCTGGTCGAGGAAGGTGTTGAGCTGGGCTATGACACCTATACTGTGCCCTTCGGCACCGATACCCTGAGCGCCATTTATGCTTTGGGTTTCGCCTCCCGATCTGCTCTGACCTTTGGCGGCCTCAAGCCCGGCCAAGCCAGGGATATCCTCAAGTACAACAGAGCCCGGGTCTTCGCCTTTGTGCTTGCACTCGGTGAAGTGGACGATCTGAAATACGCCGCAGCGGCGGGAGCCATCAACTTTGGCTTCCCTGTCATCGCCGATACGGTGATCCCGGAAATCCTCCCGACTGGTGTGACCACCTATGAACATGTGGTCAGCATGCCTTTTGACCAGATCGAGGGCAAGGATGACCTGGAGCGGGCTACCGCCCTGGTTCAGAAATGCATCCAGGTCCGCGGTGTGAAGATCAAGATCACCGATGTGCCAGTGCCGGTGCCCTATGGCTCTGCATTTGAAGGTGAGGTTGTGCGCCGGGCGGATATGCGAGTGGAGTTCGGCGGTAAGAATTCCCGCTCCTTTGAATACTTGTTCATGACCGATATGGAAGAGATCACTGATGGGAAAGTTGAAGTGGTCGGCCCCAACTTCGATGATGTGGAAGATGAGGGCTTCATGGACATGGGTGTGGTCGTTCAAGTTGCCGGCAGGGAGATGGAACAAGACTTCGAGCCGGTCCTGGAGCGCCAGATACACGACTTCATCAATGGCGCCTCAGGCATCCAGCACATTGGCCAGCGCGATATCGTCTGGATCAGGATCTCCAAAGCAGCAGCCGAGAAAGGCTTCAGCCTGGAGCACTTCGGCAAGATCATCCATGCCAGGCTCCACGCCGACTTCGGGGCAGTCCTTGATAAGGTGGAAGTGACTGTTTACACCGACAAGGCTGAGATGGAGAAGTGGCTTGAAAAAGCCCGCGAGGCCTATGACTTCCGCAATAAACGCCTGGCAGATATGACCGATGATTCGGTGGATGTCTTCTACTCCTGCACCCTGTGCCAGAGCTTTGCGCCAGACCATGTCTGCGTGGTCAGCCCTGAACGTTTGGGCCTGTGCGGGGCTTATAACTGGCTGGACTGCAAGGCGTCCTTCAGCATCGATCCCACTGGACCCAACCAGCCCATCGACCTCGGAGAATGCTACGACGACGAGGTCGGCTACTGGGAAGGCACGATCGACTACACCAAATCCGCTTCCCACGGGGTGGTGGATAAAGTCTCCATGTACTCGATCATGGAGAACCCCATGACGGCCTGCGGTTGTTTTGAAGCCATCGTCATGTACATCCCTGATGTGGAAGGGGTGATGGTGGTCAGCCGCGAGGACACTGGAATGACTCCCATGGGTATGAAGTTCAGCACCCTGGCCGGTATGGCTGGCGGCGGCGTCCAAACACCCGGTGTGATGGGTGTCGGTAAATACTATATGCTCAGCCCCAAGTTCATCTCAGCGGATGGCGGTTTCAAGCGCATCGTCTGGATGAGCAAGAACCTGAAGGATTCCATGCGGAGTGAGCTAGAAGCCGTGGCTGAGCGCGAAGGCGTGTCAGATCTGATTGACAAGATCGCTGATGGCGACAGTGTCACCACGGTGGAAGAACTGCAAGAATGGGTCAAATCCAAGAACCATCCGGTGCTGGATTTGCCCACCATGCAGAGAGAAGAGAAGGAACTGGATATCCCGGAAAAGAAAGACGATGGCAAAGATGTCATCGCCCAGGCCGAAGCGGTGATCGCCAAGGCTGCTCCGGAAGCAAAAGAAGCTTCTTCGGAGAAGAAGGCAGAAACTGCAGCCCCTGCACCGCCTCCAGCAGCAGCTCCCGCGGCGCCGGCAGTACCCTCCGGCGTTAGTGGAGAAGGCGCTGAGCGGGCAGTCAATATGCTGCGCCGGGCGCTGATCGCAGCCCTGGCAGAGCTGGGCGGTGTGGAAGGACTGGAAGGTTTCCAGCTTCCCGCAGCGCCGGCAGCGGCTCCTTCTGCAGAGCCCAAATCCGCTCCGGCACCTGTGATCGCTGATGCTCCCTGGCTGCCTTCGGGAACAAAGATCAAGCTGGCTAAGGAATCCTGGGATGGCGTTGTACGGGAGATCACCCTGGGCGCCACGGCTGCTGATGGAGGCACCCGATCCCATACAGTGACCATTGGCGGTTCCACAGCCATGCCTTATATGCACTTTGAGGGCCAGACTCCTCATAAGCCGGTGATCGGCATCGAGATTTACAGCCGCAAGCCAGATGATTGGTCAGAGATCCTTAAAGAAGCCTGGGGTGATGTCATGAACGACCCCGGGGAGTGGGCCAAAGCCGCTGAAAAAGCAGGAGCTGATGTGCTCTACTTGAGGTTGGCCCTGACGGATGCGGAGGGCAACCCCACCACGAAGGAACAGGCTGTAGAAGCAGTCGATAAAGTGCTCAAGGCCAGTGGGCTGCCGCTGATCGTGTTTGGCCCCGGCCAGCCGGACCCGGATAACGAACTATTGGTCGAGATCTCTTCCCGCTTCAAAGGCGAAAAACTGCTGTTGGGCGTCTGCGAGGAGAAGAACTACCGCACGATCGTGGCTTCAGCCATGGCGGATGGCCAAATGGTAGTTGCCCGGACTGCGATGGATGTCAACCTGGCAAAACAGCTCAATATCCTGATCACGGATATGGGGCTTCCTGCTGAAAGCATCGTCATGGATCCCACCACCGGCGCTCTGGGTTACGGTTTTGAGTACGGATATTCTGTGATGGAAAGGCTCCGGATCGCCGCGCTCCAGGGCGATGGAATGACCCAATTCCCGATGATGGTGACCCCTGGCGAGGAATGCTGGAAGACCAAGGAATCCAAAGTTGGCCATGATGTTCCGCAGGCTTGGGGTGACTGGAAGACCCGGGGTATCACCTGGGAAACCACCACAGCAGTTATGCTGGTTGAATCCGGTGCGGATCTGATCGTCCTCAGACACCCTGAAAGTGTCCGCAGGACCAAGGAAGCACTTCACGATTTGATGAATGACTAAAAAGCCGGCTTGCTGATAGGGGAGAACCGCCTGTCGGTTCGCCCCTTCAAGCCCGAGCAGGAAATAGACAGTAAAACGGAGAAAACGTATGGCTCTAACCGGGATTCAAATTTATAAGCTGCTTCCCCAGACCAACTGCAAGGAATGTGATTTTCCGACCTGCCTGGCATTTGCCATGAAACTGGCAGCCAAGCAGGTAGAGCTTTCCAAATGCCCTTATGTCAGCGAGGAATCCGCTGCCAAATTGGCGGAAGCATCCGCGCCGCCGGTGCGGCCGATCACATTGAAATCCGACGGCCATGAGGTCCATGGTGGAAATGAAGTGGTGCTCTTCCGCCACAATAAGAAATTCTTCAGCGAGCCAGGGCTGTTCGTCCGGGTCTATGATGACCAGCCGGCAGCTGAGATCCAGGCAGCGGTAAAACCCGTCTCCGAGTATGTCGTGGACTATGTAGGGATGGACCTTACCATGGGCGGGATCGCTATCCAGGAAAGAGGCGGAGATTTCGGAGCTGCCGTTAAAGCAGTCCGCGAGGCCACGGATCTGCCGCTGATCCTGATCGGCTCCCCAGCAGCGCTGAAGAGCGGATTGGAAAACCTCAAAGGGGATGAAACCCCCCTGTTGTGCAGTGCCACATCCGAAAATTGGGAAGAAATGGCTGCCCTGGCGCAGGAACATAAACTGCCCCTGGCAGTTGAGGCTGGGAATATCGATGACATGGTGGACCTGGTCGAGAAACTAGAAGGCAAGGATTTGAAGGACTTCGTTCTGGCTCCCAAGCAGCGGAGCATGCTCGGCACCTTGACTGCTAACACCACCATCCGGCGCATGGCGCTCAAGGAAACCTTCCGACAGCTTGGTTTTCCGATCATCAACTTCCCGGGAGATGTCGGGGATCCTGACCGTGAACTTTCCCTGGCCATGCAGGCTATCGGCAAGTACGGCAGTTTCATCGTCATCGATCATTTCGATCCGGCGACGGCCTATGCCCTGCTGGTGCTGCGCGCCAATATCTACACCGATCCTCAGGAACCCATCCAGGTCACTCCTGGGATTTACGAGATCAATGACCCGGGCCCTGAAGATCCCTTCCTGGTTACGACGAACTTCAGCATCACCTACTTCAGCGTTGCCAATGAAGTGGAAAGCATGGGTCTGCCAGCCTGGCTGCTGGTGACAGATTCCGAAGGTATGAGTGTGCTGACTGCCTGGGCGGCGGGCAAATTTGACGCTGAGATCATCGCCAAGGATGCCAAACGCTTCAACGCTGCTGAAAAAGTCACCAAGAAACGGATTGTCCTGCCCGGTCATACCGCGGTGCTTTCTGGTGAGTTGGAGGAAGAACTGCCTGATTGGGAAGTCAAAGTTGGCCCCAAGGAGGCTGTGGACCTGCCTGCCTTCATGAAAGAAGTGCTCTAGGACCGGTGGGTGAAGTCAGTAGAGACCCGAGAACTATTTTATAATAACAGGTAGGGAAACCTTTCGATCCCTGAAGGGTCCCTACCTTTTATTATGCTTATCCGTTGAAAACAGGATTGAGGCAACATACTGCTTATGGCTACTAATTACAGTGTGAAATTTGATATTGCCGAGGAAGCGGTCGAGGTCCCAGCGGGATCGATGCTGACCGCGGCTGCCGAGAAGGCTGGGATTGAGATCAACCAGCCCTGTGGCGGCCAGGGGCGCTGCGGACAGTGCGCAGTGCAGGTGACCTCCGGCAACGTCCGCAGGCGCAGCACCATGAGGCTCTCCGCTGAGGATGTTGAGCAGGGATATGCAATCGCCTGCCAGACGGTTATCGAGGGAGACATCACCGTTGTCGTACCTCCCCAGGAAAAGATCCAGCAGCATCTCACCACAGGACAATCAGCGGCGGATGTCACCGTTCCTGATGGATATCAGCCCGATGAGGCCCAGGTTATCCACCGGGTTCCTCTGGAACTAAAGCCCCCCAGCATGGAAGACCAGACCAGCGATTGGGCTCGATTGCGAACCGCCTTGCTGGGTGCAACCGGTTTGGATGAGCTGGATATCTCCTTGCCTGTTCTGCAGAAGCTTCCGGGGATCCTGCGCGATCACAACTGGCAGCTGACACCGGTTCTTTACGCCGGTGATAGTTTACAGAAGGGCGGCAGGGCGGAGGTGATCGATCTCCTGCCCGGACTGATAGCCCCTGATCAGCCTCTGTGGGGCGCGGCAGTCGATATTGGGACGACCACGGTGAAGGTAATGCTGGTTGATCTGATCAGCGGCGAACCAAAGGGGCAGGCTTCCGAGTACAATGCTCAGATCGCCAGAGGTGAAGATGTCATCTCCAGGATCATATTTGCCAGCAAGGGATCCGGGGGTCAGACTCTCCGGGAATTGGTGCTGGAAACGATCAATCAACTCCTGGAGCAGGCTTGCCGCAGAGCAAAGGCCCGTCCAGAAGAGATCTATCATACCGTGGTAGCCGGCAACAGCACGATGATCCACCTCCTGCTGCAGATTCCCCCTTCCAGCATCCGACTGGCTCCCTATGTAACGGTCGCTAACCATATCCCGGTGCTTTCCGCCCAAGAAGCTGGCTTAAAGTGCTGGCCAGAGGGTAAGGTGACCTGCCTGCCAGGTGTGGCCAGCTACGTGGGTTCAGATATCACTGCCGGTGTGCTGTCCTCTGGAGTGATCGAGAGCGCTCAGATCACTCTGTTCCTGGATGTGGGCACCAATGGTGAAATGGTCCTCGGTTCAAATGAGTGGTTGGTGACCTGCGCTTGTTCCGCTGGCCCAGCTTTTGAGGGCGCTGGTGTGCTTCATGGTATGCGAGCTACCACCGGGGCGATCGATGAGGTCTGGATCAACACGGACACTCTTGAGGCGTCCTGGCGGGTGATTGGTGGAGGCAAACCGAGAGGTTTGTGCGGCAGCGCCCTGATCTCATTGTTGGCCGAAATGCTCATGACTGGTGTGATCAATAAGAGCGGTCGGTTCGATTTCACCAGGGACACCAAACGCATCCGCAAAGGGACCCACGGTGGTGAGTACGTGGTTTGTTGGGCAGATGAGAGCGATATTGGGGAAGATATCATCATCACTGAAGTGGATATCGACAACCTGATGCGGGCGAAAGCGGCTATTTTTGCCGGGTTCAGCGTCTTGGGCGATAGTGTTGGCATGCCCCTGGAAGCTGTGGAGCGGGTGCTGATCGGAGGGGGCTTTGGACAGTACATCAATGTCGAAAAAGCAGTCCAGATCGGCTTGCTGCCTGATATGCCCTGGGAAAAATTCAAATTCCTGGGCAACACGTCCTTGAAAGGCGCTTACCTGGCACTGCTGGATAAAAAGAATAGGGAGGAGATCTACCAGATCGCCAGCAAGATGACCTATATTGAGCTTTCAGCCGATAACCGATTTTTTGATGCCTTTACTTCAGCCATGTTCCTGCCCCATACCGACATGACCCTCTTCCCATCGGTTGAGATCAATGTGGGATAAATTAAATGAAGCCAAGTTATTGTTAATCATCAAGATCAGGATATAAATCGAGGAGGCACCTGTATGTATATCATTGGAGAGAATATCCATATCATTTCGCCCAAAGTCAAAAAAGCTTTGGCAGACAGAGATGCAGAGTTCTTCAAGAAATCTGCCATCCAGCAGGTGGAGGCAGGGGCTAAAGCCGTTGATCTCAACCTGGGACGGCAGAAGAATGAGTGGGAAGAGGTCTTCCCCTGGGTGACCACGATTGTCCAAGAAGTGGTCGATGTCCCGCTGTGCATTGACAGCACCAACCTTGAAGGCATCGAAGCTGCCCTCAAGGTGATCACCAAAGCCCGGCCGATCATCAATTCCACCTCAGCTGAAGCGGAGCGCTTGGAGAATGTTCCGTTGTTGGCAAAAAAATATGATGCTCAACTGATCGCCCTGACCCTCAAGAAGGAAGGTATCCCGGTGGAAGCAGATGAACGGGTGAATATCGCCCTGGAATACCTGATTCCCCGGGCCATTGAAGTGGGCATTGAGATGCCCGATCTGATCATCGACCCACTGGTGCTGACAGTCTCTGGCTGCCAGGAGTATTGTCCGGAGCTGATCGAAGCTGTGCGGACGTTGAAATATGCTGGCGATCCCCCTCCCTCGATTTCCGTGGGACTCTCGAACGTATCCAATGCCGTGCCTGACCACTCTCGACCCATACTCAACCGGGTCTACTGTGCCATGCTGATGGGCGCGGGCTTGGAGATGATGATCGCTGATCCGCTGGATGAAAAACAGAATGAGGTCATCCGCGTCATCGAGGAGCGCGACGAAAGCACAGCGCTAGGCAAACTCTACCTCAAGCTTCATGATGCCACTGAGGCCATGGGTGAGATCACCAAGGATGATATCGACGAGAGTGACCCCGAGCAGGTAGCTGTCTGGAAATGCGTCCAGGTGCTGCTTAACAAGGTGATCTACGCTGATTCATTCCTGGATCAATAAATACCTCTAGTCAAGAAATCCATTGGACCGGGCCTAAGAAAAGGCCCGGTTCTTTTTTTAGGTGCTAAATGGCAGGGATTGACAGGATGAATGCAAGGGTAAAGCGTTTTCCCGTTAATCTATAATGGTTGAAAACCAGTTTATGATCGCGATTTTCATTTTGAAGATCCTTGGAGGCTTTATGTCTGATGAGCAGGTCAACATAGAGGAATTGCTTGAAAAAGCAAAGAAACCTGCAGCCGATGCTCTCAAGCTGCACCCTTTCTACAAAGGAAAGATGGAGACCACCCTGAAGTGCTGTGTCAGGAGTATCGATGATTTTGCCATCTGGTATACACCGGGAGTGGCAGCCCCCTGCCGCGACATTCACAGCGATCCCGAAATGATCTACCAGCATACCAGCAAGGGAAACACCGTGGCTGTGATCAGCGATGGAACCCGGGTCCTGGGCCTGGGAGATATCGGCGCCAAGGCTGGACTGCCCGTGATGGAGGGTAAAGCCCTCCTATTCAAATATCTGGGCGGGGTGGATGCCGTGCCGATCATGCTCGATACCAAGGACCCGGATGTGTTCATCGAGACCGTCCTGCTTCTCCAGGCCTCTTTTGGCGGCGTCAACCTGGAGGATATTGCCCAGCCAAAATGCTTCCGGATCCTGGATGAGCTCCGAGAGCGGGCAGAGATCCCGGTCTGGCACGATGACCAGCAGGGAACCGCCACCGTGACCCTGGCTGGGCTGATGAATGCCCTTAAAGTGGTAGGTAAGAAAAAAGAGGATATCAAGATCGCTTTCATCGGGACCGGGGCATCCAACGTGGCTATCTCCCGCCTGATCTACAGCTGGGGTGTTAAACCAGAGAAATGCTTCCACGTGGACAGCAAAGGAATCCTGGGTGCCCACCGGGAGGACATTGAATCCAAGAAGGATCAGTATGTCGATAAGTGGCGCCTGTGCCAGACGACCAACGCGGAAGGCCGGGCAGGTGGGATTGGGGATGCCATGAAAGGCGCGGATGTGGTGATCGCGCTCTCCACACCTGGCCCCGATGTTATCAAGCCAGAATGGGTAAAGGGTATGGCCAAGGACGCAATTATATTCAGCTGCGCCAATCCCATCCCGGAGATCTGGCCCTGGGTGGCCAAGGAAGCCGGTGCTAAGATCGTTGCTACCGGCCGGTCCGATTTCCCCAACCAGGTCAACAACTCCCTGGGATTCCCGGGGATCTTCCGCGGGACGCTGGACGTGCGCGCCAGCACGATCACGGACGAGATGTGTTTTGCGGCTGCGGAAGCGCTGGCTGACCAGATCGGCGATCAGCTGGACGAGGACCACTTGCTGCCGACCATGGATGACTGGGAGGTTTTTGCCAAAGAGGCCGCAGCTGTTGGCATGAAAGCCCAGGAACAAGGGGTGGCCAAGCTTGAGCGCAGCTACGATGACCTGCTGGAAAGTGCTTTGAAGGTCATTAAGCGCTCCCGGGACCTGACCTCGATGATGGAAAAAGAAGGCTTTATCCCAGCTCCCCCAGAAGAATAACTGCCGCCAGTTCAATCGAAAAGGCATTCTTAATACCAGCGAGGTTTTCCTGAATTGGATAGGAACCCTCGCTGGTATGGTATTAAGGAGAGGTTCAGTGGTACTTTAGGATGATTTATCAGCGAGTGAACAAACCTCCCCCTTGATTAATCCCAATTTCCAGTATACTCAGTGTAATCGCATAGCATCCTGATTTCAAAGCGTGAATGCCTGGATCTGCCAGGGAGGGATGCTGAAAGTTGACAGGATTTGAAAGTTGTTTATAATCAAATCCCAAGCATTAATTTGAGATGAATCTCAGGGGGATATACCTAAAGGCTGATTTCCTATCAAAAACACCTTTAGGCTGTGCTGGGAGGGGGAGAGCGATCAGGCACAAGACGAGACGAGATCCCTCTCAAATGGTCTGAATACTACAATATTCGTTTCTTTGGTTTTGCGGCAATTAATCTATCAAAAAATAAAGGAGGTGATCGCAGCCCACCGAGTGATATAAAACCATATCCAATCTCTTTTACTATCTATTTCTCAATAGGAGGAGAAACAGTGTCTAAGAAACTATTTTATGTATTAATCGCTCTGCTCATGGTCGGCTCCATGGTCGTGAGTGCATGCGCCCAGGCAACTCCCGTTGTTGAAGAGCCCATGCAAGAAGAAGAGGCCCAGCCAGCGGCTGAAGAAGAGGCCCAGCCAGCAGCTGAAGAGGAGGCCATGGCGCCCCACTTGCTGTGGACCAAGCCTCTGCGCCAGGCGTTCGCAGCGGCAATCGACCGCGAGGTGATCGTTGACCGCGTGTTTGAAGGCCGCAACATCCCTGCGTACCACATGGTTCCCCAGGGATATCCTTATGCCACTGAACCGTTCCTGGACAAGTACGGAACCCGGGATCTGGATCTGGCGATCGAACTGCTCACAGGTGAGGGCTATACCGCGGAAAATCCCTTCGTGTTTGACCTCTGGTATCCCCCTGAGCACTACGGAACCACCACAGCTGATGTGATGCAGGTCATCAAGGAACAGCTCGAGGAAACCGGCCTGATGCAGGTCAACCTGGTCAGCCAGAACTGGGCTGAGTATGTTGACAGCTTTGTCGCTGGCGAACTGCCGGACTTCATTCTGGGTTGGTTCCCGGACTTTGCTGATCCCGAGAACTGGCTCTCGCCGTTCGCATCCTGCATCGGTTCACCTGACAACGGCGTCTTCTACTGCAACGAGGAAATGGACGACCTGCTGCTGCGGGCTGCTTCCTCCTCGGATCCTGCAGTTCGCACCGAGCTCTACAAGGAAATCGGCGACCTGTATGCAGACGAAGTCCCCACCCTGCCGCTGTTCTGGGAGCCCGAGTTCGTCACCTATCGTGACGGCGTTGAGGGCGTAGCGATCAGCTCTGTGTTCGAGTTCAACTACAATGTCCTCAGCTTCGGTGCGGGCGCCAGCCCGGCTTCGGGCAGCACGGACACCATCATCATCGGCACCACGGATGAGGTCAACAGTCTGGATGCTGACGATGCCTACGCCACCCACGACTGGGAGATCCTCAAGAACACAGGCGTTCCTCTGCTGAAATACACGGCTGGAACGGCTGACCTGGCACTCGGCACAGCTGCCGCGATGCCTGAGGTCAGTGATGATGGCCTGACCTACACCTACACCATCCGCCAGGACGTCAAGTTCGCGGACGGCACCCCGGTGAATGCCCAGACCTATGTGGATTCCTGGGACCGCCTGAACACCCTCGAGGGCCAGGTATCCGGATTGATGCAGCTCTACATCGAAAGCGTGGAAGCAGTGGATGACTACACGGTTGCCTATCACCTTAAGGCTCCCTTCGGCTTCATGCCCGCCCTGTCCGCCACCGCACCGCTGATCCCGGTCAATCCCAATACCTTCCCGCCTGATGAGATCGTTCAGTACCCCGATGTGTTGGACGGCGTTGGACCTTACCGCATGGTATCTTATGTGCCTGGCGAGCAGATGGTCCTGGAAGCCAACCCCAATTACTTCGGCGATGACAAACCGCTTATCCCCAATGTCATCATCCGCTACTTCGCGGATCCGACGACAATGAGCAACGCGGTTGAGACCGGCGAGATCGACATCGCTTGGCGGACCCTTGGTCCAGTCGAAGCTGTACGGTTGATGAGCGTTGATGGCCTGACCGTTGAGACCATCCCGGCTCCTGCTCTGCGCTACCTGGTGTTCAATCATGAATACATGGTAGGCGGCGAGTAATCCCACTGTGTAGCTGTTTATGTACGTCGACTTACCAGTTGGGGCGAGATAATCTCTCGCCCCAACTAATTCATATCGAGGAGAATTCGAAATGTCTGCATCCTTTCGGAATTTTCTGATTACCAGGATCCTACTCACCATCCCCATGGTTCTGATCCTGGTGACCATGGTCTTTTTTGTAATGAGGGTCCTCCCGGGTGATCCGATCCGGTCTCAGTTAGGACCCAAGGTCAGTGAAGAACAAGCCGAAGCCCTGCGAGAACGGCTTGGTCTGGACCGACCACTGTACGTCCAGTATTTCGATTTCCTGTACCGTATGGTCACCCTCGATTTTGGAACTGCACTGACCCAGGGAGAAAGACCGATCCGAGAGGAGCTGGCAGAGAAACTGCCGGCAACAATTGAGCTGGCTGTACCGTCCATCATCTTTACGGCTACCTTGGGAATCTTGAGTGGAGCTTACGCTGCCCAACACCGCAAGAAAGCCCAGGATTACCTGATCCGCTTGTTCAGTATCGTAGTCTATTCCATTCCGGTATTTTTCATGGGACTTTTGTTCCAGATCATTTTCGCTGTCCGTATACCCATTCTGCCCTTATCAGGGAGGATGGACACTCTGTTATTGACCCAATTCAAGTCTCCAACGAATTTCTATATCATTGACGCGATCATCACCCAGAACTGGCCTGCGCTGCGCTCCGTGCTTTCCCATTTGGTCCTGCCGGTCTTGGCCCTGGGCTTGGTGCTGACCGGCCCCTTCGTTCGGCTGACCCGGGTGAACATGATCGAGATGTTGGAGTCGGATTTCATTACCTCTGGAAGGGCTCGGGGGATCCCTGAAAAAAGGCTGGTCTACCGCCATGCCCTCCGCAATACCTTCATCCCCATCCTGACCTTGATCGGGCTGCAATTCGCCCTGCTGCTGGCAGGAGCAGTGCTGACGGAGACGACTTTCTCCTGGCCGGGACTGGGACGTTATTTAGTGGACCGGATCGAACTGCGGGATTACACCGCCGTTCAGGCAACCATTGGCGTGTTCGCGATCTTCGTGGGCGTGATCAGTGTGCTCATGGATGTTCTGTACGCCTTCATCGATCCGCGCATCAGGTATTAAGCGCGCGCAGAGACGATTGGGAGATGATAGATGAGTGAAGAGAGAAAACAACCCCAGGATGCAGTTCCCCAATGGCAGCTGGATCTGGACAAAGTCGGTTTTGTGCGCAAGATGTTCTTGGCGCGTAAATGGTACGGCGGCGACTGGTGGTTCGTGGTATTCAGCGCCCTGCTGCTGATTTTCGTGATCATTGTGGGTATCTTCCCCCAATGGTTTGCTCCCTATGATCCACGGGCCGAAGTGGGCCCGTCGCTGCTGTCCCCCGGCGAGCCCCCTGCTGAGTATATCCTGCTGGTCCCACAAGGTTCCGGGATCACCACACTGAGGGAAATTGGAGGTCGAGAGAACCAGATCGGATATTTGATCGGCACCCCTGCCAGCCAGGCTTTGCGGGAGGCGATCACTGAGCTGACCGAAATAGACCAAGCGGCAGGTTTGGATGTCCGCTATCAGCCCCGCCCTATTCGATTTGAGACCTTAGAGGACGGCATGGCTGCCTTGGAGGCTGGGGAGATCGATGGCTTTGTGCTGGCATACGCCACGATGGAAGCCATGATCAATGATTATCCTGGCGTGGAAAACGCCGGTTCCTTGAGAGCCGCCAGTGAAAAGGGTTTTGTGCTGGGAACCAACCAGATCGGTCAGGATGTCTTCAGTAGGATCATCTGGGGTACCCGGATCGCCTTGATTGTGGGGATGAGCTCGGCACTGGTTGCAGTTGTGATCGGTGTTCCCCTGGGATTGATCAGCGGCTTTGTCGGCGGGACATTGGACAGAGTGCTGACTTTATTTATGGACAGTTTATACGCTTTCCCAGGATTGATCCTGGCAATTTCAATCGCAGCAGTCTTAGGGCCCGGGATAGGGAACATCATTGTGGCAATCGCTGTCGTATATGTACCCACCTATTTCCGGATCGTTCGCGGGCAAACACTGTCTGTCAAGGAAGAACTGTATATCGAGGCAGCCAGGAGCTTGGGCGCCCGCGCCAGGACGATCTTAAAGGACTATGTTTTCCCGAATGTCATCCCTTCGGTTGTGATCATCTTCTCAGTGAATGTGGCAGATGCGATTCTGACAGAGGCGGGTTTGAGCTTCCTGGGTTTGGGGCTGCCGCCGGATACGCCTGACTGGGGCATTGACCTGGCCCGGGGACAGGATTACCTGCGGCGGGCTTGGTGGTTGATCACGGCGCCGGGTGTGATGGTCAGCCTGGTTACGCTGGCGTTCAGTATGCTGGGCGAAAGTCTCTCGGAGATATTGAACCCGAGGCTCAACGAGCTTTAGGAAGGTGGAAATGAAAGACATCTTGATGCAAATCAGGGATCTGGTCGTCACTTATAATACGCGCTTGGGCCCGTTAAGCGCTGTAGATGGTGTTGGATTTGATGTCTTCAAAGGGGAGATCCTCGGCCTGGTCGGGGAGAGCGGCTGCGGGAAAAGCACGATGGGGAAAGCATTGATGCGCATGCTCCCGGACTCCGCGGATATATCCGGCAAAGTGATCTTCAATGGAGAGGACGTCCTGGAATACGATCAGCACCAGCTGCGGGATTTCAGGGGTCGATGTATCAGCATGATCTTCCAGGATCCGATGACATCGCTGAATCCGGTTCAGCGCGTGGATGAACACATCATTGAAGCCATCCAGGTGCATGAGCTGCAGACCAAAACAGAGGATGCCTTCGGGAGAGCTAAGACGCTGATCGAGCGTTTGGGCATCCAGAGCCGGCGCATGAAGGATTACCCCCACCAGCTGTCTGGCGGTATGCGCCAGCGGGTGATGATCGGCTTGGGGTTGGTGCTGAACGCTGACCTGATCATCGCAGACGAGGCCACGACATCGCTGGATGTGATCGTAGAAGCCAATCTGCTGGATCAGCTGCGGGAGATCAGGGAGGAATTTGGAGTCTCAATGCTGGTCATTACCCACAACATCGCCCTGGTTGCCGAACTGGCTGATCGGATCGCGGTCATGTATGCCGGCAGGTTGGCGGAGATCGGAACGGTCTATGAGGTATTTGACAATCCCCAGCACCCCTATACCAAGGGTTTATTGAACGCAGTGCCCAGCATCACCCTGGATACCGGCGAAACTCTGTATAAAATGGGAGGAGAACCCCCCAACTTGACACATCCGCCAACCGGATGCCGCTTCCATCCCCGGTGTCCCGAGGCGATGCCTATTTGTAAAGATAGGCCCCCGGCGTTCAAGGAAGTCAACGACGGTCATTTTGTGCATTGTTGGTTATATCAACAGCATTAAGAAGGGAATGTATACTACGGAGATAAGCATGATGAGTGATGCGAAATCTGCAGTTCGGGGGGATAGCCTGATCCGGGTTGAGAATCTAAAAAAGTGGTTCCCCGTGCAAAAGAATTTCCTGGACCGCATGCTCTCTGGCCGACTGGACTACGTGCGGGCAGTCGATGATGTCTCATTTGAGATCCGGCGAGGAGAAGTCTTGGGATTGGCCGGTGAGAGCGGCAGCGGTAAGACCACGACAGGCAGGCTGGTCGTTGGCCTGGAGCAGGCTACAGCCGGATCGGTTCATTTCGACGGTATCGACCTGGCAAAATTATCCTCGGTGGAGATGAGGAAGCTGCGGCGAAGGATGCAGGTGATCTTCCAGGACCCCATGGCTTCTCTCAACCCGCGGATGACACTGGGAAGGTCGATCTCCCACGGGTTGAAGATCCACGAGGATCCACCTTCCGAAGTGCTTCGAGAGGCAACGCTGGATGTCATGGATAAGGTCGGTTTGGCTCCACCCCGGTATTTTTATAACAAATTCCCTCATCAGATCTCAGGGGGTCAGCGACAGAGAGTGGTCATTGCCAGGGCGTTGATCACCAACCCGGACCTGGTCCTGGCTGATGAGCCGATCGCCATGGCAGATGTCAGCGTCAGGGCACTGCTTCTGGATCTGATGATCCAGCTCAAAGAGGAATTTCGGCTCACGTATTTGTTCATCACCCATGACCTGGCTACAGCCAAATATATCTGCGACAGGATCGGGATCATGTATTTAGGCCGGCTGGTGGAGATCGGTGAACTACGTGAGATTTATACTCATCCTTTGCATCCATATACACAGGCTTTATTAGCGGCAGTTCCGGTTCCTGATCCGCATAAAAGAAGGACTGAGCCTATGCCAGAAGGCGAGATCCCGAACCCCATTAATCCCCCTGCAGGCTGCCGGTTCCACCCCCGCTGCCCCTTCGCAGAAGAGATTTGCAGCAGAGAAGAACCTCTCCTGAGGGAACTCAAACCAGACCATCGGGTTGCCTGCCATTTTGCCGAGAAATTCGCTTGAGGTTGGCACGGATACCCCAGCCTTCCATGATTTTTTCATGGAAGGCTGATTATTTTAATCCAATCCCGCAATAATTAATTGACATTATTCCCAGCGCAGACTACAATGTAGATTGACACTGAGGGGGTAGCGCCAAACCAATGAGGAGGGATCATGAGTGCCTGGCGTGGTAAGTATGCCATAGGGTTGACGGGCAATATCGCTACGGGAAAAAGCGTTGTCCGGAAAATGCTAGAGCATCTGGGAGCATATGGTATTGATGCAGATGTGCTCTCCCACCGCGCTATCATGAAGACCTCTCCCGGCTATCAGCCGGTCATCGATACTTTCGGCAAATGGGTCCTCGATCCTAATGGGGATATCGACCGTTCCAAACTGGGGGAATTGGTGTTTAAGAATCCAGACGCGATGATGCGCCTGGAAGCCATCATCCATCCCCTGGTCAGGCAAGCCCTTGACGTACTGGTCACCAAGTCCAAGAATGGGATCGTTGTCATCGAAGCCATCAAACTGCTGGAATCAGATATGCACAATCTCTGCGACCAGGTCTGGGTGACCATGTCCTCTACCGATCTGCAGTTGGAACGCTTGATGGAAAAGCGCAATATGACCCGCAGGGAAGCGGAAGACAGGATCAATGCCCAGCTGCCGGCGACAGCGAAACTAACCAAGGCGGATGTGGTTATAGAGAATGACGGTTCGTTCGAGAAAACCTGGAAGCAGGTCTACGACGCCTGGCAGGTGATCACTCAGAAAGAGCCCGGCTTTAAACCTGCTCCCAGCAAGTCCTACGGCAAGCTGAATGTTCGCAGGGCAACACCTGAATCTGCCGAGAAGATCGCCGGCTACATGAGCCAGCACAGCCGGAGCAAGCGCAAGATGACCAAAGACGACATCATGGCTGCTTTTGGCGAGAAGGCATATATGCTGCTGCTATCTGATGAGGAGATTATCGGTTTGTTGGGCTGGCAGGTGGAGAATTTGATCACCCGGGTGGATGATGTCATGCTCAACGAAGGATTGGCCATAGAGCAAGGCCTGGATGCGCTGATGAGTTTTGTCGAGGAATCCTCCAAGGAGCTCCAGAGTGAGGCGGCTCTGCTTTTCCTGCCCCCCTCTCTTGCCCAGCATGAGAATATCTGGTCCCCTTTGGGTTACCAGGCGCGGACCGTGAAAGACCTCCAGGTAAAAGCCTGGCAAAATGCTGTCATGGAGTCCATGCCGCCCGGCACTGTCCTGCTGTTCAAGCAGCTCCGCAAGGACCGTGTGCTGCGGCCGATGCAGTAGCTAATCATCAGGTAGATAGAAGTGGTTTACAATCTTTGGAATTATTTATTATTCATATTTCAGCGGGCAAACTGGCTCAGTGTCATCGACATTCTGCTGGTTGCGGCGGTGGTGTTTGCCGTCCTGTACCTGCTGCGAGATACGAAAGCGCTGGTCCTGCTGCGTGGTGTTGTTTTCCTGATCGTTATCATCAGTTTACTATCAAGTTTGCGGGTGCTGCCGGCTTTCTCCTGGTTGATCACCAACACCCTGCCAACTCTGCTGCTGGCAATCCCGGTGATCTTTGCACCTGAGATCCGGCGTGTGCTGGAGCGCATTGGCAGGACCGGATCGATCTTTGCCCAGGACCAGTATACCTCGGAGATGGAACGGATCATCCAGCAGGTTGTCAGGGCAACCAGGCGCATTGCTGAGAAGAAGTATGGGGGCTTGATCGTTTTTTCCCGCTTGGATTCACTCCATGCCTATATCGACACCGGGGTCATCCTCAATGCGGCGGTCACTCCTGAGACCCTGATTCAGATCTTTTATCCGAAAACCCCCTTGCATGACGGCGCAGTGATCATTGCTGACGACGTGATCGCCGCGGCCGGCTGCGTGCTGCCCCTTTCCGCCAGTGGTGTGCTGGAAGAATCCCCAGAACGTTCCATGGGGCTGCGCCACCGGGCGGCTCTGGGCATCGCGGAGGAGACAGATGGGATCGCGATCGTGATCTCGGAAGAGACCGGGATCGTCTCCTTGGCCCACGACAGCAAATTGGATAAGTATGTTCCCCTGGATGAACTGCAGGTGAGGCTGACCGGCTTTTTCCAGATTGAACAGTATTCCCGATCCCTGCTTTCGCGGCTGATCACCCTCTTCCAAGGAATATCCGAATGAAGATCATGCGCTGGTTGGGGAGCAACCTCACCTCACTGATCCTGTCGCTGCTGCTGGCCCTGGTGGTCTGGATCTCAGCCGTCACATCCGCCAATCCGAATACGGAGGCCGAGTTCACGCTGCCGCTGGAGGTGATCCAGCAAGCATCTGATATCGCTATTGTCGATACCTTGCCGGAGTCGGTGAATGTGAAATTGTTGGCTCCGGAAAGCATTATCCAGCAGCTGCAAGAAGACAATCCCCTGGTCGCAACCATCAACCTTTCTGAGATAGGGGCTGGCACTTACCGCTTTCCGATCCAGATTACCATCCCGGACCAATTAAAACCCATCCGCATCCTGGAGCAAAACCCTAAGCAGCTGGAATTACGGGTCAGCAACCTGGTTTCTAAGACGCTTTCGATTTCCATCCACGTGGAGGGTGACCCGGCGATCGGCTACCAAACCAGCGGGTTATCCTGGGAAGGAAGCGCGGTCACCGTGACCGGCCCGGAAGGCAGGGTCCAAGAAGTCACCTCTGTGGTGGGAACCCTGGATATCTCGGATGCGACCGGCACGATCTCCAGGACCGTCAGCCTCGAGGCACGCAATGCCTCGGGCGAAGCTGTGTCCGGGGTCACCCTCGACCCGGCGAATGTGGACGTTAACCAATCCATCAGCCTGCGGGGTGGGTACCGCAACCTGGCTGTTAACGTTACCACGGTGGGTTCCGTTGAACCGGGATACCGCTTCACCAGCATCACCCCCGCTCCTCCGACAGTGATGGTCTTTTCAGAAGATCCCCAACTGGTGGAAGGGCTGCCCGGATATGTGAATACAAAACCGCTTGACCTGACCGGTGTGGACGATTACCTGGAGACCATCCTGGAGCTGGATTTACCCCAGGGTGTGAGCGTGATCGGTGACCCAACCGTACTGGTCCAGGTCAATGTCACAGCTCTGGAGACCAACCTGGTTGTAACAAGGGAGATAGAGATCATCGGGCTGCTGCCAGGTTTGGCAGCCGAGGTTTCCCCGGAAGATGTCACAGTGAGCATTTCAGGGCCTGTGCCAGTACTTGAAAATCTGACATTAAGAGATATCCGCGTAGTAGTCGATCTGACAGACCTGGCAGCAGGAACCTATACCATCACACCAACCATCGAGATCCTGCCGACTGATGTGGTTTGGGAGGATGTCTCACCAGCAACTGTCGAAGTGATTATTCGAGAAGAGTAGTTCGCACCCTGCGTTCAATACCCCGCCTGCCTCTATGAAGAAACCAGTAGTAGCCATTGTCGGCCGACCCAATGTGGGCAAAAGCACCCTGTTTAACCGCCTGGCGGAACGCCGGATGGCGATCGTTGACGACATCCCTGGAACGACACGGGATCGATTAATGACCGAAGCGGAGTGGACCGGGGTGGTTTTCGACATCATCGATACCGGGGGACTGGATCCGACCCAGGTCGGACCAGGAAAAGCCCAGGAACCGTTATCTATCGGATCCCATCAGTTCATTGATGAGATCCGCCGCCAGGCGGAGATCGCTATCAGGGAGGCCGATGCGATTTTGCTGGTGGTAGATGGCCAGGCAGGTGTAACACCAGCAGATCGGGAAATTGTCGAGTCGCTCAGGAAAGCGCAGACAACCAGGGAAGGGCTTCCACATCCTCCCATCCTGTTGGTTGTCAACAAATGCGAAAACCAAGAAACCCGCCACAATGCCGTGCAGTTCTATGAGCTGGGCTTTAAGGAGATCCATATCATATCTGCCATCCATGGATCCGGAACGGGAGATATGCTCGATGCCCTGGTGCGGGTCTTGCCCCGTGGCGGGGAAGAGGAACTGGACACCTCGGTCAAGATCGCCATTGTCGGTAAGCCCAACGTGGGAAAGTCAAGCTTGCTGAACAAGATCATCGGAGAGGACCGGGTGATCGTCAGCGATATCCCTGGCACCACCCGGGATTCGATCGATTCCCGTCTGACCTACAATGAGGTTCCGATCACGATCATTGACACCGCGGGCATCCGCAAACGGGGTCGGATCGAGACCGGCGTAGAGAAATACAGCGTTCTGAGGGCTATGAAAGCCATTGAGCGCGCAGATGTGGCACTGCTGGTCGTGGATGCCTATGAAGGGGTCAAATCCCAGGACACCCATATCGCCGGTTACATACTGGATGAATGGAAGAGTGTGGTGGTGATCATCAATAAGTGGGATCTGATCGAAAAGGACACCCACACCATGGGGGAATTCACCCAGTTCGTCCGCTACGAATTGAATTTCATGGACTATGTTCCTATCCTTTTCACCTCAGCAATGACCGGCAAGCGTGTGAATCAGGTCCTGGATCTGGCATTGGAGGTCCACAATGAACGCCTGGTCAGACTTCCCACATCCCAGGTGAACAAGATCGTCCAGGCAGCTCAGGACAAGCACCCTGCTCCATCGAAGGCGGGAAGGCATTTCAAGATCTACTATGGTTCCCAGGTCCGGAACGATCCTCCCACCTTCCTGCTCCATGTGAATGATCCCGAATTGGCACATTTCACCTATCTGCGCTATATCGAGAATCAGATCCGCGAGCAGGCACCTTTTATGGGCACCCCGATCAAGATCCTGCTCCGTGCCAGTTGACCTGCTAATTCGCCCCCAACACGGTGTCTGAAGCGGACTATTCTCCCCGGCCTGCCCCTTGCCTCCCTAGAAAATGGATTATATAATCTGACACACAAGCAAAGGGGCTGTCAGCGCGATGTCAAATGAACTCGATACCGTTCCAGTAAAAGAGGTCTTGGAACTCCCTCCAGAAAAAAAGCCAAATCTACTGGCTGTTCTAGTAGATATCCTGGAAACGCTGCTGCTTTCTGTGGTGCTGTTCTTCCTGATCAACGCCGTTTCAGCCAGAATAAGGATCGATGGGTCCAGCATGGAGCCCAATCTCCACCATGGCGAATTCGTGATCGTCAGCAAGGTCAATTACCGGTTTGGAGAGCCTGAGCGCGGTGATGTAGTAGTCTTTGATTTTCCGCGCAATATCACCCAGGAGTATATCAAGCGGGTGATCGGTCTTCCCGGAGAGGAGATCCGCATCGCTGGCGGAAGGGTCTATGTCAATGGTGTGGAACTTGTGGAGCCCTATATCATGACAGAACCCAATTATGAGGGCGATTGGGTTGTGCCTGACAACACACTGTTCGTGCTGGGCGATAACCGCAACAATTCCTCGGATTCCCATAACTGGGGTACCGTGCCGTTGGAGAATGTCGTTGGTGAAGCCCTGCTGGTCTACTGGCCCCCCGATTCCTGGGGATTGGTGAATGGGGCGCACCCGGTCCTGGCGTCTGATTGAACGTCCCTGAAGGTGCGGACAAAGTTTATCGGTGATCTTGATAGGTTGGTAAGGATATATCCGGCTTACAGCAGATTCTGTTATCATAAAGTCAGCAGGAGAAGCAAGAGCCGCGGCACCAGATCTGTATCGATGGGTGCTGTTTTAGCTATCGAGGAGCAGGTAGGCAGCAGTTCGGCAGGGAGAATATTATGGCACCAGGGGCCCTTACCAAGCGCATCATCTCAATCCATGTCTTGACTGCCAGCTATCGGATCGCCGGCACGGTGAAAGTCACCAATACCGGCTTGAATGGTTTGCTGACTGACCCTACCAGCCAGTTCATGACCATGATGGACGCCAGCCTGGGACGCATCCATGACCCTGATTTCCTGGTACAGCGGTTGAGCGACATCCGGCTGGTGAAAGACCAGATCCACAGCGCCAGCGTCAAGCGCCGTCAAGACATCGGCCCCAAGGGGATCGTCCGGGCCGGATACGAGCAATATCATTATTTTGACATTGCCATTACAGATGCCATCTACGAGTATGAAGGTGTCCTGGAATGGCCGGGCCGCTTTGATTTCACAGCCCTGATGTCCGGCGGAACCTGGGAATACCTGCCGATCTTTGATGCCACTGTGCGTTCGATTGTCTATCCCGAGATGATGATCCGGACCGAAGCCATGTTGGTCAACCGCAGGCACATCGCTACCTTTACCCACCGGCTGAGGAAAGAGGATGATGAGGATTCCTCCCTTCCGGGTATTCCCTTAGCTTGACCCGCTCTGCCGCAAATGGTAAAATCTCTCCCGTTCTGAAAGAACGAGGATTTTGCCCCCATCGTCTAGGGGACCAGGACATGACCCTTTCAAGGTCAAGACCGGAGTTCGAATCTCCGTGGGGGCACACAGAAATCCGCCGCAAGGCGGATTTTTTGCTTTAAAAACTACCTCGGAGGTCTTTAGCCTCCGAGGTTCATTTCTCTACCTACCCTCAGAAAAATAATGGGTTAACCTCCGAGGTCTTGAAGGTCCTTCTTCTCAGCCTCTTGTCCAGGAAAACGAAAGACTATGATCAGCAGTGCTGGCAGGAACCACTTCTTATTGAATTTGGCGGTCCAACCACGGCGCCAGAGCTCGCGGACCCCGGTTTTTCCCCGGGAGA
>JBGCVQ010000109.1:0-2183 GCA_045888315.1 Anaerolineales bacterium | reverse complement strand
GTCTCGAAGGGCATATCTACCTTAGCCTCAGTGAGAGTATTGAAGACCTTTTCCCTGAGTTCCGCCCGTTTCGCGACATGGCTGCGCTCATCGCCGATCCAGGCTTGCAGTTCCACCGCCACGTTGTAGTCATTCAGCTGGGTGACGATCACCCGGGCTGGTGGCTCCCCCAGGAAATCGGGATCGTTCTCCACAATTCCCAGCAGGATGCTCCGTACCTTATCAATGCTTTCCCCCACGCCGATGGTCACCTGGATATCCAGGCGCAGGTGTGGGAAATTAGTATAGGAGGTGACCGTTTTATTAATCATTTCGGTGTTGGGAACAGCCAGCATTTTCCCATCGCTGGTGACCACCCGGGTGGAGCGGAGCGTGATCTGGTTCACCTCGCCATAATAATCACCGATCTCAACCAGGTCACCGATCACGAAGGGACGATCCAGGTAGATCAAGACGCCGGAGATCAAGTTCGAAAAGGCATCCCTGGCTGCAAAACCTATGGTAATGCCGACAATGCCCAGGGATGCCAGCAAGCCCGCTGTGTCAATATTCATGGCTGAAAGGGCATTGAATAAGCCGGTGAGCAGGATGCTGTACTGCAGGATGGTCCTGGCGAAAGCCTGGGAGGTTTCATCCAATTCTGACCGCTTCATGACCGCATTGACGAGAGCCCGGCTCACCAGCCAGATCAGGTAAAAGGCTCCAAAAGTCACCAGGGCAACGATCAGGTTGATAGAAACCTCAACGATCTTTCCCCCCAGATTCTGGGGATTGAAGATCTCCTGCAGACGGACAAGGATAGTGGCAAACAACTCGTTCATGTCATCCTCCTAGATCAATGATCGCAGACACCGGCGCTGTTCAATCCCAGGGATCCGCCAGTTACCTTCTTAGCAGATACCTTAAGAAAGGGCTTACTTCCTCTATCAACTTGATAGAGGTGCAAGCCGAGAGGTAGACTTCCAGGGCCCAGATAGAGAGCTAGATATCCAATACCCATTCGCCCGAGCGCATCAGCGGTTCGCTTTTCCCATCCGGCAGGGTGCCGTCCACGTCCATCTCCGCAGAACCGAACATGAAGTCAACATGGATCTGGCTTTCATTCCCTCCCGCTGCCTGGAATTCCTCCGGGGACATGGCTGATCCATTTTCCAGGGAAACCCGGTAGGCGTTGCCCAGGGCAATGTGGTCGGAAGCGTTCTCATCGTAGAGCGTATTCTGGAAAACCAGCTCCTGTTGGGAGATCGGGCTGCTGTGGGGCACCAGGGCCACTTCCCCCAGATGGGAAGCGCTTTCATCGGATTCCAGCAGCCTACTCAACACCCCTTCACCTTTGCCCGCGGAAAAGTCCACTACCTTCCCATCTTTGAATGTGAGCTGAAAATCCGCGATCAAGCTGCCCTGATAGCTGAGCGGCCGGGTGGCCCGGACAGTGCCGTCCACGCCTTCCCGGTGCGGAAGCGTGAAGATCTCCTCCGTGGGGATATTGGCGCAGAAGATCACCCCTTCCGGGGTTTTTTCCCGCCCTCCCAGCCAGATATGGCCCTTGGGGAGCTGCACTCGCAGATCAGTGCCCGGCGCCTGGAAGTGCAGGCTTTGATATTGGCACTCGGATAAATAGGCTGCCCGCCGCTCGAGAGCTGCCAGATTCGCCTCCCAGTTCTCTGCAGGAGAAGGCTTGTCCAGCCGGCAGGCTTTGATGACAGCCTGCCACAGGCGCTCCTCGGCTTTGGTGGGGTCCAGATCAGGAAAGACCGCCTGGGCCCAGCCTGGCGTGGGAGGACAGACCACCAGCCATTGGACCTGGCTGACTGCAATTCGGTCCAGGAAAGGCTTCATGTGGCGCGAGTAGGACTGGTTTGCCGCGCCTACCAGGGAGGGATCGTAATCACTCAGCAGGTCCGGGGAGTCCCCGCCGATCCATAAAGCAGCATCGCCTGCCTCAACGCTCTGGAAGCGGGCGTCCGCCTTCCAGGCGGGATACTCGCCGAAGGAGTCTTTGGGAGCATGGTCAAAGCGGGCTTTCTTTATCCCGTCATCATTCCAGAGCACAGACACCAGCGGGCTGCCGTTCTGGTAAGCTCGCGCTGCCACCTGGCGCACCAGCGGAGCCAGCTCCAGCTGGTTAGCCCAGATGAACAGCCGCTGGCCGGGCTGCAAATTGAGGCCGACCTCAACGATCA
>JBGCVQ010000108.1:0-24917 GCA_045888315.1 Anaerolineales bacterium | reverse complement strand
CTACTACGGAGAGGGCGCCCAGGGCTTTACGAATCTGGGGCTGCTCCAGGACAATTTCCAGCAGATTATCCAGGCTTATCCTGTGCTGCTGGCAGCCGCCGGGATCCTGCTGGCAGGGTTCCTTCTGGTAACAGCCTTTGCCAGCAAGCAGATCAAGCGCCATCCAGGGGCCTGGGGCTTGTCCTTGGGGATCATGATCCAGGTCCTTGCCATCCTACTCCTGGTCTTGAAGCAGCCCTGGGGCCGCTACCTGCTGTCCATGGCAGCCCTGCTGCCTGTCCTGCTGGCAGCTAGCTTGGTGCTGCTCCAGGATTACCAAAAGGCTACCCGCTATCTCTATCCTGCGCTGTTTATCCTCCTGGCAGTCCTGTTCTCACTCAACTTAGGAAAGAATATCACCAGCCACCAGGAGCGGGCGACCTACATCGAAACCTATCAGAGCGAGGTCGATGCCTTCTTGGAGAGTTATTCCTCTTCCCAGGGGCTGGAACCCGCTGAGATCGAGAAATACTGGACCTACGGCAGCTATTCAGAATGTCATTCGCTGTGGTTTGGCAATGAATATGCAAAGAACCTGTTCACAGATGAGATCGAGGAACAATGCGGTCCTGCCCAGGATTACTCGATCAGTCTCTGGAGTGGGAAAGTCATCCCCGACCGGACCCTAAATATTCAGGATCTAGGACCGAACAGCGTGATCATTGGCAATCCCAGCCGGCTTATGGAATCCTTGGATCTGGACGCGTTCCAGGAACACCGCTCCCAGGCACTCCCAGATCTGAGCTTTTTCACACCCCTGGACCTTCCTTGACAGGCACCCTGTAGGATGATCGACTGGTAAGCAATGATAGGACCCACACCATCCAGGCAGGCTTCCTCCTTCCATTTGAATTCGTTCTGGAACATACCAGGATAGGATTGCCACTGGGGCCAACAATTTTGTTATCCCGGTCCCCCACAAACCAGGAAATCAATTGGGAACTCATCAATTCGGTTAGGTTGCCTGCTATTTATTGATGAATTCCCCCTGCTTGACCTATAATTGATTGAAAGAGTATGGATGGATATAGTCAGACCTATGATGATGTTTTCTTTGGCATTTTCTGAACTGGACATGCTTCCCCAGTTCCTCTCAACGAATTTGGGAGGGCCGCCTATCAGCCTGCTTCAGGAGGCATCTCCCTGGCTGACGATCGGCTTCTCGCTGGGAGCAGGCCTGATCATCATTTTCATCATCTATACCATCCTGCTACGCCGCCTGGTGCGGTTGAAAACGCTCTCCCTCCAGGAGAGCGAGGAGAAATTCAAGCGCTTCTTCATGACCTCCAAGGATCCTGTCTTCATCACTACTAAAAGCGGCAAGTGGATTGATGCTAATCAAGCCACCGTCCAGTTATTCGGCTACGACTCGCAGGAAGAGCTCTTTGAAACCCCGGTAAGCCAGATCTATCTCAACCCCTTAGAGCGGCCCAATGTACTGAAAGAGATCGAACGCAATGGCTTCGTCAAGGACCTGCCAGTAGAACTGGTGGATCGGAACGGCAAGGTCCTCTCTGTCATGCTCACCACAACCGCTATCACAGGACCGAGCGGAGAGGTCACCGGCTATCAGGGAACGATCCGCGACAACACCTCCTTGATCTCTTCCCAGCGCAGAATGCGCCAAAGCAGGGAGAGCCTGGACCTGGCTATCACCGGAACCGGTGCCGGTTTGTGGGACTGGGATATCAAGTCCAACAATATCGATATCAATGAGCACTGGGCTTTTATCATCGGCTATCAGAAAGAGGAGCTGGTCCCCCTGACCATCACAGACTGGGAAAAGCTGTCCCATCCGGCCGATCTGGAAATTTCCAATAAGAAGATCCTGGAACATTTCGCTGGCGATAGTTTTCACTACCAGGTGGAAATGCGCATGAAGCACAAGGAAGGACACTGGGTCTGGATCCTCAACCAGGGCAGAGTTGTGGAGCGCGATCAAGACCGCTCTCCACTGCGGATGGTGGGGACCACGCAGGACATCACCGAACGGGTCAGGATCCGAGAAGAGATCCAGGAATATGCCGATCAGCTGGAAGCCCTCTATCAAGTGACTCAATCGCTCTCCTCCACCCTCTCCCTCAAGGATCTGCTGGAGCTGATCTTGGTCAAGCTGGATGAGACCCTGGATTTTGACAGCGCATCGATCTTCCTGCTTGAGGATGGGGAGCTGCGCGTGGAAACTGTTTTGAAACATCCCCATCCTGAGCTGGTGGTGGGCAAAACCTTCCCCACAACCAACCATTTGTTCCAGGAGATCATGGAGAAGAAGAAGCCCATCATCATCGATAACGCCATGCGAGATTCCCGCTACCAGGGCTGGGGCCAGATGCACTATGTCAAAGGCTGGCTGGGGGTGCCCCTGGTGATCCAGGATACCTTCATCGGCTATATCACCCTGGATAGTAAAGAAGCCTCAGCCTTTGGAACCCCGGAAGCCAAGCTAGCCAACCTGTTTGCCTCCCAGGCAGCCCAGGCTATCCACAACGCCCGCCTCTACGAAAGGGTCACCCAATATACCGAGACCCTCGAATCCAGGATCGAGGAGCGCACCAAGGAACTCTCCAAGATGGTCGACCACATGGCTGGCAGGGAGATGCGCATGGCAGAACTGAAAGAAGCCGTCGAACAGCTTCGCCAGCAGCTCCTGGAACATGACATCGAGCCCACAGCGAACGATCCCCTCAAGGATTGGAACAATACCCAGATATGAAGAACAAGATCAAACTCGGGGAATTCATAGATAGAGCGCTGCAAGGGATAGAGGACTGGGTCAGGATACCCCATTTCGATGATCGTGACCTGCAGCGCAAAGCTGAGATCATGCACACCCTCAGCTACGTGATCCTGCTGATGGCGCTGGCCACCATTTCCATCACCCCGTTCGTTTTTACCAATGCCGTTTACGGCTTGAGCATCACTACAAGCGTGCTGCTTTTCACTCTACTGCTGTTGGTTCTCAACCGTCTGGGCAGAACAACCCTGGCTGCCTATATCTTTGTGATCGTGATCTGGTCCTTTGATACTGTGATCATCATCCTCACAGGCGGTATGGAGAGTGATTACCTGCTTTCTTACGTCACGATCACGGTCATGGGGGGATTGATCCTCGGTAACCTCTCAGCCTACCTCCTCGCTGGCCTGAGCACATTTTCCTTCCTGGTCTTGTTCTTCCTGGACAACCAGGGAATCTTGCCCCCCGCGGTGCTGCATTTCACTCCTATCGCTGTGATCATCGTCAATGGCGTGAGCACCTTCCTGGCCGCTACAACGCTGGTACTGGTGCTTCTCAAGTACGAGGAAAATTTCAAGGAACTGACAGAAAAAGAAAGCACCCTTTCCAATATCAACCAGAAATTGGGCTGGGAGATATCTGCCAGGATGGAAGCTGAAACACTCCTGCGCCAGAGCGAGAAGCGGCTGCGGTCCGCCCTGATGGAATCCTCTTACCCGACCATGCTGCACACAGGCGACGGCGAGGTACTGCTGGTGAACACTGCCTGGATCGAGAAGACAGGTTATTCAGCCCAGGAAGCTTCCACCCTGGATGAGTGGCTGGACCTGTTCTACCGGGATCACCGCGATGAGGTTGAAGGCTATATCTCCAGGCTGGTTTCAAAAAGCGCAGCCCATCAGGACGCATATCTCGACCTCCTCACCAAGAAAGGAGAAAACCTTTCCTGGTATCTGCGCTGGACCCTCCTCCCTGAACTCCCGGACGGAAGATACTTGATCCTCACCATGGCTACAGATATGACCAGCCTGCTGAACATCGAATCAGCCCTGCGGAAATCCGAGGAAAATTACTCCAAGTACACACTGGTCACCAATGACGGTTTATGGGATTGGGATCTGGTCACCAACGAGGTTGTCTTCGATCCCCATTACTACACCATGGCCGGCTATGAGGTCAACGAGTTCCCGCACCAGCTGGAAGAGTTCCGGAAAAGGGTCCATCCCGATGACGTAGAACGGGTTTTCAAAGCAGCGGAGAATCACCTGCAGGGGAAGAAAGAGGATTTCATGATTGAATTCCGCTTTCAAAAGAAGGACGGCAGCTGGCTGTGGATCATGGGCCGGGGCAAGATCACCGAACAGGACGAATTCGGCAATCCCCTGCGCTTCGTAGGTACTCATACAAACATCAGCTTCCAAAAGGCGATCGAGGAGCAGCTGAACCAGCAGCACCTGCAATTGGAGCAGATCGTCAAAGATAGAACACAATCCTTGAACGAGCGTATCTCGGAAGTCGAGAGGCTGAATGCCGCCCTGACCAATATCCTTGATGATTACCAGACCGCCAATGAGAAATTGACCGCGCTGAGTGCCATTCTCTCCAACGCGTATCAGGAGCTGGAGTCCTTTACCTATTCCCTTTCCAATGACCTCCAGGATCCCCTGAAAGCGATCAAGACCAACGCCAGCCAGCTGATGGATAAACCCCCCAAAGACTTCTCCCCCAACCAGCTGGATATTCTGGGACAGATCCACAGCAACGCTTCCCTGGTGGATCAGCGCATCAGCGACCTGCTGGCAATTTCCCTTGTCAATCGTCAGGAAGCCCACATCAAGCAGGTGGACACGAAGGTCATTGCTGAAAAAGCTCTCAAAGCATTTTCCAGGGACATCAAAGAGCACAATATCAAAGCCAAGGTCAAGGATCTCCCTCCCTGCCAGGCCGATCCTGAGATGTTGGAGCGTGTATTCTCAAACCTGATCGGAAATGCCATTAAGTATACCCAGAAGGTGGACGATCCAGAGATCACCGTCGGAACTCAACCCTCTGAATCTCCTGGCAAAGTGGTTTACTTTGTGCGGGATAACGGCATCGGGTTCAAGATGAAAGACCAGGACGAGGTCTTCCGGACCTTTGGAAAACTGCACGGTGATGCGGATGACCAGGGATCGGGTGTTGGCCTGGCGATTGCGAAAATCATCATCAACAAACACGGCGGCGAGATCTGGACTGAAGCCAAGCAAGGGAGTGGAGCGACTTTCTATTTTGAGCTCTCGCTCCCCCCAGCCGGCCGGGCAAAATCAAAATCAGGAGCATGACCACGCTCATTATGGTAGTCTTATAATTATGGCAGATCTACAGTTCTCGCTTTCGCTGATACCTTCTGGACTTGCAGGCTTGCTCTCCCTGCTGGCAACGATCCGCCTTTATAAGCAGCGATCCTCTTCTGCCGCAGTCTCGCTGGGCATGATGTTCGCTTCGATATTCATCTGGTGCCTTGGGATCACTGCGGAAGTGCTCTCCCCCGGACTGGACGGGAAGCTGTTCTGGTTGAAATTGCAGTTCCTGGGCATCGCCTTCGTGACTGTTTTTTGGCTCTTGTTCTGCCTCCGGTATGCCAACCACACCCAACTGAGGACCTCAACTTACTTTTTGATCTTCTCCTGGGTTCCCGTCGCTACCATCATCCTGGCATTCACCAACAACCTCCATCATCTGCTGTGGGACAAACCCAGCCTGGCCATCATCCAGGGTGTTTCGGTGCTGGTCCAGGATTTCGGTCCCTGGTTCTGGGTCAACGCAGTCTACTCTCACGCTCTCTACCTGGCGGGATTGGTTGCCCTGATCCAGTTTTACTACAAGACCCCCCGGACCTTGCGCCAGCAGATCCTGCTGATCATCCTTGCCGGACTGATCCCAGGTGTGGTCAACTACTACACCCTCACTGGATCCAATCCATTTCCCTTGATCAACCTAACTTCCCTGGGCTTTGTCTTTACCGGTTTGATCATCGGCTATGTGCTCTATTTCCACCAGTTCTTGAACATCGTCCCCATCGCCCGCGACACGACCATCGAGAACATGCGGGATGGGATCATCGTGGTCGATCTCGAAGACCGGATCGTTGACCTCAACCCGGCTGCAGAAAGGATCCTTGGCTCTCAGCTCGAACACGTGGTGGGGAAAACTGTGACGGAAGTCCTCTCTGATCTCTCGGACTGGATCACCAACTCCAAGGACGGGAAAACCCCGGTGAAGGTCATTACCATCGGCCAGGGAGAGAGCAGGAAGATCTTCGTTCTGAACCAGATCCCGCTGACTGACGCCAGGGATATCCTGGTCGGCTATACGATCATATTCCACGACAACACTGAAACCCACACGCTCAACAAGAGTCTCAAGGACCAGGCGGATCGGCTCGCCGTCCTTTATGAGATTGGCAAGGCGATCACCAGCACCTTGCATATCGATGATCTGCTGGACTTGATCTACAATCAGCTCTCCAAGGTGATCGCCAGCGATGCCTATTTTGTAGCGCTTTACATGGCAGAGACGAACCAGATGGATATCAAGATCCTCTACGATCGGGGAAAACGTTATCCCGGAACACAAGTCGATGCCAGCCAGGGGATCTCAAGCTGGGTGGTGGAACATAAGAAACCACTGCTCATCAAGGACCTGCGCAAGGAAATGAACGATCTCGGCCTCAAGCCGATCATGGTTGGCGAGAAACGCCTTTCGCGATCCTGGCTGGGTGTACCCATGATGGCTGATGATGAGCTGATCGGCCTCCTGGCGGTGACCAGCTACGAGCCTTATATGTTCAATGAAACGGATCAGCTCTTGATCGAACAGATCAGCCAGCAGGCGGTATTGAGCATCCAGAATGCCCGCCATTACCTGGAAGTCACCCGCCAGGCGCGCCTTGATTCTCTGACCGGCGTGAGCAACCACAATCATTTCATCGAGACCCTCTACCAGGAAAGGGAAAAAGCCATCACCAATATGATCCCCCTCTCCTTGATCATGCTGGACATCGACCACTTCAAGGTTTACAACGACACCTATGGACATATCATCGGCGATCAGGTTCTGCGCATGACCGTGCAAGACATCCAGTCCCACATCAAGAAAACTGACACCGTTGGACGCTGGGGAGGAGAGGAATTTGGGATCGTACTGCCCAACGCGACTGTCACCCAGGCCAACATGGTCGCCAACCGCATCCGGCGCACGCTATCAGAACTCCCGCTGTTTGATGTGGAAGGGCAGACCATTCCCAAGCCTACCATCTCCCAGGGCATTGCCACCATCCCGGATCACACAACCGACGCGGACGAATTGGTAGTGATCGCCGACCGCGCCCTCTACCGGGCAAAAGAGCGCGGTCGAGACCAGGTAGCTGTTGGTAAACCCACTGCCTCCAACTGAGATCCTCTCCCAGCAACCATCGCTCTCATCCAATTGAAACATGGATCACCCCGGCTATGTTAAAATCGGTGTATGGCCACTCGCATCGTCTTCATGGGCACGCCTGACTTTGCCGTTCCCAGCCTTGAAAAATTAGCAGCGGAATTCCACCTGGTTGGGGTGATCACTCAGCCGGACCGCCCGGCTGGTCGGGGCAGGCAGCTTGTTCCAACACCTGTCAAGGAAGCGGCCCAGGGATTGGGTTTGGATATCTATCAGCCCCAGGATGTCAATAGCCCATCCGCTCTGTCTCAGCTCCAGGATTGGGATCCGGACTTGATCTGCGTGGCTGCATTCGGTCAGATCCTCGGCGGCCAGATATTGGACCTTCCCGAAGCCGGATGCTTGAACGTCCACGCTTCCCTGCTCCCTCGCTGGAGAGGCGCTGCACCCATCAACGCAGCCATTCTTGCCGGGGATGAGTGGAGCGGGGCGACGATCATGAAAATGGGACCCGGCCTGGATGATGGACCGGTCATCACCCAGAAGAAGGTGGCGATCGGACCCCAGGAAACCGCCGGCTCCTTATTCAACACCCTGGCCCAACTGGGAGGAGATCTGCTGGTAAGGACCATCCCTCCCTACCTGCGGGGAGAGATCACACCCCAACCCCAGGACAGCAGCCAGGCGACCTACGCCAGCATGCTGACCAAAAAAGCCGGAGAGTTGGATTTCCGGGCATCCGCCCAAGAGCTGGCTCGCAAAGTAAGGGCATTCAATCCCTGGCCGGGGACTTATACCTACTGGCAGGGATCCCGCCTGCTGATTCACTTTGCCCGGGCTGTAATCGTAACTTCACCCGGTGCGGGCGTGTTTAGTAGATATGAAGGGCTGCCAGCAGTAGGCACAGGAGAGGGGATCCTGGTATTGGAAGAACTGCAACTAGCAGGGAAAAGCAGGCTGACCGGTCAAGATTTCTTGAATGGAACACCCTCCTGGGGAGAGCCCGGAGTGGACAAGGTAGAGGATTAACATCAGCGTTTATGCCACGAAAAAAGGATCAGTCTCAACATTTGTCTTTGATCTTCCTGCGGCATGGGGAATCGATCGGGAACGCAGAAAAACGCCATCAGGGCCAGGCGGACTTTCCCCTCACAGACCAGGGTGTCCGGCAGGTTGAACGCCTGGCAGCAACCTGGAAAGCCGGGGGACTCAAGATAGACCATGCTTTTGCCAGTCCGCTGGCCCGCGCCAAGCAAACCGCGGATATCCTCTCCAGGGAATTGGGTTTTGAGATCTCCTGTGATGAGGTCTGGAAAGAACGCGATAACGGAAAGCTGGCAGGGTTGCTTCACGAAAAAGCACTCGAGGTCATACCACCGCCCCCATTCATCCACCTCTATGAACCCATAGCTGATACTGGCGAAAGCCAGTGGGAACTGTATCTGCGGGCAGGCAGCGCTCTGAACAGCCTGATGACCAATCCGCCCGGCCAGTACCTGATCATCTCCCATGGAGGTTTATTGAACATGCTGATGCACGCCCTGGCAGGTATCGTGCCTCAGCCGAATTTCCAGGGGCCCAACTTCGACTTTTCCAATACCGGCTTTACCAAGGTCCGCTATGAGCCAGAGAACGGCAACTGGATCATCCTGGAGCACAACAATACCGATCACTTATCAGGATCCTGAAGCAGCTGCTTGGAAATGACGGACAATCGCTTTCTGATATTCGGAGCAGGAGCAATTGGCACCTACCTCGGTGCGTCATTAGCGCGCCAGGGCAGCGAAGTCGTTTTTCTGGAGAGGGAAAAGGATATCCCGGAGCTCAGGGACCGAGGCTTGAGGATGGAAATCGAGGACCAGGTGATCTCTATCCCGGATATTTCATTCTTGGGCGACCTCCAGAAGATTCGCGGCCAGGAATTCACACTGGGTATCCTGGCTTTGAAAACCTACCATTTGGAATCCATCCTCCCAGACCTGGTCAGGGCAAAAGACCTGCTTCCTCCCCTGCTCTGCCTCCAGAACGGGGTTGAGAGCGAAGGAATCCTGGCAGGTGCTGTGGGAGAAGAATTGGTCATTCCCGGCACTGTCACCAGTGCAGTGGACCGGATCCAGAAAGGCGAGATCGTTGTCCGAAAGAAGCGGGGAATGGGAATTGCCGGCACACATCCCCTCGTAAAGGACCTGCTTGAGATATTCAACGAGGCTGATCTGACCTGCCGTTATTACCGCCGGGCAGACGCCATGAAGTGGTCCAAGCTGCTAACCAACTTGCTGGGCAACGCCAGCTCTGCCATTCTGGATCTAACAACCGAGGAGATCTACTCCGACAAAGGGCTGTTCAAAGTCGAACTGCAGCAGATCAGGGAAGCCCTGAGAGTGATGCGGGAACTGGGTGTATCCCCCCTAAATCTCCCTGGTGTCCCTGTCAGGGTCTTGGCCGGTGTGGTTCGCTGGCTCCCCCCAGCTATCTCCCAGCCTCTCCTCTCCTGGCAGGTAGGAGGTGGAAGAGGGGAAAAAATGCCATCCTTCCATATTGACCTGTACAGCGGCCGGGGAAAGAGCGAGGTCGATCAGCTGAACGGGGCTGTGATCCGGGCTGGGGAAAGAACGGGCTGCCCTGCTCCAGTCAATCAATTCCTGACGAGAACGCTGACCTCATTAATGAAGGGCGAGATCCCTCTGGATCGATACAGGCACAATCCTTCTCAATTCCTGCAGGATCTCCAGGACAGCCTGATCAGCGGATGAGATCGTAGACCAGCGGCAGGGGGTCGACAGGGTCATCGCTCCATTGATGGGCTTCAAGAACCAGCTGCCCGATATCATCGAAATCTTTCTCTGATGCAGCGTGAATAATAAACAGGTCATCACCTTTTTCGAGCTGATCCCCAACCTCATGCAGGACCTCAATCCCAACCCGGTGATCGATCGCTTCGCCTTTCCTGACCCTTCCAGCTCCGAGGCAAACAGAGGCTTCACCGACTTCTCGCGCATTAATCTGGCTCAGATATCCAGATTGGGGGGCAGCAACCTTTTTAACCACAGGCGCTTTTGGAAATTTCTCAGGTTTTTCCACAAAACTGACGTCTCCCCCCTGAGCTCGTACTAATTGCCGGAAACGCTCCCAGGCTAACCCTTTATCCAATGCTTGCAGAGCCATTTTCCGCGCTTCTGCCTCGGTACTGGCCTTTTCACCGAGGATCAACATCTGTTCGGTCACATCAAGGCAGTGCTCAAGAAAACTCTTGGGTCCATTTCCCTGTAGAGTATCAATGGCTTCCTTCACTTCCAGGCTATTGCCTACAGCAATACCCAATGGCTGGTTCATGTCCGAAATCAATGCGGTCGCCTTTCGGCCTGCCAGGTGAGCAATTTTGACCATAAAATGCGCTAGTTCTCTGGCCGAATCCAGGGTTTCCATAAACGCTCCGAGTCCAATTTTAACATCCAGCACGATTGCTTGCGCGCCAGCAGAGATCTTCTTGCTCATGATCGAAGATGCTATCAAGGGTATGGAATCCACGGTACCAGAGACATCCCGCAGAGCGTAGAGTATACCATCAGCAGGCGCCAGGTCAGCGGTTTGGCCTGCCAGAACTAATCCTATTTCACGCAATTGTTCTAAGAACTCCTCCTGGCTGAGGTCTACTCGAAAACCAGGAATGGATTCCATTTTGTCCAGTGTTCCTCCGGTGAAACCCAACCCGCGGCCGGACATTTTCCCCACAGGCAAGCCGCAGGCAGCTACCAGGGGCTCTACCACCAGTGTGGTCTTGTCCCCCACTCCTCCGCTGGAGTGCTTGTCCACTGCCAGGGGAACTGCTGCTGACAGATCCAGGGTTTCACCCGACTGGACCATAGCCATAGTCAGATCGGTGGTTTCCTGCGGTGTCATCCCATTCAACACCACGGCCATCGCCCAGGCAGTAATCTGATAATCGGGAATGGACCCGTCTGTAATCCCTTGAACGAAGAATTCAATTTCCTGACGGCTGAGTTCTTTCCCATCTCTCTTTTTTATAATGATCTCTACAGCGCGCATACCGGCTCCTGGTTCTCGCTCTTTCAGTGCCTTCGATTATACCGTACCGAGCTAGTTAGCAATGGACCAGCTCCCTCAAACTCGATCAGACACTGGTTGACTCTTCTCAGGGCGATTATTAACCCAATAGATGCCTGTCACACCAGCCAGAACGAACAGACCACCAGTAACCGTCCAGCTGGTGATCGGCTCCCGCAAGATCAGCCAACCCAGCAGGACGGCTATCACAGGATTGACATATGCGTAAGTGGTCACCAGGCTGGCAGGCAGGAGCTGTAAGGCGCTGACAAACGAGGTGAAGGCGATCAGCGATCCAAATACCACCAGGTAGCCCCAGGCCAGCCAGGCTTCCCCGGTCGGTGTTGGGAGGGGTTCCCGGACCGCCAGGGCGATCAGAGTAAAGAACACACCTCCGAAAAGCTGCTGGTATCCTGAACTCACACTGCGGCTGACACTGACAGGTTTCCTGGATTGAAGTACCAGGCCGCTGGACCAGCTGAAGCTGGCTGCCAGCAACGCTAGGATGGAAAGGATATCTGCCTGGACTCCGGATGACAGCAGTGGATAGCTGAGAATGACAATTCCCCCGAAACCAGTCACCAGGGAGATCACCAGGATCGGGGAAGGCAGTTTTTGATCCAGGATGGATTCAAAAAGGGCAACCCAGATCGGGGTGCTGGCGACGATCAGTGCTGCCAGACCGGAATCCAACCTTCGCTCGGCAAGGATCACCAGGCCGTTCCCCCCAATCCACAACAGTAAGCCCGAAGCCGCCAGGATCAGCAAGTCGCTCCGGCTGGGAATGACCTGCTTCTTGCGCAGAACACCCCACAGAACCAGCAAGGTCCCGGCAACCAGCACTCTCAGCGCACCGAACCAAAAAGGTTGGAAGCCGGAACCTTCCCTGATCCCGACCCGGATGGCGAGGTAAGTGCTGCCCCAGATCAAATACACCGAAAAGAGATTGATGAGGCCTGCAGGTGTGATCTTTCGTTTACTGTCCAATCTTTCTCCTTTAATAAATGCTACAGGATCAGCATGGCATCGCCAAAGGAATAGAAACGATATTTACTTTGTTTGGCAAGTTCGTACAGGGAAAGGATCTCCTCCCGGCCCATGAAGGCGCTGACCATCATCAGCAGTGTTGATTCCGGCAAATGGAAGTTGGTCAGCAGACAATCCACGACCTTGAATTCGAAGCCTGGCAGGATATAGAGATCTGTTGGGCCTTCGAAAGGGCTTAATTGGGCTTTCCCCCCCGAGTGCAGTGCTGCCGTTTCCAGGGTCCTCACCGACGTGGTCCCGACAGCGATGATCCTTCCCCCATCGGCTCTGGTGCTGTTGATCAAGTCTGCCTCAGCCTTCCCCAGGCGGCACCATTCCGTATGGATGTGGTGGTCCTTCGGATCCTGTTCGTGAACAGGAGCGAAAGTGTCCAGGCCGATGTGCAGGGTGACCTCGGCAATCCCAACTCCTTTGTGCCGGATTTTATCCAGAAGTCCCTGTGTGAAATGCAGCCCTGCCGTTGGAGCCGCAGCGGAGCCTGCTTCCTGGGCATAGATGGTCTGGTAGCGCTCTGGTTCGTCCAAGGGCTCGTGGATGTAGGGCGGCAAGGGAACGTTTCCGATCTGGTCGATCAATTCATCAATAGGATCCAGGAAACGCAGCAGCCGGAGCGATCTTCCCAGGTCGTCTTCGACGACAGCCCGAGGTCCGCCATCCACCTGGATCCTCGTTCCAGGTTTGATCCCTTTGCCGCCCACCAAGGCTTCCCAGTGTCCGGGCTGCTTCTCCCGGAGCAGCAGCAGCTCCACCTTTCCTCCGCTAGGGTCCTTCTTGCCAAACAGCCTGGCGCGGATGACCCGGGTTTGATTGAGAACCAGCAGATCCTCCGGTTCCAAGAGCTCCACCAGCTCAGAGAAGATCCTGTGCTCCACTTCTCCACTGGAGCGGTCATAGACCAGAAGCCGCGAAGAATCCCGCGGGGAAGCTGGATGCTGGGCAATAAACTCCTTTGGAAGCTGGTAGAAGAAATCAGAGGTCTTCAAGAATCACTTCTTTCACTTATTGATGAAATAGAGGATCAGGTTGAGCAGCAAAGTGAGCACGACAGAGATGATCAACCCAGAAACCAGCGGCACCGCGCAGGTGAAGTTACCCCGCTGGAACTTGATATCTCCTGGGAGATTGCCGAGAGGGATATCCAGACGGTCCAGCAAGTAAAGGATCCCCGCAAGCACCAGCAGGACAACACCAAAGACAGCCGCTATACGGGCCAAGTTCGATAAATCCATATCAGCTCACTAATTGATCAATCTGGGTTGGACTGCGTCCGTGGGGGGTTCCAAGCCCAGGTGCAGGTAAGCCTGCTCCGTGGCTACTCTGCCCTGGGATGTGCGCTGGAGGAAACCCAGCTGCAGCAGATAAGGCTCTACGACATCCATGATCGTGTCCGGATCCTCCCGGATCGAGGCAGCGATGGTCTTCAGTCCCACCGGACCCCCCTGGTATTTGATGACGATCGCCTGCAATACCCGGCGGTCCATGGTATCCAGCCCGCGGGAATCGATATTCAGGAGCTCCAGAGCCTGGCGGGCTATCTCCTCGGTGATCCTGCCGTCGCCTCTCACCTGCGCGTAATCGCGGACTCGCCGCAGCAGCCTGAGAGCCACCCGGGGAGTCCCTCTTGACCTGGAAGCGATCTCGCTGATCCCCAGAATCTCGAAGGGAACCTCGAGCTGTTCAGCAGCCTGCTGAATGATCTCCTGGATGGCATCCGGGGTATAGTAATCCAGACGATAGACCGCACCGAACCTGGCTCGCAGGGGAGCTGTGACCAGGGCCAGCCTGGTGGTCGCTCCGACGATCGTAAAGCGGGGCAGCTTGAGGCGCACAGAACGGGCAGACGGCCCCTTGCCGATGACGATATCCAGTGAATAGTCCTCCATCGCTGGATAAAGGACTTCCTCCACCGCCCTGCCCAAGCGGTGTATCTCGTCGATGAACAGGATATCGCCCTGGTTGAGATTGGTCAGGATCGCAGCCAGATCCCCTGCTCTTTCCACGGCGGGTCCGGAAGTGATCTTGATATTCACAGTCATCTCATTGGCCAGGATATGGGCCAGGGTCGTTTTTCCCAATCCAGGCGGGCCGTAGAACAACACATGGTCCAGGGCTTCCTGGCGGTGCTGGGCCGCTGAGATAAGGATCTCCAGATTTTCACGCACTGAATCCTGCCCAACCATGCCGTGAATCGATTGGGGCCGCAGCGCGTGATCGAGATTGTCGCTCGGACCGGGATCGGATCCCACCAAGCGATCAGGTTGTTCGTCAGTCATGCCTAAGATTATACCGAAGTACCCAATAAATGCGAAGGATTGTGGGGTATCATCCTCCCTCTCAGGATATAATCAGCCTAGTACAGGAGCACCACTAACAGACACCAGGACCGCTCGAGGAAGAACACCATGAGCAATATCTATGAATCCAAACACCCGCTTGTTGCCCATAAACTCACCCGCTTACGCGACAAGGAGACTGAACCAAAGAAGTTCCGGGAGCTGATCCGGGAGATCTCTGCCCTGCTGGCGTATGAGGCAACAGCTGACCTGGAAGTATCCCCTCTCAGAGTGACCACACCCCTGGCTGAAGCTGACGGAAAGGAATTGAAACAGCAGATCGGACTGGTCCCGATCCTGAGATCGGGACTGGGTATGGTTGAAGGCATCTGGGGGCTGATGCCGACAGCGGAGGTCTGGCATATAGGCCTGTACAGGGATGAGCGAACACTGCAGCCGGTCCAGTATTACAACAAGCTGCCGGTGGAGCCAACCGTCTCCGTCTGCCTGGTGCTCGATCCCATGCTAGCCACCGGGGGATCGGCGGTAGCCACGGTGGACATCCTCAAGGAATGGGGTGTGAGCAAGATCAAGTTTGTTGGCATTCTGGCAGCCCCAGAAGGAGTCGAAGCCATGCAGAGCGCCCACCCGGATGTCCCGCTCCATCTGGCTGTGATCGATGAGCAACTCAACGACCACGGTTATATCCTGCCGGGATTGGGAGACGCCGGCGACCGTCAGTTTGGCACCGGCTGATCGAGTTGCAATACACAAAGAGGCTTCCCACATTCGGAAGCCTCTTTTCAATTTTTCTCCACTGAACCAGCGGTCAAACGGCCGCTTCGGTGATCTTGATGAAGTCCTCTGCCTTCAAGCTGGCGCCCCCGACCAGGGCCCCGTCAATATCCGGCTGCTGGAAGAAATCCCTGGCATTGCCCGGCTTGACAGAGCCTCCATAGAGGATCCGGATGTCACCGGCAGCTGAGGGAGAGTACATCGCAGCCAGTTCATCCCTGATATGGTCCTTGATGACCTGGTTGGCACCTTCCGGCGTTGCGGCCTTACCGGTGCCGATGGCCCACACCGGTTCATAAGCCACGATCAGCATAGCAAGATCTTCTTCCAGGACACCCTTCAGGGCAGCGCCCAACTGCCGCTTAACCACTTCACCGGTCCTGCCAGCCTCGTTCTCTTCCAGGGTCTCACCAACACAAAGGATAGGCTTTATTCCGGCGGCCAGGGCGGCTTTGACCTTCTTGTTTACCGCCTCATCTGTATCCTGGAAATAAGCCCGCCGCTCAGAATGTCCGATGATGACATATTCGACCAGTTCGGCCAGCATCAGGGGCGATATCTCCCCGGTATAGGCGCCCTCTTCCTCCCAGAATAGATTCTGAGCCCCCAGGCCGATTTTCGAATCAGCCAATAAGGATGCCACTCTGTCCAAAGCGGTAAATGCCGGGCAGATCAGGTTGTCCACTTCGCTGATCGCGTTCAAGCCAGGCAGCATCTCCTGCACCAGGGCTTCCGCCTCTGAGACAGTTTTATGCATTTTCCAATTTCCTGCCACACACGGTCTCCGCATTGATCCTCTCCTCAAACTTATCGAATTTACTCCGGCTGCAAACCCAGCTCTCCCTGGATCCAGGCCGGCAAGTTGCCTTTAGCCTCCAGCTCCAGAAGGATATCCCGCGCTTGATCGTAATTTTCCTGTTCGAACAGGATATCGGATTTAAGAAGGTATGCTTCCAGCAGATCAGGCCGGTCGGTCATCACCTGATTGACCAGCTCATCCGCCAGATCCACACGATCCGTCAGCAGCGCCCTGCGGGATTCCATCAACCGCAGCAGATCCGGATCAGGGTCGATCTCCGGGTTGTTGCGCAGGATCTCCAGCGAGTTCTCCTCGAAAGCCGCATGATACATAGCTTCGCGTATTTTCATGCTCAGCTCATCTGCTGAAATCGGGGAGCCCAACTGCTCTACCTTCAGATAGCTGTAAGCGGCGTAGGTCCAAATATTGATATCAGTCAAACGATCACCGAGGTCCAGGATGATCTGGGGATTGCCTTCTGCAAGTTGGTAGGCTTTCTGGAAAGCCTCCCTGGCCAGCTGCGGCCTTCCAGCATCCAGGTAGGCCACTCCCAGCTTATAGCGGAGGAAATAATCCCCGGGGTTATCCCGGATCTGGGCGATCAGCGCCTGCACCTCTCCATTCACCTGTGAAGAAGCATTTCCAGCTTCCTGGGTGAGGGTCTCGGGAGAGATCAAATCGGGACCGGGAACACTGCGGGCATCCCGGAAGACCAATCCAGCCAGGCAGAACACCACCAGGGCAGGGATCAGCAGCCAGCCGATCCAACCCGGGATGCGCTTCTTTCCGCCTTCGGGCTCCACCGCAGGTTCAGGCAGGGCGGCTTCAGCCGCTTCCTGGCTGGCCTTGGCGCGCTTAAGAGCCTCAGTGCGCCGGGCATCGGTGTCTAATACCACAGTCGGTGCTTCCCCCTCAGAAGGGTGTTCCTTGATCAAGCCATCGAAGGCCTGCAAGAAAACGGTCATCATCTCGGGGACGTTCGCAAAGCGGTCTTCTTTCTTCTTTGCCAGGGCTTTTAACAGTGCACGCTGCATCTCATCGGTCAATTCTGGATTCATATCCCGGGGCAGCGGCAGCGGACTGTAGATATGATCGTGGATGACAGAGAAAGGTGTGTCAGCCTGGAAGGGTACCTCGCCTACCAGCAGTTCATACATCATCACACCCAGCGAATAGATGTCTGTCCTGGCATCAAGGTCTCCCAATCCCTTGGCTTGTTCCGGGGAGATATAATGGGGCGTTCCCATCATCATCTGCCCTGAGAGGGTCGTCTGGCTGGTCTCTGCGATCCTGGCCAAGCCGAAGTCCGCCAGGTAAATACCTCCTGCTTTGTCCAGGAGCACGTTGGAGGGCTTGACATCGCGGTGCAGAACGCCCTGCTTATGGGCATAAGCCAGGGCAGATGAGATCACCCTGAAAATATGCCTGCTTTCCTTGTAAGTAAGCTTGGATTTTTCCAGTCGGGCTTTCAAGGTCTCGCCCCGAACATATTTCAATACCAGGTAGGGGCGGTCTTCGTGCTCGGAATAGTCATAAATGGGAACGATATTGGGATGCTCAAGCTTGGCTACCACTTTCGCTTCCCGGTTGAAACGGTCAATGAAACCGGGATGTTCCATGAATGCCGGGTGGAGGGCCTTAATAGCCACATAGCGATCCAGGCTGGGATGGTAGGCTTTATATACTGTCGCCATTCCCCCTTTCCCAAGCTTTTCGATCAGGCGATAAGGCCCGACATTCTCACCGATGATAAACGGCATCTCCGTTCTCCTTAAATCCTTTCTGGATTATACCTTATTGGATCCCTATCACTGGATCGAAGCAGGTCATCTTATCCGATTGTAAACCAAACCGGCTGGCAGCCAATCAGCAGATTATTACAAAATAGTTAAGACCTGTCCATCAAGGATAAAAAAAGAACCTCAGCATCTCTGTGAGGTTCAGGTCGAGCGTCCTTCTCCTGGGGTCATTTACTCCGCTGCGTCATCCTCGCCCAGACCGTATACACCAGCCTTGAGGACTTTCAGCGGCAGCAGGGCGCATTTCAGGCGGACTGGTCCCAGCTCGATACCCAGATTCTCCAGGACATCATCCTTATCCAGTTCCTTGATCTCCTCCACCGTCTTTCCGATGATCGATTCCAGGAGCAGATCGGCCGATGCCTGGGAGATCGCGCAGCCCTGACCGCTGAACAGGGCTTCGCTGACCACACCATCCTCGTTCAATCGGACATCGATCTGGATGTGGTCCCCACAAGCAGGATTGTCATCCTCATAGCTGAAATCATGGGGGTCCAGGGTGCCCCGAAAGCGGGGAGATTTATAGCGCTCGATGATCAATTCCCGGTAGAAATCTTCCATAAGACGACCTCAAGTTCCGATCAGGCGAAAATAGCTTTGGCTTTATCGATCCCCTCAACCAGGCGATCAACCTCATCTTCGGTATTATAAAGGTAAAAGCTGGCCCGGGACGTTGCCGGCAGGTCATAGCGGGTATGCAGGGGCTGGGCGCAATGGTGGCCGGCCCGGACCGCGATCCCAACACTGTCAAGCACCTGGGCGACATCGTGGGCGTGGATGCCTTTTACAGCAAAGGAGATCACTCCGCCTTTCTCCTCAATTCCAGGTCCAAGGATCTCCAATTCAGGGATCATGGAGAGCCTTTCCAGGGCGTAGCCTGTGATCCTTTTCTCCTGCTTTTCGATCTCTGACATCCCGATCCCTGTCAGGTAATCCACCGCTGCCCCAAATCCGATCGCTTCAGCAATGGCCGGTGTGCCGGCTTCGAACTTGTGCGGCAGGTCATTGGCGGTGAATGACCGCAGTTCTACACGCTTGATCATTTCCCCTCCCCCCAGGAAGGGCGGCATACTCTCCAGCAGTTCTTTCTTCCCGTACAGGGCCCCGATCCCGGTTGGACCGAGCATCTTATGGGCTGAAAAGGCGTAGAAGTCCGCCTGCAGCTGGGAGAGGTCAACCGGAAAATGAGGAACTGACTGAGCCCCATCCACCAGGGTTACCGCTCCCGCGGCTTTGGCAGCCGGAAGGATCTCCTCCAGGGGATTGATCGTGCCCAGCACATTCGACATGTGGGTCAGGGAAACAAGTTTTGGCTCGAGGGAAAGCAAGCGCTGGTATTGGTCCAGATCAAGCAAGCCTTGAGAGGTGACCGGGATGAACTCCAGGCGCAGATCGAGCTGCTCCGCCAGCAGCTGCCAGGGCACCAGGTTGGAATGATGTTCCATCTCGGTCAGCAGGACCAGGTCGCCGGCCTGGAGATATTTCCGGCCCCAGGCATTGGCAACAAGATTGATGGATTCAGTGGTGTTGCGGGTAAAGATCAGCTCTTCCGAAGAAGGGGCGTTGATAAAGGCAGCGATCCGCCGGCGGGCGCTTTCATAAGCTTCTGTTGCCTCTTCAGCCAGGGCGTGGATCCCGCGGTGGATATTGGCATTGATTTCCCGGTAATAGCGGTCCATAGCCTCCAGCACCGGAATCGGTTTCTGGCTGGTGGCTGCTGAATCGAGATAAATCAGGGGGATGCCGGGCCGCACTTCTCGCTTCAAAATGGGAAAATCATCCCTGATATGGCGGTCCTCAATACTTGATGTTGCTTTCGAAGCCATCTGCGGAGCTCCTCGGCCACCCGGTGGGGGTGTCGTGGGAATTATGATTTTGCGCGGCGTCTTTTTACAGGCCTGCGAATGTTATGGGATCCAACGGTACACCACAGTACCCGATCCGGTACCATCCAGCCATCGGTCAGGTAGACATTCTTATGGAACTGAACGGCAACTTTTTTATGCCCTTTTTTAACAACCACACCTTCTAACCAATCTCGGACACGATCGTCCTCATGATCATGGTCGCAAAGAACCTCCACATGATCGCCGATCTCGTAATCCTTATCGTTTTCGGGCGGTTCGGAAAAAGGAATTGTTGTCAAAATTGCCTCCAAAATCGAAATGTTAACAAGACAATTCTATCAGGCTTCCCCGAAAAGGGAATACCTCTAGCCCTCATCCTCTACTAAGCAAGCGGTTTTTGATCCGATCCCAGAACAATTCACCCACTTCAGGGATGGAAAAGCGCACGATGACATCATTGAAGAAGCCCTGGATGATCAGCTGTTCTGCCTGGTCGCGGGTTATACCTCGCGAAAGCAGGTAGAAGAGCTCCTCCTGGTCAATCTTGCCCACAGTGGATCCATGGGTGCAGCGGACATCATTGTTGAGGATCTCCAAGCCTGGGATAGAGTCTGACCTGGCGTCCGGATCCAGGACCAAATTGCGGTTTGCCTGGTAGCCATCGATGAACCGCGCGCCTTCCGCGACATAGATCATGCCCCGCCACACCGTCCGGCTGCTCCCAGTAAGCGCTCCTTTGAACAGCAAGTCGCTGGTGGTCCGGGGAGCGAGGTGGCGCTGCATGGTGTTGTAGGTCAGATGCTGGTCCCCATCGGTAAATAAGATCCCGGAAACCCTGCCTTCCGCGCCTGTCCCGATCAAGTCAATGGTCACAAAGTGCTTAGAGAGCTGAGCACCTAAAGCGCCGATCTCCCACTCCAGCCGACCATCCCTTTCCACCTTGGCCCGCTTGTGACCAAAGCTCCACACATCCTCTCCATAGTTCTCCAATTCAGTGATCTGCAGCTTGGCACTGGGACCTACGATCACTTCCAGGTTCTCTCCAGCCAGCGGTGAGCTGCCCGATCCCGGAAGGGAAAGCGTTTCCTGTAGGTAATTCGCAGCAGCGCCTTCCTCCAGGTAGATCACGGTCTGGAAGAAATGGGCGGATTTACCACCCGGTGAGATTGCCAACCCGAAGATCGGCTCTTCTACAACCACCCCTTTCGGCACATAAAGGAAGATACCCTGGTGGCTGAAGGCTCCCACAGCAGCTGCAAAGACACCTTCCTGGGGGGAGACAACCTTCCCCAGTACTTTTCCTACCAGCTCAGGATGGTCCCTGGCAGCATCCGTCAGGCTGCTGAAGATCACTCCCTGTTTCTCAAGATGGGAGGTGTTCTCAAACCTGATCCCGGAAGCCTGGAGCACGGCCAGGGGCTTGTCGGAAGTGATCGCTCCAGACAGGATGGCTTGCTCCGGGATGGATGGCGGCTCCTGGCCGTATTTGCCATTAGCGACTTCCACGGTATTGAAATCAAACCTGGCCAGCGGTGTTCTGCGCCAATCCTCATCTTTAACAGTTGGCAGGGGAGTCTCCTGAACCGCTTCCCAGGAGGCCGTCCGGTAGTCCTTAAGGACTGCCGGCAGTTCCTGATCGAGCTGGGTCATCTCACGCGTAAAAGGTAAATTCCTATTGGGGTCTTTTCTCGCCATAACTTTCCTTCATCACCCGATCGAGCCTTCCATTTGAAGCTGGATCAAGCGGTTCATTTCTATTGCATACTCCATCGGCAGCTCTTTCACCAGCGGCTCAATGAATCCAGAAACGACCATACTGGTCGCCTGTTCTTCGCTCAGGCCCCTGCTCATCAAATAGAACAGCTGCTCCTCCTCGATCTTGGAGACCGAGGCTTCATGCCCGATAGTCACATCCTGTTCATCGATCTCGATATAAGGATAGGTATCGGTCCGGGAATGGTCATCCAGCAGCAGAGCATCACAGACCACATTGGACTTGACGTTGCTGCTGCCTTTGTTGACCCGCATCAAGCCGCGGTAGGAAGCTCGTCCGCCATCCTTGCTGATCGATTTCGAGATGATCTTGCTGGTAGTGTCGGGGGCCAGGTGGATCACCTTCCCGCCCGTGTCGTGATGCTGCCCTTTCCCAGAGAATGCGATCGAGAGGATCTCCCCGTGAGCGCCCTTCCCCATCAGCATGCAGGAAGGATACTTCATGGTGACCTTCGATCCCAGGTTGGCGTCCACCCATTCCATGGTGCCGTGTTCTTCCACTCGAGCCCGCTGAGTGACCAGATTGTAGACATTGGTCGACCAGTTCTGGATCGTGGTATATCTCACCCGGGCGTTCTTCTTGACCACGATCTCGATCACGCCGCTGTGGAAGGAGTCCGTTGTGTACTGCGGTGCGGTGCAGCCCTCCACATAATGGACCTGCGAGCCTTCATCGGCAATGATCAAGGAGCGTTCGAACTGCCCGATATTAGCCACATTCAGGCGGAAATATGCCTGGAGCGGGAGGTCCACCTTCAATCCCGGTGGGATATAGACAAACGAACCCCCAGACCAAACTGCACTGTTGAGGGCAGCGAATTTATTGTCGGTATAGGGGATCACTGTTCCGAAATATTCCCGGAACAGGTCAGGGTGATCCCGCAAACCATTCTCAATACTCTTGAATATCACGCCCTGTTCTGCAAGCTGTTCATGGATGCTGTGGTACACCATTTCCGATTCATACTGAGCACCCACACCCGCCAGGAATTTCTGCTCCGCTTCCGGGATCCCCAGGCGATCAAAGGTGTTCTTGATCGACTCCGGGATATCGTCCCAGGATTTGCCTTCCTGATCGATGGGCTTGACATAATAGTAGATGTCGTCCAGATCCAAAGAGGAGAGATCCGGTCCCCAGGTTGGGATCGGGCGCTTCTCAAAATGGTCCAGAGCCTTCAGCCGAAATTTAAGCATCCACTCCGGCTCGCCCTTCATGGCAGAGATCTCCCGGACGATGCTCTCGTCCAGGCCTTTGCGGCTCTTGAAGACGTGGACCTCGGGATCCTTAAAACCGTACTTGTAATCGCCAATGCTTTCAATCAGCTTGTCGTCAGTAGACATGAGAAAATCTCCCAGAAATCAGGTTGGAACCTACCGCTAATTGTGGATCAGGCTGCGTTCTTCTCTCTCAGCCACTCATACCCTTGTTCTTCCAGCCGGAGAGCAAGCTCGGGACCGCCGGACTCGGCAATCCTGCCGTTCAACATGACATGAACGAAGTCCGGCTTGATGTAATTCAAGATGCGCTGGTAATGTGTGATCACCAGGACTCCCTGGTCTTCCTTGCTGATGGTATTGACGCCATCGGCAACGATCTTCAATGCATCGATGTCCAATCCGGAATCGGTCTCGTCCAGGATCGAGAATTTAGGCTCCAAGGTCGCCATCTGCAGGATCTCTACCCGCTTTTTCTCCCCGCCGGAAAAACCATCATTCAGATACCGGCCGGCAAATGATTCATCCATTTTCAGCAATGCCAATTTCTCCTTGAGCTTCTTTCTAAACTCAGGGATGGAGATACCTTTGTCCCCCGGATCCTGGGCTTTGCGGTGAGCGTTGATGGCTGTGCGCAGGAAGTTCGCAACGGAAACGCCAGGAACAGCAACCGGGTACTGGAAGGCCAGGAACAGTCCCAGAGCTGAACGCTCATTAGGCTCCAGCGCAAACAGATCCACCCCATCCAGGGTGACTTCACCTTCCGTGACCTGATACTTGGGGTGCCCCATCAAGGAATAAGCCAGGGTGGATTTCCCTGTTCCGTTTGGTCCCATCACGGCATGGATCTCACCGGATTTGATGGTAAGGTCTACCCCTTTCAGAATTTCAGTATCCTCAACGTTGACATGGAGATTCTTGATAACCAGTTCAGACATTATTTTACAGCTCCAATCTTTCCCAATAACAAGCCAAATCTTGGCTTTTTCAACAGGCGCAATTGTAGCATAGTTGGACCGATAAGTCAATATTTACGATAATTATCATATAAATTATTGACATCTAGAAGCTTCAATGATAGACTTTGCTGTGACAGGTGAGATTATTATGAGTAATAACACACGAAGCCGCGTATTACGCACATTGCTCCTCAACCAGAGAAGAACCGTCAACGAGCTGGCAGATTCGGTGGGCATCAACCCCATCTCGGTCCGCCACCACGTCAATAAGCTCGAAGCGGAAGGGCTGATCGAATCCCAGGAAGAACGCCATGGCGTCGGCCGCCCCCGGCTGGTCTACAGCTTGACACCCAAAGGTATGGAGCAATTCCCCCAGCGCTATCTTCAGCTGACCCTGCGTTTGCTGCAGCAGCTGAAATCCAACCTGCCTGATGAGGTGATCGGGGACATTTTCCGGGAAGTCGCCCAGGGGATCGCGGGAGATATCACGGAGCAGATCGACTTAAAAGAGCTGGATCTTGAGCAGCGCCTGGAGCTCCTCCAGCAAGCACTGATCGCGGAAGGATTCATGGTCGAGTTGGAAGAGGAGGACGGCGACTACTATATCGTCGAAGCCAGCTGCCCCTATCATCATGTTGGGGAGGACTACCCGGAGATCTGTATCGTGGACGAAGAGCTGATCGCTCGCTTTGCGGACACCAGCCCAAAACGGGTAGAGTGCATCTTGAATGGTGACAAGCAGTGCAGGTATCTGATCAAAGCCCAATGAAAGGTAGATGAATATGATAGTGGACCAATGGGAATTGGGAAAAACCGATCGCGGATTGGCTGAAGAACTGCATATTGCGCTGCAGTCGGTCGTTGACCCCGAGCTGGGGATGAACGTCGTCCAGCTGGGATTGATCAGGAACGCGGCCATCGAGGACGGTCAAGGCAACATCACCATGATCCTGACCACGCCTTTCTGCCCTTATGCTCCCCAGCTGATGGAAGCCGTCCGCGAAAAAGCCCAGGAAACGCTGGGGATCCCGACCACGATCGATATGGGCCGGGAATTCTGGAATGAATCGATGATGGAAGACGGAGCGATCGATTGGGGCCTGTATACCTGATCCAACCCTCTCGACCAGCTTCCATTCATCCTGACTGCTAGAGA
>JBGCVQ010000107.1:0-6813 GCA_045888315.1 Anaerolineales bacterium | reverse complement strand
ATCAGCCTGTATCTCACCTTCTCAGCGTATTCCCGGTAGCCAGGCAGCTCATCCTGGAGAACCCGGTCCTCCAGTGCTGTGCGGGCAACCGAGGCGGCTATGGTCAGCACAGCCACCACAGCAACCCACCAGGAACTGAAGAACACCGGGGCCGCCAGCCAGGATACCAGCCCTCCCGCATAACCAGGATGGCGCACAAAGCGGTATGGGCCTTCCTCAATGACCTTCTGACCCCGATCGGATTGGATGCGGACCTGGGAAGAAAAAAAGCGGTTGACAGCCATGGCCCAGGTACCCAGCAGACTGCCAAGCTGGATCAATGCCAAAGCCGCGATCTGGATCCAGTTGGGAAGATCAGGCGTCCACCCCAGTCTGTGATCCAGGCCAGCGACGATCCAGGACGCAAACGGGCCTACCAGGGCGGTCAGCGGCATAAGATACTTATCCCACTCCTTGACGTCCGCCAACTCGTGAGCCCGGGAGCGCTCCAGGGCAAGATCCGGCTGTTTATAGATGATGTAGAGCCGGCTGCCCAGCAATACCAGCGTCCCTGTCAGCGTGTAAGCCCAGGCTTCCCACCAGCTCCAACTGCCAGCTGAGATCAGCAAGACCGCCAGCATCAGGGGAACCAGGATCAGCAGCCTGGCAACGCCCTTCCATGGTATCTGAACTGTCTGGCCTTCCTTCCCTGTTATTTTCATCATCACCAAATCCCGGGTATCAGACGGTATTTGACCCGCTCCCTGTATTCTGCATATCCTGGCAGCTCCGCGGCCAGTGTATTGTCCTCCAGAATAGTCCGCAGGACATATAGACCAGATGCTAAAACACCCGGGATCAATGCCCAGCAGGATCCAAGCAGGAGCGGAACTCCCAGTGAAAAGCCGATCGCTCCCAGGTACCCCGGGTGGCGGAAAAATCGATAGGGTCCGCCATCAGCCACGCGGTGCCCGCGTTCCCCCTGGATGCGGACCATGGGCGAGAAGAAGCTGTTGGCGCTCATAGCCCAGACCAATAGTCCGTAACCAGCAATCGTGAGTGTATAGCCAGCAGCCACCAACCCCCTGCCCAGCACAGCTTCCCAGCCCCAGCGTTGATTCAATCCAGCGATGATCCAGCTGAACATCGGCAGCAGACCCGAAGCTATCGGCATGATGACCTTATCCCAGGATTTTACTCCAGGAGCCGCGCCTGAGCGCTCGATCAGCAGACCCGGGTCTCGGGGAATAGCAACCAGAGCAGTAGCAGCGTCAAAGGCCAGGAAGATAGCCACATAGCTCCAACCTGCCCACCAATCCCACCGTCCAGCGCTGAGCATCAACACACATCCCACAAAGGCTTTGAAGAGCACACCTTTGATAGCCCAACCGGCCACGCCTTGCCTGGTTTCTGGATCCATGGTTCTCTCAGCCTGTCACTTTGATGATGTTTTCCAGGTGTTCACTTTCGTGCTCACCGAGGATCTCGATCAGCTCTGCCATGGTCCGCTCTGATCCCCAGGGTAGTACCAGCTCCTCGTCCAGCACACTCTCATCCAAACCCTGGATAGTCTTCCGCAGCTCAGTCCGGACATCCTTCCACTCTTGGAGGACTTCCTCCAAGGTCCACTCAGACCTGTCGCTGACTGCTTCCTGGTTAAAGCGGTCAAAATCCTGCTCATGGAGGAAGAAAGGAGGATCGCCAGCTGTGTAAGCTAGAATGGCCTTGTGGATGACGATCTCCCAGGCCGTGATGTGGCCGATGGCTTCCTTGATCGTCCACCCCGGACAGAGCACGACCATGGGATCGGTTTCCGCGACCACCTCTTCCATTCTCTGCCGGACACCGTCGATATAGGAGATCAGTGCAGAAAGATTTGACATAATCCCATCCTTTTCTGGAGTACCTGGGTCAGAAATCCATTTTCAGCAGCTCCCCGCTGGAGACAATCCCCGAAAACCGATTGCCAAAACGTGCGGCAGGGGCGCCGTCGATCAGGTCATGATCAAATGAAAGTGTAGCCTGGAGGTATTCAGCTTCAGACAGCTGACCGTCCATCAGGACCGGGGCTTTATGAATCCCGCCCACAGTGAGCAGGACTGTAGCGCTGCTGAGTGGGATCAACCAATTCCTGGGAGCGCTGAACATGCCTACAGCGGTCACAGCGACTTTGCCATATCGCCCGGCTAGTGTGATATTCCTGGAAGCCAAACGAACGAAAGCTCCCAACAACCAGGTTGGCAGGAATCGGATCCAGGACATCCCCGACAGATCTCCCAGCTGGTCGCCGGGATTGGACTGGGCAGCGCGAATTTCCTGCTGGATCTGCAGAAGGTCCTTCTCCTGGGCTTTTTGGATCCCCACAGGCTCCGGCACCTGGTCTCCCTGCAGTTCTCTCTCGACCAGGACGCTGATAGTCAAATCATCCAGGAGAATGAGACTTTTTCCCTTTCGGAAGGCATTGAACTCAGGAAAGTCCTTGATGGTCTCTGCCAGGCAGCGGACCAGGTACCCAGTAAAGGACAGATCCCGGCTGGTCTGTTCCTCATATATTCTGATAAGTCTGCGAGGTTCAGTGACATCAATTTCCAGCAGGGAGTGGATGGTATTGTAGCGCCGGGACGCCGCAGAAGATGCCGCAACCATCTGGCGATTGGGCGAGAAAGGGATCTTGTGAAAGGATTGTCTTTCAACCATGCTGGGTTCAGTCCTTGAGTGAGAGTGCAGGAGTGTTGACCTCTGCCGCAGGTGTTCGAAAACAGAATACCTGCAATATGATTATATAATAACGGATGAACCCAAAAAGGAACCCATTGGCAGCCATGAAAATCAAGGTAGTGGGATTGGGCCAGGAAATGGCGGGAGATGATCAGGCCGGCCTGCTGATCGCCCGCCGCTGGCAGGAGCAGCACGGCAGAGACTACGCCAGCGCTGGAGTAGAGGTCCAACTCCTGGAAAGCCCGGGGATCAATCTGCTGGGCGCTCTCGCCGGGCTGGACGCGGCCGTGCTGACGGCCGCGGTGTCGAGCGGCGCCCCGTTGGGCCATGTGCGTCAGATCCGGGGACCAGAGCTGGACAGCTGGCGGCAGTCTGCTGGCGGGGGCAGCGCCCGGGGCGCGCTCGAGACCCTCTCCCTGGGGCAGGAGCTGATCCCGGAGGACCTGCCGGGAGAGCTGGTGCTGATCGGGATCGAAGGGGCTGCCTTCACACTGGGAGAGGGTCTCAGCCCGGCGGTACGCGCCGCCGTCCCTCAGGCGATTGCGGCGATCAACCAGCTGCTGGATAGGTTGATATGTTAGATTTTAGGGATCCTCATACCAGTCTTCTGCGAGATCCCTCCGCTTCGGATTTATAGATTCAATCAATTGGATCTTCTTGGCGCGAGTCCAACCCTTAATTTGCTTTTCCCGGTAGATCGCTTCATAAATCGAATTGCTCTCTTCATAATAAACCAACCGATTGACATCATATTTACTTGTAAATCCAGGAAAAGTCTTGTGTTTATACTCAAGGACTCTTCTCCAGATGTCATTGGTCACACCTGTATATAGGGTCCCCCCGAGACTGGATAGGATGTAGGTATAGTACACTTTCATGGTTTCCCCCTGTGAGTCATGACTTCATTATAGATGAAATACTCCCCTTCTTGTCATTCTGAGCGCAGCGAAGAATCCAGGGAGTGATTGATGGCAGGCCGGGTCGGCCGTGAGATCCAAGGCCCTCCATTTGCCCAGACCTCTTGGATCCTTCACCTTCGCTTAAGCTCCGGTTCAGGATGACAAATCAAGGTGGTACGTGGAAGTGGCGGAGTTCGTCAGGCAAGCATGTATGCCAAACCTCAAATCTCTCACTCGTGTCATTCTGAGCGTAGCGAAGAATCCAGTAAATGATCGGTAGTATGCTGGGCTGGTATCCCGATCCAGGCAGCTCAGGGTCTGAGCTGTGACGAAACCTCTGAGAAGAAATCCCAGGCCAATCTGACCCCATCGACATCCTGGCAAACTGGACCCAGCAGCCTGGAGGCTAAACGCTGGAACAGGCCCTGCCGTTTCAGGGAAGGCAGGGTATGTCCCCCACCCTCGACGATATACAGCCGAACCTCCGCTCCGCCAGGTCCTGCGGGATAGACCTCTTCCTTGATCCGGCAGCCGTCCTCCGGATTCAAGTCCGGGAGATCAAAAGTGAGAATTCCATCTCTATCAGCCTGGTTAGCCTCGATCCACCAGTCCACGGTCTCCCTGGTGGAGATCACCACACCCCGGTTCTTGGCCACGACCCCACCCCCATAGGGCATCAGTGGGTCCTCCGTGCCGTTGGCGATCATGATCGGCACCGGCTGGGATGGGGTGGGCAAAGGCTCATCGAAAGCAGGCAGGTTGGCGATGTAAGCTGCCCCGGCAGTAAAGCGCTCTGGCGCTTCCAGCAGCATGCGGTAGGTCATCATGCCCCCATTGGAGGCTCCCGTGACGTATACCCGATTGGGGTCCACGGGGTACTCAGCGCTGACCGCATCCAGCAAGGCCAGCAGGAACCCAACATCATCCACCCGGGATTGCCCCGCTGCCTGGTCAGGCCGGAGATCGTTCCAAACCTGATCGTCCCCGTAGGTATCCCCATTCTCCGGGTTGGTCCCGTTGGGAACCACCAGGATAACTCCCTCCTCCCGAGCGATATCGAACCAGGTTTGCGAGGAGTCAGCCAGGGGAGAAAAGAGCGATCTCATGCTCAGGGTGCCCCCGTGCAGATAAAGAACCAGGGGAGCTTTCTCTGGCATGGGATCGGGAAGATAGATGCGGTACCAGCGGATCAACCCATCATAAGTCATTCTGGCTTCTGTCCAGCCATCTGGCAATCGTTCGATTGATCTTTCATGATAGCGGGAGCCGCAGCCAGCAAGCAAGGCGATCAGGAGGATCAGCAAGACAAGGAGCCGGGTTTTCGATATTCTCTTCATAACTTAACTACAAGATTGGCTGCTGATTAGTTGCGGGCTAAACAGGTGTCCTTTCCGCCCAGCCCAATAAGAGAAGCCAGCTCTTTGGGAGCTGGCTTCTTTTCTCAAAACCTTTCAAGCGCTAAGGGCAGACACAGAAATTCTGGCGGAGGTTGTAGGTTCCTCCTGCATTGGCACAGGCGTTTGCGTCCATTTTGGCATCGCAGTAGGGAACCGGAGTTGGAGTAGGCGTGGGGGGTGGATTGAGCACAGGCAGACCATTGAAATCCCAGGTCCTGCCATCCTCCTCATTATCCGAGGGTTGGAAGCCTGGTTCAAACGCGTTGAACAGCGTCCAGCACAGGATCACCGGCTGAAATGGCTGGTTGGTCTTTTTATCCAGCGCCATCACCTGCAGATAGGTGGAGAAGGGATTGCGGGCCACAGCCAGAGCGGGGTCGCCGGTCTCGAAAGTCCAGATCGCTGGGAAGTACTCCGGGTAGGTTCCAGTCCGGCAGAAGTTGTTCTTGATGGCCCGGGCAGGGATGCCGGGCAGGCAGGTCCCATCCACGTCCACCGAGAAGGACCTCACCTCGGACTCAGGTCCGTAGCCCCCATCCTTGACAGCGGTCACGGACCAGTAGTAGGTCTGGCAGTCAGTCAGGGGATCTGTGGCTATCCTTGTGGCCGGGATCGAATACTCCGTCAGCAGATTGGGGTCGCTGAAATCAGCCATGGTATGGAGATGCAGCAGGTAGCCGTCCGGGATGCAAGCAGGAGCACCCGGAGCGTAGGTCAAGATTGGCGTCAGTGTGTCTACCACCTCGCCATCCGCCGGACCCAGCAGATCCGGGGCAGCCACTTCCGCCAGGGAGCCACATGCAGGACCTGTGAAGAAAAAGCGGTTGCTGGAGAAATCTCCCAGGACCTGGTCTTCACCATCGTTGATGTAATAGGCTACCTTCCAGTTGTACTGAGTGGCAGGATCCAATCCGGGTGGATCGTAGCCGACCACGAATTCACCCGGAGAACTGGTTTGTACACTTTCGCTGTAATTGGAAATCTCGACGGCAGCACCGTCCGGGAAGCATCCTCCCGGGTTCGACCAGGTAAGATGAGCATTGGTGTCAGGCAGGACTTCAAAAATTGCCGGCGACTCAGGCACTGGAATCACGATCGACCCTGCAGCGCAGTCACAGCTGCCGGAATCGATCACCAGGCGGTGGATCGGCGAGGGCAGACTTTCGGCACCATCTGAAATGGCAGCAACCTGCCAGTAATACTCTCCACAGTCATCGAAGGTCACCCCGGCCTGGAAGGACAGGGCAGCGATAGTAGGATTGTTCGCCTCCAGAACGATGTTGCTCATATCAGGTGTGTCAGACACCCAGACATGGAAACCTTCCGGGGCGCAGCTGGTATCGGGGTAAGACCAGACGAAGATGGGATTCAGCAGACTGACGACTTCATCATCCAGGGGGCTTTCCTGGATCGGGGTCACGAGTGATGCGGCACTGCAGGCTGGATCGGTCCAGAACATATAAGCCAGGGAGGGAGGACCGTAAACACCATCAGAATATGGTGTAATCCGCCACCAGAATTGGGTCGCCGCAGGAGGTGTTGAGCCAAAGCCCCAGCGCGTGCTGGGATTGCCAGTGCCTCCGTTATAGGTGGTGTCCGAAAAACTGGGATTGGTATCGACTTCCACCCGGTAGCTTTCCGGGATGCAGGTTGAGAGAGGCCATTCCCACTCCAGGGAATCATAACCCCGGTCGAAGATCCCGCCAAACGCTGGCAGCACCAGTGAAGGCATAACCAGGTCGGCGGCATCACAATAAGGCAAGGTGAAAAAGGAGCGCAGCTCATGGGAATAAGGACCATAGGTCGATCCCACTTTAGCC
>JBGCVQ010000106.1:1340-34879 GCA_045888315.1 Anaerolineales bacterium | reverse complement strand
AAATTTGTAAGGGAATACTAAAAAGCCGCACCTGTATTATGGTGCGGCTTTTTTCTTTTTTAAGAGACCTTGTACCATTTCTAGGGATGAAAGCCTTTAAAAGGCTTTCATCCCTTTAGCGCACTCCTTGACTGCTGCCAGAGCAGTGGTATACTCTAAATGATAATGATAATTATTATCAATAAGGGCAATGCCTATGACCGCGATAACCTTGGATCGGCTGCTTGACAACTGGAAGAAAGCCCTGCACCAGCAGGGCTACCGGGTGACTCAACCACGACTGCAGGTGATGGAGATCATCGCTTCCAGCGATACCCCGCTTACCCCCCAGGACATCTACCAGATATCCCTGGAACTGGAAAGCCCCCCGGGCATAGCCAGCGTTTACCGCACCCTGGAGATGATGGATGATCTGGGTTTGATCCAGCAGATCCATCAGCCGGGCGGCTGCCATGCTATCTGGCCTGCGTTAGAAGGACACCAGCACCTGCTGATCTGTACCGGCTGCGGTCAAATGCGTATCGTGGAAGGTAACGAAGGCATTGCAGATTACATCAAGGACATTGAGCGCTTGACAGGTTATCAGGTCGATGAGCACTGGCTTCAGCTGTTCGGAACCTGCCAGAACTGCTCTTGATATACCGGAGGGGTTGAGGAGAACTAGGGAATGCTTACCAAGGGATCATTTCTAAAAACACTAGGTTTGATATGGACGGTAGGGATTGTGTTGGCTGCCTGTTCGCCTGGGATAGTGAGAGCTCCTGAAGAGAAGGGAAGCCGGCCCGAGGTCGTAGCCACAACCACCTTCATTGGAGAAGTGGTCAAAAGGATTGCCGGGGATGCCGCCGATGTCACCGTGCTGCTCGAACCCGGGCAGAATCCGCATGCCTACCAACCCTCTCCCCAGGACATGGTCCTGGTTTCCAGCGCGGATATCCTTTTCTCTAATGGTTTTGGGCTGGAAGAATTCCTGGATGAATTGATTGGGGCGGCGGACAGCCCTGGAGCTTTGATCGAGGTCTCCCAGGGAATTGACCCCCTGGTGATCACTGCCAGGGGTCATGAGGAAGTGGATCAGGACCACGCGCAGGGCTCGATCGATCCCCATGTTTGGTTTGACCCCAACAACCTGATGGTCTGGACAGAGAATATTGCAGATGCCTTGGTGAATATTGACCCAGATAACACCGATCTATATCGGGCAAACGCGGCTCAATACCGTTTGGAATTGGAAACCCTCGACAGCTGGATCCGGGACCAGGTGGCCGCTATTCCACCTCAGAACCGAGAGCTGGTCACCGACCATATGTCCTTTGGCTATTTCGCAGAAGAGTATGGATTCCAGCAAATTGGAGCTGTGATCCCGGCCGCGACCACGGAAGCAGAGACCTCCGGCAAGCAGCTGGCCGAGCTGATGGACACCATCAAGCAGCAGGATGTCAAAGCGATCTTTGTGAGCGCGGATATTGATCCCAGCATGGCTGAAATGTTAGCTAAGGATACCGGGATCCCTCTGATTCCGCTCTATTTTGGTTCCCTGACCGAAGGCGGACCGGTGGATACGTATCAGGATTTCATGCGCTATGATGTGGATGCGATCGTCAATGCTTTAGGAGAATGATCGGGAGGAGGAAGATTGATCAAGAATTGGGTTGACAGATTACGCCGGGAATCGTTCACCAGGCGCTATGCGCCCCATCAGCTGGATGCGCCTTTGCTGGCTCTGGAAGATGTTTCGGTGCAGTATGAAACCGGCACTGTGCTGGAGAATATCAGCTTTAAACTGGAGAGGGGAGATCGTGTAGCTGTAGTGGGGCCAAACGGGGCAGGGAAAACGACACTCTTTAAAGTGATTGCCGGGATCCAGGACCCTGACAGGGGACTGGTCCAGGTTTCTGGACATGAACCCGGGGGGCATACCTGCATCGCCTATGTGCCCCAGCGCAGCTTGATCGACTGGGGATTCCCGGCAACGGTAGCTGATGTGGTCATGATGGGGCGGGTCAACAAGATGGGGCCCTTCTTATGGCCCCAGGCAAAAGACTGGGATGTAGTTAGGCAAGCCCTCGATTTTGTCAATCTGTCTGCCTATGCCAAGCGGCAGATCAGCGAGCTTTCCGGAGGGGAGCAGCAGCGCATGTTCATCGCTCGCGCCTTGGCCCAGGAAGCGGAGCTGATGCTGCTGGATGAACCGTTGAACGGGCTGGATGTGCCTGCCCAGGAAAAGATACTGTCCATCCTGGAGCACCTCAAGAGCCAGCGGGTCACGGTGATGATCTCCATGCATGACTTGCGCTTGGCAGCTGGGAAATTTGACCAGGTGATGCTCCTCAACAAGCGGCTGTTGGGATTCGGCACCCCGCATGAGGTCTTTACTCGTCCACTCCTGCTCCAAGCTTATTCGGGCCACCTTCATTTTGTAGAGGGGGAGTTCGACACCCTGGCAGTGGGCGACGATTGCTGCGAAGGAGACTATAGTGAATATCATTGATCTACTGCTGGCACCGCTCAACTATTCATTTATGGTCAGGGGACTCTCTGCCGCGGTACTGACCGGGATTGTTTGCGCCGTGGTTGGGGTTTACGTGGTGGTGCGGGGCATGGCCTTTTTTGGGGACGCCCTGGCCCACTCTATCCTCCCCGGAGTGGCCGTGGGCTACCTGATCACCGGCGGTGCCCAAGAACCGATGTTCTGGTGGGGCACCGGGACCGCTGTATTGGTCTCCCTGATCATTGGAGGTGTTTCCAGGGGAGCGAAGATCAAGGAGGATACGGCGATCGGGATCATCTTCGCCGGCATGTTCGCCCTGGGCATCGCCATCATCTCTACCGTGAAAAGCTACACAGTCGACCTGACCCATTTTTTGTTCGGGGATGTCCTGGCAGTCTCCGGGAATCAGCTGATCATCATTGCTGCCTTCAGCGGGTTGGTCCTGCTGCTGGTGCTGGCTTTTTACAAGGAGTTCCTGGTGCTGACCTTCGATCCCACTTTGGCGGCCACATTGAGGATCCCTAGCCGGCTTTATGAATATCTCCTACTGGTGCTGATTGCCCTGGCCATTGCAGTCTCATTCCAGGCGGTGGGGGTGGCCCTGATGGTAGCTATGCTGGTCACTCCGGCAGCTTCCGCCTATTTGCTCACCAAGCGCCTGCCGGTGATGATGGCTTTGGCAGCCTTGATCGCTTCGGCGTCGGGAGTGATCGGCTTGTATTTTTCCTACTACATCAACGTGGCTTCTGGTCCGGCGATCGTTCTGACCGCGACAAGCTTTTTCTTGCTGGCTTGGGGTTATTCAACATTCAAGAAGAGCATGGCAAAGAAAGAAAACCGCGCTGGCTGATTAAGTGTGGTGGGTTATCGATCAGGAAGAAATGCTGAATGAGGTGAAGCCGTAAGCTAGCTGGTATGCTGTACGCTGTGTTAGATGTTATCCTGTACGCTGCGAATCCTTATCAGAGCCCACTCTGCTGCTTCTCTGACCAGAGGCTCATCATCTTTCAGCGCCTCTTCCAAAACAGGAACCGTCCCCTCCTCCCCGCAGTTGCCCAGGGCTATTGCCACATTGCGCAGATAACCACGGCGCTTGGTGCGCTTGACCGGGCTGCCCCGGAAGCGAGAGCTGAATTCCTCCTGGCTCAGCCCCAACTCCTTGATCAGGTCTAAGTCGACCAGCTCCTGCCGGGGCTGGAATTCCTCCAGTATATCCTCTGCTTCTTTTCCGGGCTTGTTCCAGGGGCAGACAACCTGGCAAATATCGCAGCCGAAGACCCAATCCCCCATGCGGGGCCGCAGCTTCTCTGGGATCTCCTCCCGGTGCTCGATGGTCAGGTAGGAGATGCAGCGGTTGGCGTCCAAGGTATAGGGCTCTCGCAGGGCGCCGGTGGGGCAGGTGTCCAGGCAGCGAGTGCAGGTACCGCAGAAGGTTTCAGGAGATGGCGAGTCTATTTCTAGGTCCAATCCTAAGAGGATCTCTGCCAGAAAGAAATAGGAGCCGAAATCGCGGTTGATCAGAACAGTGTTCTTGCCGATCCAGCCCAGGCCAGCCCGCATAGCCAGTTCCTTCTCCAGGATTGGTCCGGTATCTGTGTACCAGCGGTTAGGCACTGGCTCCCCAGCCTGCTCTTCGATAAAATCCACCAGCTGTTGGAGGCGCTTGGTCAGCACCTCGTGATAGTCCTGGTTGAGGGCATAAGCGGCGATGTTACCGCCCTTGAGATTTCCCCTGGGAGCTGGATAAGGGGAAGCCAGGACCAGGATGGAGCGGCAGTCTGGCAGGACGGATTTCGGGTCAGCGCGGCGTTCCAGGGAGCGGACTGAGGAAATCCAGTCCATGCTGGCTTCAAAGCCGGCCTCTAGCCACTTTCGGAAGAAATCCAGGTGTGCGGGGGGATCCGGTGTGGTCACGCCACACAACGGAAAGCCCAGTTGGCGGGCGCGCTCTTTGATCTCCCGGGTCAGTTCAGATATTGAAGTCATATCAGGGGATCCATCCAGGTGCGAAGCCGTTGATGACCAGCCGCAAAGGATCCTCCCCATCGGCCGAGACCACCCACAGCTCAGGCGGATCGGAAAGGGCTGCCTGGTTGTAGCGCACAAAAGCGATCTGCCCCCCATCCGGGTGCCAGGCAAAGGACGTGTGCTGATAGTCCACCTCGTCTGTCAGGGGATAAGCGTCTCCGCTTTCCAGGTCCATGATCCACAGCTGCCGTCCGGGGGTCCAATCCTGGGGATTGAGGGATTTACGGCTGAAGGCGAAGCGCAGGCCGCTGGGTGCAAAACTGGGATTGAGATCCTCCAGGTAGCTCCCGCGGGAAAGGTCCTGGCTGGTTCGCTCGACGATGTCAAAGAGCTCCAGGTGGCGGGGAGCCAGGTTGTCGCTCACAAAGACGATCTTGGTGGATAAAAAGTAGCGTCCATCGGCTGACCAACTACCGTCTCCACCGGTGTCATTGGGCAGGAAGATCACCTCATCAGAGACCGGGTTCCAGAATTGGTAGCCCTTGAGAGTCTGGTTGTAGCAGGCTAACCAGCCGGAAGCGGACCAGAGGGGTTTTTCCAGGTATTCATCCCCCTCCCCGACATCGACCTGGCTTTCGTTCTGGAGGTCCAGGACCTGGACACCTGGCAGAGTCCCCGCAGAATGCGAGATGTACTCGTATGCTAACCACTTCCCATTGGCTGAGACCTGTGGGGCAGTGCAGGTGCCGTCGCTGCAGGTCAGCAGCAGCCTGGTCTGTCCCGCGGCCAGGTCCAGTACCAGGATCTGGCTGGTGCCTTTTTGAGGTGAGGTGCTGTAATATAGTTTCTGCCGATCGGGGCCGATCGAATATTCCAGCACACCGTTGGCCAGCTCGGTCAGGACCTGGCTCTGGCCATTGACAGGGTTCAACTGATAGAGATTGCTTTCTCCGTCCGCCGGCCAGAGGTACACCAGGGAAGTGGGTCTGACCTGCCAGGATGTTGAGAAAACCCGCAGCAGGGGAAGCCCGAACCGCGAGCGGGGACCTTTCTCGATCTCGAGAACGACAGTGCCTCCCGAAGGCCAGGAACCCTGGGGGGTGAAGGTGAGGACCGTAGCGTCCTCGCTCCAGCTGAATTCCCCGTCGTAGGCCGGTTCGAGGCGGATATGTTCCAGGACGGATCCGGGATCCATGGACCGAGAGAAGACCACCTGGAGAGTTTGCCGGCCCCTGATCTCCTCCTCTTGGGGAATCACACCATCCACCTGCGGGACAAGCTGCCACCCCAGCAGGGAGAAGGCTACCAGGAAAACGATCCCGATCAAGAGCCAGGTTTTCCAGTTCATGGAGACAATTATAATCGAGTTCTCCAGAAGGGTTTTTCCCCCCTGGTTCTTCCCGGATTAAGGCCGATTTTACAGTCTTGAGAGGCTGATTCAACGATCCCCTTCTCATGGTAGAATGAGTGCCATGAAACGCTGGCAGTTCTGGGTTGGATTGCTGATCAGTGCAGGGTTCCTGTACCTGGCGTTGCGCGGATTGGAACTCGAACAAGTCTGGGAACCGCTGCGCACTGCCCGCTACTGGTGGCTTCTGCCTGGAGTAGGCGTCTATTTCATCGCTGTCTGGGTCCGGGCTTGGCGCTGGCACTATCTACTGCGTCCGGTCAAGGCAGTATCTACCCCTAAAATGTTCCCAATCGTTGCCATTGGCTATATGGGCAACAATATCTATCCTGCCCGGGCGGGTGAGGTGCTGCGAGCCTATGTCTTGAAGCGGAAAGAGGACGTATCCATCTCCGCGTCCTTGGCCACAGTGATCGTGGAGCGCATCTTTGATGGCGTGGTCATGCTGGGATTCGTGTTCCTGAATCTGCCAGAACTGGCCACCTTGACCGGCTCCTCGGGATTTATTGGCAACATCCGCACCCTGGCTTTATGGGGCTCAGCTGCTTTTCTGGGCGCCCTGGGGGTGTTCATGTTAGCAGCCATGTTCCCCAACCAGGCAGAGAAGATCTTCAAGCGATTGGTGGAGGTTTTCCTCCCGGAGAAGATCCGCCACAAGGTGCTGGACATCGCCCTCAAATTCCTGCATGGATTGGAATCCCTGCGCTCTCCCCGGGAAGCGGTTATGGTTCTTCTGACCTCGGTGGTTATCTGGCTTCTAGAAACGGGTAAATACTGGTTTGTGATGCACGCCTTTGATTTCCAGGTGAGTTTCTTTGCGCTGATGCTCATGAACGGCATCGTCAACCTGGCGACCACCATCCCATCCGCGCCAGGGTACCTGGGGACCTTTGACGGCCCGGGCATCGCGGTCCTGTCAGCATTCGGTGTAGACCAGGGAGTAGCCACCGGTTATACACTGGTACTGCATGCTGCTCTGTGGTTCCCGATCACGGTGTTGGGTGCGTATTTTATGCTCCGGGAGGGCATCCGCTGGCAAGCTGGCAAAGTTGTTAGCCAGGATGCGGATGCCTTGGAGTTGGAATGACAAAGGCTGTATAATACTAGAAATGATGGATGAGTAAGGAATCAGGCTGTCATGACCAAGGAGAACCAATGATGGACCAGCCCCAAAAGAGAACTCCCTACCGGGTATTGATCGCAGATGACGTCCTGGAAACCCGCCGGAACACCCGTTTAATGCTGGCTGACAACCCCATGGTGGATATCGTTGCCATCGCTCACAACGGGAGAGAGGCAGTTGAGCTGGCCAAGAAGCACCAGCCGGATATCGCCTTGATGGATATCAATATGCCAGAGATGAACGGCTTTGAAGCTTTCCAGGCGATGTACGATATTTTCCCCAGCATGGCCTGTGTGATCATTTCTGCCGAGGATGACAACCAATCCTTCCGGTCAGCGATGAATGTGGGCGCCCGGGAGTACCTGGTCAAGCCTTTTACTGTCTATCAGCTTAACAATGCCATCAAGCGTGTGGGCGATATCGTCAAAGCTGAGCGAGACAAGGCCGAGGTGGCGGATCGGCTCCGCCAGCAGCGAGCCTCATACCTGCTCCAGCTGGCCCAGGAATATTCAAGGTCCCGCCGCACTGATGACGAGGCTGTCGAGGTCTTTGAGCAGTTAGCAGCCAATCCCAAGTGTGAGCTGCGCTGGCTGCGGACCCTGGCTATGCTCTATATCATCCGCCAGGAGTGGAAGAAGCTCCAGGTTCTGGCCGGTCGTCTGGCGCGCCAGTTCGGATGAGTTTTCCCTTTTCAAAGGACCGATCAATGAAAATAGCCATCGTTGGCGCCGGTTATGCGGGTTTAGCAGCGGCCTATGATTTTGCCCTGGCAGGACACCAGGTTGTGATCTATGAAGCCCAGGATAAACCGGGCGGCTTAGCCGTCGGTTTCAAAGAACCTCATTGGGACTGGTCTGTGGAAGGCTACTACCACCACTGGTTTGCTTCGGACCAGCATATGCTGGGATTGATCGAGGAGCTGGGTTTTGGAGAGAAGGTGCGCTTCCCCCGACCTTACACGGTGATGTTGTACAAGGATCAATGGTATCCATTTGATTCCGTGCTGCAGGCGCTGCTCTTTCCAGGATTGGGATGGGGGATCAACAAGATCCGCTTTGGTTTGGTTGGGTTATACCTGCGCCTGACGAAGAACTGGCAGCCCATGGAAAGAACCACGGTGGATGCCTGGATGCGCAAATGGGCAGGCGATAAAGTATACGAAACCATGTGGGAGCCGATGCTGAAGGGCAAGTTCGGTCCCCATTATAAAGATGTCAACATGGCCTGGATGTGGGCCCGTTTCCATGCCCGGACGTCCAGGCTGGGCACTTACCAGGGCGGCTTCCAGGCTTTCACGGATGACTTTATCGGTGTGCTGGAGAAACTCGATGTGGAGATCCGGTTGAAGACCCCGGTCCAGCAGATCAGCGCGGACCTGGAGGTGTCCAGCGCAGGGACTGTGGAGGAATATGACAAGGTGCTGGTGACCACCTCTCCCGCTTTGCTGTCGCGGATGGTGCCAGCCCTGCCCGACAGCTATCAATCCGGTCTGCAGGGCTTGAAGAGTATGGGAGCGGTCGTGGTGACCTTATCCCTCTCCCATCAGCTTTCCCGGGAGGGCTACTACTGGTACAACATCCCCAAAGATGAGGGATATCCTTTCCTGTCTGTGGTGGAACACACCAATTACCTTTCTCCGGAATACTTCGGGGGCGACCATATCGTTTACTGCGGGGATTACCGCGATGCGGACCACCGCTATTTCTCCCTGTCCCAGGAGGAGATCCTGGATATATTCCTGCCGCCTTTGAAGAAGATCAACCCCGATTTTGACCGGTCCTGGGTCAAGAAATCCTGGCTGTACCGCACCAAATATGCTCAGCCGGTTCCAGAGTTGAACCATTCCAAGCGCATCCCGCCTATCAAGACGCCTATTCCGGGACTGTATTTTGCCAGCATGAGCCAGGTCTATCCCTGGGATCGAGGCACTAATTTCGCGGTGGAGATCGGCCGCAAAGCGGCGTCCTTGATGCTGGGGGATTGATCTGGGGTCATAAACACCGGGAAACCCCCCGGTGTTTTGCTTTTAATGGCAGTCCTGCCGTTTACTTTTCGTATCTGAGGGTGATGAATGTCTGGGCTTTTATGAGGTTTTCCACTATAAATTCAGGGTCCTTTTGAGTATAGTATTCTCATTATCGGTGGTAGATTGCTCCCGGGGGGTGAGTAAGGGAATCGCTGCCAGATGGTGAGGTAGAAAAATGGACGCTGAATTACTGGACCGCTTTGCTTTTATTGAGGGTTTCTCTCAGGAGCAGGTTGCCATCTTAGACCCGATGATCAGCGATGTCAGATATGACACCGACCAGGTGATTTTCTCGCAAGGAGAAGTGGCGGATTATCTGTATTTTGTGATCGACGGTAGGGTCTCGATCCGGTTTAAACCCGAAGATGGGCCGGTGTTATCCGTCGCGGATGTCAAGCAGGGTGAGGTTTTTGGATGGTCATCTGCCCTGGGCAGCAAATGCTACACCTCCTCCGCTGTTTGCGCTGAGGGAGGCTTATTCGTGCGCATCACCGGTAAGGATCTGAAAAGACTCTGCCAAGAACATCCAGAAACGGGTATACTGATATTGAACCGCTTGGCTGGAGTCATCGCCCAGCGTCTGCGGGGAACCCATGAGCAGGTTGTGGCGCTGCTTCATCATGGATTGAATCAAACTGAACCCGGAGGCTGTTATGAAAGAGGTCCAGAAAGATCTTCGATCTGAACAGATGGAAAATCTCATCCAGAGCATAAGCGCGTATATTGAGCAATACCACGGAGGCTCGGCAGAACTGGTATCGTTTGACGGTGAAGTTGTCAGAGTCAGGCTGGGCGGTGCCTGCACCGGCTGCCCGCTTTCCACTGCTACCCTGAAAGGCTGGGTGCAGGGAACCATCCATCAGTTCTTCCCAGATGTGATTGTCCAGGCGGCGGAGTAAGGGAAATCCGGTTTTTCACACCAGTCAATAAGAAAACAACCCCAATGCTGGGGTTGTTTTTATTATTCGTTTCCTAGAGACTTTGTGTTTATAAGACACTTCGCTTCTTTAAGGTACAAGGTTTCTTAAAAGACTTGGTCTCTTTAAGAGACCAAGTCTTTTCTTCCTGCGAATATCACAATCCCAGGACCTGGTCCATCATGGCTGCCACCGTTTTGTAGACAGGCGAATCGTCAGCCAATTCCAGCAGGGGCTTGCCGTTGAAATCGAACTCCATCACGTTCTCATCCGATGGCACAGCACCCAAGAAGGGCACGCCCAGATCGTCGATCAGCTCCTGCAGCGGGGCAGGGATCTCCCCCGGCAGGCGGTTGAGGATGAAGTAGCTGGACTTGACGTTGATCTCCAGCTCATCTTTCAGCTGGACGATGTTCTTGGCGGCTGACAGCCCACGCTGGGTGGGATCGCTGATGATCAGCAGGTGGTCGACGTCCTGGGTGGTCCTGCGACTGAGGTGCTCCATACCGGCTTCGTTGTCCATCACCACGAAAGGGTATTTCCCGCTGAGACTGTCGAGGATCTCCCGCAGCGTGTGGTTCACTGCGCAGTAGCAGCCCGGGCCTTCAGAGCGCCCCATGGCGATCAAATCGAAATAGCTGCTCTCGATCAGGGAAGAATGGACCTCATAATCCAGGTAATCATGCTTTGACATCCCGCCGGCAATGCTTCCCCGAGCAGCTCCACCAGCGCTCTGGGAGCTCTGGACCTGGTCAAGCATGTCCTCGCGGATGCCCCCGATCGTGTATTCTAGCTCCACTCCCAGGACCATGTTAAGGTTGGCGCTGGGATCGGCGTCTATGGCTAGGATGGGCTTTTTCCCTTTATTGATTAAGTATTTGATGATCATGGCAGCGACAGTGGTTTTTCCCGTCCCGCCTTTACCTGCTAGGGCTATGGTAGTGGTCATAATTCAGCTACTCCTGTAAGAATTCGTCCGGATAAGGTTCCAGCAGCTGGCTGCCGATCTCAACGGCCGCGCTTTTCAAAGACGGAACAACGTCGTAGACTGGTTCTCCCAGACGATCGGCATCCAATACGCCCAGGTCCATGGGCAGGGTCCCCAGAAGAGGCAGCCCAGGGGAGTTTTCCTTCAGGAAGCTGATCTCCTCCTCGGTGCGGACTTTGTTGCCCACCAGCCAGAGGCGTTTCAATCCGATATCCTGGGAGAGCCGCTTGATCTGGGAGGCTGTTCCCAGGCTGCGCTGGGTGGGCTCTACCACGATGATCATGGCGTCTACGAAATCGACCGTAGCTCTCCCTAGATGCTCGACCCCGGCATACATGTCAAGGATCAGTACCTCATCATCCCGAAAGAGCAAATGGGTGAAGAGGGTTTTCAGCATAGCGCTTTCGGGGCAGATGCAGCCTGACCCCCCCAGGTCGACACTGCCCATTTCCAGCAGGCGGACATTGCGGTGGGTGACACTGAACCGCTCAGGAATATCGTCCACCCGGGGATTGAGGGTGAAAAACCCACCAACGGTGCCAGGTTTGGCGCCGGTACGCTCCTCGATCAGCTCATCCATCTCGGCGATCGGGCTGAGTTTTGCGCGAAGTTCCTGCGGTAAACCGAGCGCTCCGGCCAGGCAGGGGGAAGGATCCGCATCAACAGCCAGGACATCCTTGCCCTGGTCTGCGTAGTACTGGGCTAACAGGGCAGCCAGGGTTGTTTTTCCGACTCCGCCTTTCCCGCTGATTGCTAATTTCATAATATTTCCTCCGTTCCTATATTTCTGATTCAGGCAGCAGCCATTAACTTACCTGTCAGCATGGAGGCCAGGATAGCGCAGCCGTCCGTGGGCAGGTGTTCATCAGCGATGTCCTCGAAGAGGATCTTGTAGGAGGGTGGGAATTCCTCGTCCCCCCGCCATAATACCAGCAGCAGTGCCACCCGGGGGAGGATCTGGTAGCGGTAGGCACTATCACCGAAATTGACCTTCTCTCCACCCAGCTCCTGGTTAGCGTGCTCGAATGTCTGATAATCCTCTCCCAAGACCTGAAGGATCTTCTTTGATGTATAACCCTGGAAGGCAGCGTTATAGAACTGGCCGTCCTCAAGCTCGGAAAAGGAGATCCATTTTCCGGGCGGACGTGAGCCCCGGGAGTGAGAGAAATAATACAGGATCATCGCCTGGTGTACCGGAGGGAGCGGCTTCTTGGTCTCTTGAGCTCTGGCAATGAAATCTTGGCAGGATAATTCTACTGGCTCTCCCCAGTATGGAAAGTGAAAGAACCGTTCCTTTCCAACCTCCTCCAGGGAGGTCGTTGTCAGCTCTGCCAGTCGTTCTGGAGCTACCTGTGAGAGATCCTCTCTGAGCTGATCGGCTCTGCGCTCCAGCGGTTCTTGGTCTTTGTTCATCACGAAGTCAGTCACGGACGCTCTCCTGGTCTGCCTGCCCAGAAAATATCATACCATGGGGTGGTTAGACTGTGCTGGCAGTCGTTCTGTACCTCATGAATCCCTACTCCCTATCTAAGCTTGTCCGATTTCAGGGATGTCCATAAAATAACTCTTGACCTGTGCTGGAGAGGGTGTTACACTACCAAACGTTCGATAACTATAAAGAGGTTGTTTTATGAACATGCTCAATGTCAAGATCTTTGTATCCAGTGGATACGCAGGAATTTCTGGGAGGGTTCCCAGCGCTTGAGCATGTTAATCGATTGACATCTCTCAAGCTCCGGGACCACCAGAACCCGGGGCTTTTTTTATTCCTTAATCGGATCAGGCCGCGGGTTCTCTGCGGCCTGATTTTTGTTTTAGGCAGTCATACCAGCTTCATCGAAGGATTCATAAAATGTTATTCAGTAATTCGATCCAAAAAGCCAACTCGATCTACCGTGAGTATCCCCGGCAGTTCTGGGTCATCGTCGGTTCCAATTTCGTTGACCGCATTGGTGGAGCGCTGATCTTCCCCTTCTTCGCGCTCTATATCACCCACAAATTCGATGTGGGTATGACCGAAGTGGGCTTGCTGTTTGCCCTGTTCTCTGTCACCGACATGATCGGGAATATGATCGGCGGAGCTATGACCGATTTCTTGGGCAGGAAGACCATGATCATCCTGGGCTTGATCATCAGCGCCTTGACCAGCTTGGGGATGGGCCTGGTGAACCATCTAGAATGGTTCTACGTGATGGGGGCAGTTTCCGGCCTGTTTGCCACTGCGGCGGGGCCGGCGCATGAGGCCATGCTGATCGATATCCTGCCTGAGAAAAAGCGTTCAGAAGGGTTCGGCGTGATGCGGGTTGCCATGAATCTATCTGCCGCGATCGGTCCAGCGATCGGCGGCTTCATTGCCGCTTATTCCTATCTTGTGCTGTTCATTGCCGATACCATCAGCAGCTTGATCACCGCGGTGATCGTTTATAAGGTGGTTGATGAGAGCATGCCGGAAGAGGTATCTGAACGCGCCTCCAGGACGAATTTCAAGGAGACGTTCATCGGTTATGGTGCGGTGTTGAAAGACCGCAAATTCATGCTGTTTGTGATCATCTCCACCATTGCCACCCTGGTTTACTCCCAGATGTACAGCACCTTGTCGGTCTATCTGCGGGATGTGCACGGGATACCCGAAGCGGGTTACGGTTGGTTGATGACCTTGAACGCTTCCATGGTGGTGCTTTTCCAATTCATGATCACTCGCAGGATCTCTGAGAAACCGCCGATGCTGATCCTGGCGCTCGGTTCGCTGTTCTATATGGTCGGTTTCGGCATGTATGGCTTTGTGGATGCATATGTCCTGTTCATGCTGGCGATGGCGATCATCACTGTGGGTGAAATGGTCGTCATCCCCGTTGCCAGGGCTTATGTCGGCAAAGCCGCGCCAGAGGATATGCGGGGACGGTATTCAGGCGTGATGGGTTTTTCCTGGATGATCCCCTGGATGGTAGGTCCGCTGCTGGCGGGATTGATCATGGATAACGGGGACCCTAACTGGGTCTGGTACGGCAGTGCCATCCTGGGTTTGGTATCCGTGTTCGGCTTCCTGTGGCTGAGGAACAGTCATGACCAGAGTGAGTCCATCCCTGAGGGCCAGCCCGGCCTGGAAACAGGTTAGAATAAGGAAGAGGTTTATGAAGAAAACACTGCCGGATCACTACAGCACCAGGATGGCCAGTATGGCGGATCTACCAGCCATCCACGGTTTGCGCGAGAAGGTCTACCTTCATTACACCGGTAGGCCTGGCATCTCGCTAGCCCGTTTACGGAATGAGTTCGAGATGCCAGGTTTTGATGTCGCTGATAGCGTGAGACTGGTTGAGGATCAGAGTGGACTGCTGGTTGGTCTCGCCGAGGTGGTGGAATTCATCGAAACCCCGGTCCATCCGATATTCTGGATCACCATTGCCCCGGAATTTGAGAACCAGGGGCTTCGAGAGTACCTGTTGGAATGGTCGGAGAGCCGGGCTGGGCAGGTGGAAGAACTCGTTCCCCCCGGAGTGCGGATTGCCATGAGGACGCATGTCATCCATGGGATCGAGCCAGCACGTCGGGCTCTTTTTTCCGCAGGTTTTCAAGAGATCCGCCACAGCTACCGGATGCGGATCGAAATGCAAGGACCGCCCCCGCAGCCTGTCTGGCCGCCAGGCGTCCACCTCAGGCCTTACAATCCTGCGGCTGACGCCCGGCTGGTGTTTGAAACCGATGAGGAGGTCTTCGAGGATCACTTTGGCTACGTAAAGCAGGATCCCGAAGAAGGTTTTATCAAATATATGCACCACATGGCCGGGGATGATTCCTATGATCCCAGCTTGTGGTTCCTGGCAGTGGAAGGTGAGGAACTGGTTGCTATCTGTATCTGCCGGCGCTACGGCCCGGAGGAGAAGGACGCTGGATATATCTCCAGCCTGGGGGTAAAGCGCAATTGGCGGAGGCAGGGTATCGCCCAGGCTCTTCTGCAGCACGCCTTTGGGGAGTTCTATCGCCGTGGCACATTCAAAGTGGATCTGGGAGTGGATGCCGAATCGCTTACTGGGGCAACGAAGCTTTACAAGAAAGTGGGTATGTCTGTCATCAGGCAGTTTGATATGTTTGAAAAGGTGCTTCGTCCCGGTCGGGATATCAGTGTCACTTCCCTGGCGTCGGACGAATAAGGAATCGATCAGGATCGAACCAAAGGAGAGCGATGATCACCACGGTCATATTTGATTTGGGGGGTGTGCTGGTCCGAACCGAGGACCGGCTTCCCCGCCAGCAGCTGGCTGAAAGCCATGGTTTGAGCTTCAAGGAACTGGAAGGGCTGGTCTACGGATCGCCTACCGCCAGACAAGCCACCATAGGAACGATCTCCGCAGAGCTCCATAAGGACGCCGTGATGGAGAGTCTCGGTTTACCGGGGGACGCTTTCAAGGCGTTTGGCGACCGCTTTTGGGGAGGCGATCGGCTGGACAGGGTGCTGGTGGACTTCATACGCGTACTGCGGGTGGACTATACCACAGCCTTGCTAAGCAATGCTTGGGACGACCTGCGCCCGATGCTGGTCGAATTCTGGAAGATCGCGGATGCCTTTGAGGAGATCTTCATCTCGGGCGAGATGGGGATGTCGAAACCGGATCCCGCCATTTACAAGGAAGTCGTCAAGCATCTGAGGGTCGATCCGGGTGAGATCGTTTTCGTGGATGACTTCATCGAGAATGTCGAGGCTGCCCGGGATTGCGGCTGGAATGCGATCCATTTCCGATCCCGGGAGCAGGCTCTCGAGGAGTTGGCGGAATACCTGGATAATGAGCTCTAGTCTCTGACGAGGTGTAATGGCAAGAAGGCTGTTCTTTACCCTGCGGTACTGGTTCGATAACCCGCCTTGGGATACGGGGATCACCCCCCCGGAAGTGTACCAGTTTCTGGATGACCACCCTCCGGGCAGGGCTCTTGATCTGGGATGCGGAACAGGCACCAATGTGATCACCCTGGCCCAGCACGGCTGGCAGGCGGAGGGGGTTGATTTTGTACCCAGGGCCATCAAGACAGCCAGAAAGAAAGCCCGCCGGGCGGGGGTGAGGGAAATGGTTGACTTCAGGGTGGGAGACGCCCTCTCCGCGAACGTCTTCCGGGGTCAATATGATCTGATCCTTGACATTGGCTGCTTCCACAGCTTCCCGGAAGAAGCTATTGGAACCCATGCCGGCAATCTCAGGGATCACCTGGTGGTTGGAGGAACCTTCTTACTATACACCCATATCAATCCCGGACCCTTAGGGGGACATGGAGCTACGGAAGATAGCCTGGCATTGCTGGGTGATCATCTAAAATTGGTGAGCCGCAGGGATGGAGAGGAATTCTCCCGGCCTTCCGCCTGGCTGGAGTTCCGGAAGGAGTAGCTAAGGGGACATGGAGACTGGGGTGCCTGGTGAGCGGGCGGCCGACCCGGCCGCCTCTACGATGTCTGTATTTCGCCGATGATCCGATCAACCTTACTCCTAAAACGATTGGGGTCGACCTCGGTAAGCAAATCCTTCCTGACCGTATCCTTCAGCTCATAAGGCGCCAGATACCCCGCCGCGAACTTTCGAAACAGCACCAGGCCGTCTTCAGGTCCGTAGAATGACAGCGACCGCTCCAGATGCTCTTCCAGCAAACCCTGCACTTCCACTGGAGGGATCTCTTCCCGGTCTCGACCGCTGAAGATCCAGGGATTCGCCAACGCTCCCCTGCCAATCATCACCCCGTCGCATCCGCTGGCCTCTTTCATGCGCTGGATATCCTGGACTTTTTTGATTCCCCCATTGCCCAGTACCGGTATTTTCAATGACCGTTTGATCTCCGCTAAAGCCTCCAAGTCAGGTGCTCCTTCGTGGCCCATCTCCTTGGAGCGAGCGTGGACCGCCACCAACTGTCCTCCACAGCGCTCAACGATCCCGGCTAATAGATCCGCGTTCTGACAGTCCTTCCAACCGGTCCTGATCTTGGCAGTCACCGGGATATCCAGTGTCCGGCTGAGGATCTTGATGATCCGGGCAGCAACCAGCGGCTTACGCATCAAACCAGCGCCAGCCCCCCTGCCGGCGATGGAGCGGTTGGGACAGCCCATATTGACATCGATCCCATCAGGCTGGAGTTTGACCAGCTCCAGGGCAGCCCGCAGAATGATCTCTGGATCACTGCCGTAGATCTGGAAGAAGACTGGCCGCTCGTTCTCTGTGAACCGGATCTTGTGCCGGATATAATCGGGGCGATCCAGCACATCCCCGGCTTTGATGAATTCCGTGAAGCTGACGGCTGAACCCAGCTCCCGGCACAGCGACCGGAAGGGCCAGCTGGTGTAGCCGTCCATGGGTGCCAGGAACAGGTCGCCGTCCAGTTGGAGGGAACCGATCTTGAGGGCGGTCTGTTGAGGGACCATATCACTTTTCAAGCAGGGAGGCTTTCAGCGCCTGATCGAGGGAACGGACCTCAATGACCTCCAGGCCCTTGGGCCAAGAAAAGCTGCTGGTTCTGAGCTGCTTGGGGATAATGGCGGACTTGAATCCAAGTTTCGCGGCTTCCCCCAGGCGGTCGCTCATCCGGCTGGCCATGCGCAGCTCACCGGAAAGACCGATCTCGCCGATCAGGATGGTATCAGCCTTGACGGGCCTGTCCTTGACGGAACTGGCTATGGCAGCAGCTGTGGCCAGGTCTGCGGCCGGTTCGCTGATCCGCAAACCGCCCACGACATTGACAAAGACGTCCTGGTCCGTGAGCTTGATCCCTGCCCGGCGGGTGAGCACAGCGCTGATCAGCAGCAGCCGGTTGAACTCGATTCCGTTGGGCGTTCGGCGGGGATTTCCGAAGGTGGTCGGGTTGGTCAAACCCTGGATCTCGACCAGGATGGGCCGGGTGCCCTCCATGGTAACTGCGATGGCCGAACCGGGGGCGTTGACCATGCGCTCCGCCAGGAAGGCTTCAGAAGGGTTGGAGATTTCCATCATCCCCCGCTCCTGCATTTCGAACACACCCACCTCCGAGGTGGCGCCAAAACGGTTCTTGACCGAGCGCAGCAGGCGGTAGGTTTGGTAGCGGTCACCTTCCAGGTAGAGCACTGTGTCCACGATGTGCTCCAGCACCCTGGGACCAGCGATCGTGCCTTCCTTGGTGACATGTCCGATCAGGAAGATGCTGGTTCCGGTCTTTTTGGCATATTCCCGGAGGCGGGACGCGCTTTCCCGGACCTGGGTCACAGAACCCGCGGAAGAGGACAGATCAGGGAGGTAGCTGGTCTGGATGGAGTCCAGGATCAGCAGAGCAGGTTTGGTGCTGTCAGCATGATCAAGAATGGCTTCCAGATTGGTTTCCGTGACCAGCAGCAGCTGCTGGGGAAGTTCCAAACTCATCCCGTCTGGACCGCGGTGGAGGCGGTCTGCCCGCATTTTGATCTGCCGTTCTGATTCCTCGCCGGAGACATATAGCACGATGAAGGATTCTGCCAGCTCAAGCGCGATCTGCAGCAGTAGGGTCGATTTCCCGATGCCGGGATCGCCTCCGATGAGGTTGATCGATCCGGGGACCAGGCCTCCTCCCAAGACCCGCGAGAATTCCTCGCCCTTGAGGTGAATTCGTTTTCCTTCATCCGATTGGATCTCTTGGATGGGTTTCGGCACGGATGTTGCAATATAACGGGAAGAGGCTGAAGGGCTTGGGGAAGCGCTTTTTTGCACTCGCTCTTCGACCATGGTATTCCAGCTGTCGCAGTTGGGACAGCGCCCCAGGTAGCGGGGATTGGAATAGCCGCATTCTTGACATACATACTGGAGATAAGCTTTAGCCATGCCACCATTATATCCGCTTTGGAAAAGGGGAAAAGACGTCGAGCTGCCTGGACAGGCTGCTGGCACCTCTCTTGCAATTACAGAGAATATCCGATATAATGATATAGAACAAACGTTCTAATTTGTGGATTAACTACACCGGGCGCACTGCAGAGGAAGAAAGATATGGAAATCGGAATGTTGTGGTTTGACAATGATCAGAAGGCCAGCATCCCCAGCAAAGTAGAGAAAGCGGCCCGCTATTATCAGGAGAAGTACGGCGTCAATCCCAATTTATGCTATGTGCATCCCAAGACCATCAAAGGGGGGAATGGGAAGCTGAAAGGGCTCCGCGGTAAGGGGGGAAAAGAGCCGATCCATATCGGAAGGATCCTGGTGCTTAAGAACGATAAGGTGCTCCCGGACCACTTCTGGATCGGGATCAGGGATGGGGGAGAATGACTCAGTTAGGGTGGGTGATGTAGATCTCCCAGCTGCCCCAATAGCTGTCTCCCTCTTCGGTTTGGCAAGCAGGCACTTCAATGTCAGGGATCTGCAGCCCGCTTTCAGGGATTTCCAGCTGGTAGGTCAATCCCGGTTCTGCCAGGTAATCCGCGTATCCTAAACCCAATTCTGGTTTCAGTCCCGTGTAAAAGATCTCCGTGGGGTCAGCTCCCAGAGAGATTTCCAAACTAACACCTGGAACGCCATCTCCTTCCCCATTGGTGGCGATCACCTGGATCAGCGGTTCACCCAGAGTAGGATCGCAGATGGCCGAGGAATCCTGGAGGATGAAAGGCGGGGAGTTGGTAGGGGATGGGCTGGGTTCGATCGGCCCCTCGTTCGGCGTGGGAGTGCTCCCGGAAGCCGCGCCATTGCTGCTTGCTGAGCTTTCGATCGTGCCGCTGGAAGGGCTCTCTCCTTCCGCTGCGCTGGGGGCTGGTGTGGGGGTTTCCGCAGTGATGGCAGCTTTCTGGAGAGCAGCAGAGAGATTGGCAAGGACTTTGGCGGTGTTGTTGTCTCCGCTTTCAGCCAGGTAGCGCTGGGCCTGGGCGGCCAGAGCCAGGGCTGGGTCCTCGTCGCCAAGCAGCTCCAGGCGAGCTTCAGCTCGGGGGAGATTGTTATTCGCCTGGTAGGCCCGTGAGATCAACTCCCGGTAGATATCCTTGTAATCAGATCGAAGCAAGTTGGGGTGGGTGTCGACTTCCTTGACTGGTGCAATGACCCAAGCGTAGACGATACCCATGATCAAACCGAGGATCAGGCCTGTCAACAGATACCAGTTGCTGCGATTTTGCTCCATGGATCTAATTGGTCTCCTTGATGGCATTATGCAGGTCCCGCAGCAGGAACATGTCGGGCAGGGTATATTCAGCTTGAGCGGCGAATTTCAAGGCATTCTCAACACTGGTCAGAGGAGATGAATCCTCGAGCAGAGTCAGCCGGTTCAGCGCCCAGTCGAGGTCATTTTCCTGGTGGTAGACCTCAGCCACCATCAGGGTGTAGTCAGTCTTATAATCGATGCGCAGATCCTGCAGGGTGGTGTCCTGGTAGCTGACCGGGTTGATGACCCAGCCGTATACCAGTCCCAGACCAAGGCCCACCAGCATGACGATCAAAAAAAGTGTCCAGCGCGACATTTCAGTCCTCTCTAGAATCCTTCCTAATTGTGCCACAGAGCCTGGCATCGGACAAGCCATCCCCGGAGAAAAGGGGGAATCCGCCTTCTTGAAAGGGATTTTACCCCCCCTGTTAAGGATTTATTAATCCGAAAATGGGTTTCTTGACGCTCTTTTCAGCAGGTGATATAGTGTACGCGGAGGATACCCTCTATGGAAGAATATCCAAAAGAGAATCAAAACAAGGATACCGCCGACGTTGGAACTGGCGGATTTTTTAACGCGATCAAGGTCTTTTTCGCTGAGTCCCTGGCGGGCGAAAGCGGACGCAGGGTCCTGACTATTGCGGGCGTTGTGCTGCTGGTCGCCCTGGTTGCTCTGGCGATCAACGCTTTTTACCCTCAATCGGGGACCATCCGGGCTTCCATCCCTGCCTTGGCCGGTGGAGAGACAACCGGCAAGGAAGGGGACAGCCTGACCGCCCAGGGCGAAACCCTGGAAATGCCCAGCTTTGTCGAGGATCAATCATCCTTGAACCTTGGGATTCACCGGGCAGCAGTGATCCACACCACCATCCCTACCCGTCCCAGAATTGACGTTCTGAAATACGTGGTCCAACAGGGAGATTCGCTGTTCGCCATCGCGGAATCCTTCGGCCTGAAGCCCGAGACCCTGCTGTGGGGCAACTTCGATACCTTGAAGGACAACCCCCACACGCTGCAGCCTGGCCAAGAGCTGAACATCCTGCCCGTCAATGGAACCTACCATGAATGGCGGGATGGAGAAAGCCTGACCAAAGTCGCGGATTATTACGGGGTGGATCCGCTGGACATTGTCCAATATCCAGGCAATCACATCGATATCTATGATTTTGATCTAGATAATCCTTCGTTCGAGACCGGCCAGATGCTGATCGTGCCCGGCGGCACTCGGGAGCTGGTGGATTATGGTCCTCCCGCGATCACCAGGGACAATCCGGCAATTGCAGCGACCTATGGCCCGGGCCACTGTGGGGCGATCTACACCGGATCGGTTGGTGTAGGCGTATTCATTTGGCCCACGACTGAGCGCTGGATCTCCGGATATGACTACAGCCCGGCGACCAACCACCCCGCGATCGATATCGCTGGTCAGATCGGAAATCCGGTCTGGTCTGCGGATAACGGAGTGGTGGTCTATTCTGGCTGGAGCAACTACGGCTACGGCAACCTGGTGGTGATCGATCACGGAAATGGCTGGCAGACACTGTATGCCCACCTGAACTCGATCAATGTCGGCTGCGGACAGAGCGTAAACCAGGGTGAGGCAATTGGAGCCCTCGGTTCTACGGGCAACTCTTCCGGAGCCCACCTGCACTTTGAGCTGATTTACAACGGGTCTAAGGTCAATCCCTGGAACTTCCTGCAGTAGATCGGCCGGACCTACCCTACCTGGAAACCATCAAGCAAGGTACAATCCTGTACCTTGCTTTTTGTTACAATAGGGATACCTGACCACAGAATCTTGCAATGAAAATACTTCCCTCTCTACGAATCCGACTTCTGCCGCTGCTCCTGGTACTCAGCCTGCTATCTTCCTGCCTGCCAGGAACTTCCGTCAATCCAGCAGGGGAGGGGGATTCAGGTCCAGTTCAGACCATTCCTCCGGCAACGCTGACAGCGATCAGCGAGATGGCGGCTGCCAAGCAGACCGAGGTCCCTGATCCCATGGGCATCCCCTGGTCAGAACTGGAGGGACTGGAACTGGAGTTCTGGTATATCTGGGACCTGGATGAGCCCGGGGCCGGCGTGAACGCTATCGTGGACCGCTTCAACCGCGAAAACGAATGGGGGATCACCGTCAAAGCTGTCGATCAAGGCTTGGTCCTGGATCCCATCGGATCTGTCGAAGAGGCTTTCAAGGAAGGCCTGGTGCCCCATGTCATGCTGGTGGAGTCATCGGCCATTGCTGGCTGGTACGATGATGGTGTGATCATCGATCTCACAGACTTGCTGAACGACCCGGCTGCTGGTTTGCCTCCGGATGAGCAAAATTCCTTCTATCCAGGCATTTTTGAGAATCTATCGATCACCGGCAGCGATCGCCCGGGGATGCCGTTCTCACAGTCCCTCCAGGTCATCTATTACAATCAGAGCTGGGCAGATGAGCTGGGCTACCATCTGCCCCCGCTGACAGGGGAAGATTTCTTGAAGCAGAGCTGTACCTTTGCCGGGCAAGACAGTCCTCTGGGAATCGTCTTATCTCCCCAGGCAGAGAATATCCTGTCCCAGCTGTATGCCTATCAAGGGATATTGCTGGAGCCGGGCGAGGATCAGTACCAGTTCGAATCGCCAGAAATGGTCGAGACGGCGAAGGATTGGCAAGCCCTGTCCAAAAAAGGTTGTGGAAAGGGGATCGCAAATTACCCTAATCCAATGGCCCTGGAAATGGAATTTGACCGATTCAATACCCGGGGTACGCTGATGATCATGGGCTCCACAGAAATGATGGCCCATATTCATACGGGTGCCAATCAGACCGGCCGAGCGGACGATTGGACCATCCTGCCCTTCTTTGGACCTGGTGGGAGCAAGGCAGTTGCCTCGGATCTGCAGACCGTGGTGGTATTTAAGACCAACCCCCAGGAACAGCTGGCTGCCTGGTTGTTCACCCGCTATCTGGTATCCCCTGAAGTCCAGGCGGAGTGGGTCCAGTACTCCGGTTTTTACCCAACGCGAAAGGACAGCCTTTGGTTTCTAAGGGATTTCAGGCAGGAGAATCCCCACTGGGCAGACGGCCTGAACTTGCTTAAGTACAGCAGTTCCATCCCGCTTGACCCCACCTGGAATACCGTTCAACTTGCCCTGGAGGATGCCTTTGAGGAGATCCTGGCCAACCCGGACCTGGATCTGCAAGACCAACTGGAAATCCTGGCCGAGGTGACTGCTGAGTTGAGAACCAAGTCCGGAGAATAGACGAGAGATCAGAGATACGAGGCCATGTTATGAGAGACAAACCCCAAGTAGTGATCTATACCGATGGTGCCTGCTCGGGAAATCCTGGCCCCGGAGGTTGGGGTGCCCTGCTCCAGTTTGGGAAGCATGAAAAGGAACTCTCAGGAGCGGAGCGAGAGACAACAAATAACAGGATGGAGATCACTGCAGCCGTGATGGCCTTGCGGGCTTTGAAAGAACCCTGCCAGGTAGACCTTTACACGGATTCGGAGTATCTCAAGAAAGGGATCACGGAGTGGATCGTGAATTGGAAGAAATTAGGTTGGCGAAGGGGATCGCCCGGAAAGACCAAACCTCTTGCCAATGCTGACCTCTGGCGGGAGCTGGATAGTGCGATCACCGCTCACCAGATCAAGTGGCACTGGCTGAAAGGCCATGCTGGACAAGCGGGGAATGAAAGAGCTGATCAGTTGGCGGTCAAAGCCATGAGGAGTCAGTAGCCAGCGGGGGCATTTACGGCTCACCCCAATATTCCTTCAAGGTATAATTCGAGGTATGGAAGGCGCCAGTATCCATGTCCAGGAAGAAATGCTGCTAGCCAAGCAGTCGCGGGCAGAAGGCAATGAAGGCCGGGCCCGGGTTTGTGCCCGTCGAGCAGCCGGGACCGCTGCTGGACAGTATCTGCTGGGAAGAGGCGTTGGATCCACACAAGATAACGCCGTACAATCGCTTCTGGCTCTCGCTGGATTGGATTCTCTCCCGGAACGGGTTCAGATAGCAGCCGGCTGGTTAGTGGAGCGAGTGGATGAGAGCAGCAACCTCCCTCCTGAGGTTGATTTGATCCAGGAAGCTGCCATCGTGATCCGTTTTGTTGAGTCTGCTTCAGACAGCTGACCCCGATGATCTCCATGAAGAATCTCCTGCGTATTCAGACTCCTTTGCAGATTATTTCCCTGGTCCTGGCAGCGTTGTTTATTGCCTCTGGCTGCAGCCCCCAGATGCCCGCACCACCCACAGAAAGCATACCGCCCTCCCCCAGCCAGACAGTCCTGCCCAGCCCAGCTCCCACCCAACCCCAAGCCACAGCCACACCCAGGATTGAGCCTACGGCGACCCCTGACCCCCTGCAAAGACCGCAGTACACGATCATGGCGGACCTGGATTATCCCGATCAGCGCCTGGTGGTGGAGGAATTCATCAACATTCCCAATCCAGCCGGAGATCCACTGCAGGAGGTCTCTCTGGCAGTACCGGCAAATAACTGGCCGGGTGTCTTCACCTTGCAGAACGTGGAAAGTGGGAACATCTCTATTGAGAGCTACCAACTTTCTGGAGTAGTTCTGGAGATCCTGCTTGGCGAACCAACCTGGCAGGTAGGGCAAGCTCTGGAGCTGCAGATCAACTTCACCCTGGATCTCCCGCAAGTCAATACTCAGGTTGGCTATGGCCCTTCCGCCTTTGGATATTCAGCCCTGCAAACCAATCTGGTCGATTGGTATGCGATGGTGCCACCCTATCAGGCAGATGAGGGTTGGGTGATCCACGACCCCTGGATCTTTGGTGAATACCTGGTCTACCCGGCAGCGGATTTTCAGGTCAGCTTGACCATGGATACCCCCGGATTGATTGTGGCTGCCAGCTCGGTTCCACTTCCGGGGGAGGGACCTCTCGAATATTCTTTGGAAAATGCCAGGAATTTTGGATTCTCCATCAGCCCTTCATATCTGGTCCTGGATGAAGACCTGAATGGGATTCGGGTCCTGGGTTATATCTTCCCTGGCTACCAGGTGCCAGGTCAAGCTGCCTTCAACGCTACTTTGGAAGCACTGGACTTGTATCAAAGGTTGTATGGTCCCTATCAGCAATCCAGCTTGACCATGGTCCAGGCAGACTTCAACCATGGTGTGGAATATGAAGGGTTGTATTTCCTGAGCCGGGGGTTCTTCGATTCCTATAGCGGTTCGGACCAGAGCTACCTGGTAGCGATCGCTGTCCATGAGACTGCTCACCAGTGGTGGTATGGACAAGTAGCCAATGATCAGGCGCTTGAACCCTGGCTGGATGAGGCGCTTTGCACATTCAGCGAACTGGCTTATTATGAACAGCTCCATCCAGACAGCACCGCCTGGTGGTGGGCGGTCAGAGTGGATTATTACCAACCAGTTGGCAGGTTGGATAGATCGATCTACGGTTTCACCCAGTACGCCGACCAATATCTTGAATACCGGAATGCGACCTATCTGCAGGGGGCGAAGTTTCTTTCCCAGCTGAAAACCGTCCTGGGTGAGGAGGATTTCTACAGCTTCCTGCGTGCCTATGCCGAGCTGTATCAAGACGAGATCGCCTCGGGCAGCGAATTCTTTGCCCTTCTAGGGCAGTACTTGGAGTTAGGGGACCAAACCTGGATGCTGGAGTATTTCCCGGATCTCAAAAGCCCTTGAGTTCCTTGCACGGAAAAGGGTCCGGATCAGCTGTTTCCCCCTTGTCCAGACAACTAACGAAATTGAAAAGCGGGAAGGCTTGATTTTAAGCTACACTGAGGTCAAGAAAGGAACGCCTCCATTTCTTCTCCTCCTTAGATAAGCATCCACCTCACCGAGGGCAGCCGGTGAGGTGGATGCCTTTAATTTAAATAGAAAGAGGCGACGATGGGAATCGAACCCATGATAAAGGTTTTGCAGACCTCTGCCTTACCACTTGGCTACGTCGCCTTGATAACAAGAAGCTGATGGTTTCCGGCTGTTTTGAGCCAGCCTTCTGCCACCAGCCGATAAAAGGGGAACTAGAGCGGGCGACGGGATTCGAACCCGTGACCTTCTCCTTGGCAAGGAGACGTTCTACCACTGAACCACGCCCGCTTGAAAGTGCCGAGAGCCAGACTCGAACTGGCGACACCTTGATTTTCAGTCAAGTGCTCTACCAACTGAGCTATCTCGGCCTGATGTTGTTCCTCGGTACTGCACCGCCAATTTTACACGCTCGATATAGCATTGTCAAGCACCCGGCTCCGGTGAGGTAAAAAATGGCATGTAAAGCAAAAAACCTACCGCGATGATCAACTCCCCTACCACTACGCCGGTCGCCTGGCGGGGCCCAAAGAAAGGAAGATGGGGCCAGGATTGGGTCCCGAATCCAAAAACATCCGCCATCCCCGAGATCAGGGATACCAGATAACCGGTTGCTACCAGGCGGACACCGATATCCTGGGCCAGGCTCTGGATCCGGTCTTTCCGCTGACAGCTTTTAAAACTCAGGAAGCCTCCCAAGCACAGGAAGGCCAAACCCAGCGAGAAGGTGGCAGTCTGCGCAAAACCGATTACCGGGCTGCCATCCAGACCAAATAGATCCGGATTGGCTCCCAGTAAGAAGACCAGAAATCCTCCCAGGGTCAATCCCAACCCGATATTTGCCCGGAGTTTGGCCATCTTTCCGTTGTTTGTGGTGTGTCCTGTATCCATGAGGGAATTTGATTATAACTGAAAACCCGTTTTTGCCGGGATCACTTTATAGGAAAAGTTCTCAACAAACTGCATCAGACTGTCGATCAAGCGCTGCCATTCCTTGGAGGCCATGGCAACATTGAGGGCTGCTTGGCTTTGGATCTTGGTGGCAACCATGATCTGGGGCTGGTCTCCGTACATGGTGTACCAGGCATCCACTGGGCTGATACCCAGCCCCTTGATCTCTGGGATGAAATCGCTGACCACGAATTCGAAGTATTCCTGTTCCCTGTTGGGCAGGATATCCCAGGACATCAGAAGCTTTACAGTCATGCAGGACCCCTTTAGTCGTTATCCTGGGCGTATTCCAGCACGACAACGTTTGTCTCACTGCTGGAGCGTGCGCTGCTGATCGTCAATTCCGGCCGGGGTTCGACGGTGTCCAGTCCCATTTCCTTGATGAATTTCTCGAGAGGATCCAATTCAAGCTTGCTTTCCTTGGTTTGGTAGTACATGGGTATGGCGTAGCTTGGTTCCAGGATGCGGATGGCTTCCACTGCTTTAGAAGCGTTCAAACTGCTGCCCCCACCAACCGGCACAAGGGCTACCTGAATATCTCCGGCGATGGATTTGACATCGCTTTGGCTTGGCACCCGGCTGAGATTTCCGAGGTGCGCTACCAGGATACCATCGTAATCAAAGATATACATCACGTTGGGCTCATCATTCTTTTTCTTGTCATGATTGGTGCGAATGCCCGTGATGAACACTTCCCCGATCTCGTACTCGCCGGGGCCTGTGAGAATATGCAGGTTGTTCTTCCTCTTCCTGACCGCTTTGGTGAAGTTATGTCCCGGGTCATCATGGCTGACGGTGACGATATCCGCCGATAGGTCAAGCTCGCTGTAGCCGACCTTCTTGTAGTCGTAAGGATCGGTCACAACTGTTGCCATTCCGCGTTCTGTCAGCCTAAAACATGAATGCCCATGCCACGTAATATTCATTAAGCCTCCTGCTGGCTCCTTTTCCGGTTCCTTTCGTGCTTCGCTTGCAGAAAGTGATTATACTTCAATCTGGACAATTCTCAAAGCTACCCTGCCAGAGCAGGGCTGGGGGTCCCCGGGGGTTGATCGATCCCTTCCAGGGGTTTTCCTTCGGCTGGGAGTTCCCCCTTTGGGGTATTTTTTATAGGAAACCCGTTAACAGACACCCCTCCTCTTCGGTCCTGAATCAAGAATTGGTATAATTGCTGGCGTTCCTAGAAGAATTCACCGCCAGGCAAGCATACCTGGTTTATGAAGCAGGCTTATGGAAAAGAACATCAAAGTTGTCGGCGCCCGGGTACATAACCTGAAAAATATCACAGTCGAGATCCCCCGGGATAAATTCGTGGTCATCACCGGCCTTTCCGGATCCGGGAAATCATCGCTGGCTTTTGACACCATCTTCGCCGAGGGTCAGCGGCGCTATGTCGAATCCCTTTCCTCCTATGCCCGTCAATTCCTGGGGCAGATGGACAAACCGGATGTGGATTATATCGAAGGCCTCTCGCCCGCTGTATCCATTGACCAGAAAGGAACTTCCCAGAATCCCCGTTCGACGGTTGGCACGGTGACCGAGATCTACGATTACCTGCGCTTGCTTTTCGCGCGGGCCGGCATCCCCCACTGTCCCCAATGCGGCCGCGAGGTCACGACCCAGTCGGCTCAGGAGATCGTGGACCACCTGACTGGCCTTCCAGCAGGAACCCGCTTTAACATTCTCGCTCCGGTAGTGAAGGGCAGGAAAGGCGAACACCAGGGCATTTTGGAGGAGATCGCCAAATCGGGATTTGTCCGGGCTCGCATTGATGGAGAGATCAGGCGCTTGGAAGAGGATATCACCCTGGAACGCTACCAGCAGCACACTATCGAGGCTGTTGTCGACCGCCTGGTGATCCGGGAGTATGAATCCGCAGAAGACCGGGATAATTTCCTGTCCCGGCTGACCGATTCCGTGGAAACCGCCTTGAAATACGGGGACGGCTACCTGGCGATCTACGATGAGACCGATGAGGACAACCCGGTCACGACCAATTTCTCCGAGCATCTAGCCTGTCCGGTATGCGAGATCAGCCTGCCCGAGATTGAACCGCGGACCTTTTCCTTTAATACGCCCCACGGAGCCTGCCCGACCTGTGAAGGGATCGGCACCAAGCTGGAAGTCGATGAGAATCTCCTGGTGCCTGATAAAACCCTTTCCATCAATGAAGGGGCGATCGATGCCCATGAATGGGGCGGGCCGAGAGCCCAGGGGGGTTATTATTGGCGGGCCCTGGTCGGTGCAGCCGAGCGGTACGGGATCGATCTTGATCGACCCTACCGGGAGCTTTCCGATCAAGAGCAGCAGGTGCTCCTCTACGGCACGGAGGGGGCTGAAGTGCCAATGACCTATACTGATAAGGAAGGCCGGGAGTACGAGTTCTACCGCTCTTTTGAAGGAGTGGTCAACAACCTGGATCGGCGCTTTAAAGAGACCAAGTCCGAATATATGCGGTCCAGGATCATGGGGTATATGAACGATAACCCCTGTCCTACCTGCGGTGGAAACCGGCTGCGCCCAGAAGCGATGGCGGTGACCATTGATGGTAAGAATATCGTGGAGATCTCAACCTGGCCGATCCAGAAGGTGTTAAGTTGGATCGAGATCCTGAAGGGCAAAGACGCTCCCCTCACTGAACGCCAACAGATCATCGCCGACCGCGTGCTCCGGGAACTCACAGAGCGGCTGGGTTTTCTGGTCAATGTGGGCCTGGATTACCTGACGCTGAACCGATCTGCCGGCACCTTGTCCGGGGGCGAGGCGCAGCGGATTCGTCTGGCGACCCAGATCGGTTCTCACCTGATGGGAGTCCTCTATGTTCTGGATGAGCCCTCCATTGGTCTCCACCCCCGCGATAATAAGCGGCTGCTGCGCACCCTGGAAGGTCTGCGCGACCTGGGCAACACGGTGATGGTTGTCGAGCATGACGCGGAAACCATCGAAACAGCGGATTGGGTGCTCGACCTCGGCCCCGGCGCCGGCGAGAACGGCGGCGAGGTGGTGGTCGCAGGCACCATCGAGGATATCCTTGCCCACCCCGATTCGCTGACAGGCGCTTATCTCTCGGGACGGATGCAAGTTCCCGTGCCAAAAAAGAGGCGCAAGGGCAACGGGAAGAGCCTCAAGGTATTGGGCGCTAGAGAGCATAATCTCAAGAATATCGATGTCGAGATCCCGCTGGGCAAGCTGGTCTGCATCACCGGCGTCTCAGGTTCGGGAAAATCCACCCTGATGATCGAGATCCTCTACAAAGCTTTGGCTAGAGAGCTGAACAAGGCCAAAACAAAGCCTGGAGAGCATGATGGTATCAAGGGCATCGAGTATATCGATAAGATCGTCAATATTGACCAATCCCCCATTGGCCGCACTCCCCGCTCCAATCCCGGCACTTATACCAAGCTGTTCGATTACATTCGGGACCTGTTTGCTGAGCTGCCGGAAAGTAAGATCAGGGGATATGATAAGGGGCGCTTCTCTTTCAATGTCAAAGGGGGCCGCTGCGAAGCCTGCCGGGGCCACGGGCAGCTGGAGATCGAGATGCAATTCCTCCCCGATGTCTTTGTGCCATGTGATGTTTGCCACGGAGCCCGCTACAACAGGGAGACCCTTCAGGTGCGCTATCGAGGGGAATATAATATCGCCGATGTGCTGGATATGACGGTCGACCAGGCAGCGGAGGTATTTGAAGCTTTCCCGGCGATGATGAGCCGCCTGCAGACTCTCCAGGATGTGGGATTGGGATATATCCGGATCGGGCAGGCATCCACCACCCTTTCCGGCGGAGAGGCCCAGCGCATCAAGCTCTCACGCGAGCTGGCGAAGCGCTCGACTGGCTCAACGCTTTATGTGCTGGACGAACCCTCGGTGGGCTTGCACGCAGCTGATGTGCATAAGTTGATCGAGGTCCTGCAGCGCCTGGTGGATGAGGGCAATACAGTGCTGATCATCGAACACAACCTGGACATCGTCAAAGTCGCTGATTATATCATTGACCTGGGACCGGAAGGCGGCGATGCGGGCGGAGAAGTGATCGCTGCCGGACTACCGAATGAAATCTGCAGATCCAAGGGTTCCTACACTGGCGAATATCTGAAAGCCTATATCAAGGAAAATCACTCCTGAGCAGGCTGCCCTCGCTGCGTTCCTGAGTATCCTGGCTCATTCCCAACTGTGCTCGTTCTATGCAAGATAGGTGTCCGCATCCAGCAGACCCCCTCCAGGAAGAACAACTGATTGACGTCCTGCCCTGTTTGGTTAGCCCTTAACTGGATTCGAGACGGATACGCACATCCACCGCGGTCGCTCCCTGCCCATCCGGAAATACCTGGAGAGGATTGATCTCAATCTCAGCCAGCTGAGGGAATTCAAAGGCCAGCTGGGCCAGCCGGACCATCACCTCGCGGACTGCCTGGATATCAGCCGGCGGTATATTGCGGTAGCCAGATAGCTTCCTGCCTGCCCAGGTTTTCTCGATCATAGCGCTGATCTCGCGCTCCGTGAGCGGGGCCAATCCGAAGGCCAGATCCTTTAAGCCTTCCACCTCCGTTCCCCCAGAGCCGAACATCATGACCGGGCCAAATTGAGGATCGCGAACGGCGCCAATGATCACTTCCTGGCCGGGGGGCACCATTTCCTGGACGTAGACCCCGGCCAGCTTGGCCTGGGGCATGGCGCTTTTTGCCTGGTCCAGAACCCGCTGAAAGCCTCCCCTGACGGACTTCTTGTCTGCCAGGTTCAGCAGCACACCACCGACATCGGTCTTATGGCTGATATCCGCCGAGGCTACTTTAAGGACCACCGGGAGTCCGATCTCATCTGCCAGAGCAGCGGCTTGGTCCTGATCTTCCGCCAGCTGCATGCGGGCTGTTTTGATCCCGTAAGCGGATAGGATCTTGGCGGTCTCTACAGCAGAGAGATGGTTGGAATTGGCGTGTTTTGCCAGGAGTTCCTGAACCTCCTGGCGCCGGACATCTTCCCTGAGCAGCGGTTCTTCAGCGGCGTGTTTCAACAAGTCAACCCGCTCAACCAGGGCTGCCAGGGCAGCGGCGGCCCGTTCTGGGAAGCGGTATTCAGGGATCCTGGCTGCCCGGAGATGTTCAACCGCCTCCTGGATGAGACGTTCACCCATCACCGAGACCACCACCGGTTTTTCGGCCTGGTGGATGACCGGGATCAGCGCTTTGGCAACCGCGCCTGCTGTGTGCATGGGAGGTGTGGGATAGATGACCATCACACTGTCCACGCCGGGATCCTCCAGCAGGGCTTCCAGGCAGGCTGCAAACTGCTCTGGCGTGGCTGAAGCGAGCATATCGACCGGATTATGGGTGCTGGCTGCCGAAGGCAAGATCACCTGCAGGGCGGCTGTCGTCTCAGAGCTGAGGGCCGCCATACTCAATCCTCGAGCTTCCAGGGCGTCTGCGGCTGTGACCCCGGGTCCGCCGGCATTGGTCAGAACAGCTACTTTATTCCCTGGCGGGAGAGAACACCAGGCCAGGGCCCTGGCCTGGTCGAACATTTCCTCGCTGGTCTCAGCGCGCAGCACCCCTGCTCTCCGGAAGACCGCGTTATAAGCGCTTTCTTCTCCGGCCAACGCGCCGGTGTGTGAGGCAGCAGCCCGCCGGCCGGATTCGAAACGACCTACCTTGAGGGCGATGATCGGTTTGGATTTTATCACTGCCCGAGCCTGCTCGATGAATTCCCGTCCGGAGCGGATGCCTTCCAGGTAGAGGGCGATGACATGGGTATAGCCATCCGCTGCTGTAGGCGCCAGCAGATCGGTCTCGGTGACGTCGACCTGGTTTCCAAGGCTGATCAGGCGGGAGATTCCGTATCCCTGGCCGCGGGCCCAGTCGATGGCGGCGACGCAGATCGCCCCTGAATGAGACAGGAAGGCCACGTCGCCGGGTGTTGGACCGGGGGGAGGGAGAAAGGTGGTGTCGATGGGGAGATGCGTATCCAGCAGCCCAATGCAATTGGGGCCGATCAGCCGGATGCCTTCTTCCCTGGCAGCTGCCAGCATATCCTGCTCCAGCTTCAACCCCTCTGGGCCGATCTCCCGGAAACCGCCGGCGCCGATGATCGCTGCCCGGATGCCTCTTTTCCCACAATCCCTTAAGGCGGGGATGACATACTGGGCTGGAATCAGCACCACAGCCAGGTCCACCGGGTCCGGGACATCCAGGACTGATTGGTAGATCGGCTTGCCGAGCAGACTGCCGCCTTTGAGGTTGACGAAATGGATCGCGCCCTGATAACCGCTTCGGGAGAGATTGGTTGCCAGTCCATAACCGAGCTTGGTTGGGTCCTGGGATGCCCCGATCACAACCACGCCCTGGGGATCAAAGAAAGGTGTAAGGGAATTTGACTCTGTCATACCCCTGATTGTAACCTATTGGTTTTTTTAACCGCAAATAGGGGGTTTAGCCGGTGATGGTCTTGCAGAAGACATCCACGATCGCCGGATCAAAATGCGAGCCACTGGATCTTCTCAATTCTGCGATGGCTTCCTCATGGGTATGGCTGCTGCTGTAAACCCGTTCATCCCGGATGGCGACATAGGCGTCCACCACGGCCAGGATGCGAGCGCCGAGGGGGATCTCCTCTCCGCTCAAACCGTAAGGATAACCGGATCCATCATATTTCTCGTGATGGGCTCGGATGATAGGGGACACATGAGAGAGATATTTGATAGGCGCGACGATCTGGGAGCCCATGACCGGGTGTTCCTTCATGATCACCCATTCCTCCTTGGTCAGGGGTCCTTTCTT
>JBGCVQ010000106.1:0-1240 GCA_045888315.1 Anaerolineales bacterium | reverse complement strand
TCCTCAAAGAACAGGGCGGACAACTCTTCTGGATAAAGGTTCGGGTCATCCCGCCGGATAACGACCGCCCGGTCCTCTTGCAGGATCCAGTTGTAGTAGTGCTCTGCGACCAGGGGCTCTTTCTTTCCGATCCGGAGATCCTTGGTCGGCCGTTCATGGGGGTAGATCGCCTGGCAGATATAGTCCCCGTTGGCTTCCCGGGTCAGGATTCGCGCGTAATCGGATTGGACACTGTTGACTGCATGTTCTGCTACCACCGTGACAACCTCATCCAGGTTTTCTGTGACCACCAGCTGGCGGGCCATGGTGTAGAGGGTATCCATTTCCCGCAGTCGGGTTTGTTCAGAGGTATAAAGGCGGGCGTTTTCGATAGCCACCGCGGTCTGGTTGGCGACGGTTGAAAGGGTAATGATGTCCTCCATGGTGTAGGCTTGCTCAGAGCGTTTGGCTCCGACCAGGAAAATGCCTACCAGGATGCCCTGTACTTTAATGGGGATGAGAAGCTCAGCATTCAAGGCATCCAGGTCGTCGCGCTCGCTCCTCCACAGGGATTGGAACTGGGGCAGGACTTCGATATCATGGCGGGCGAGAGGTTGATCGTGAGAGGAAAGCCAGAGCACGACCGGGTGCCCCTGACGGAATTCGATCTGCTGGATCGATTCCTGCCCGATCTGGGTAGTGAGCTGGAAGCGGCTGCTGCTCTCCTCCCGCAGGAAGAAAGCCGCGGTGGGGATATGCAGGGTGGAGCAGACCTCTTCCAGGATCATGCGGGTGATCTTGTACAGATCAAGCACGGTCGCGACGCTGCTGGAAAGGTTCTGGAGCATGCGGGTGGCATCATACTTCTCCCGGAAGAACATCCTGTCGATGATCGATTGAGCCCAAAGCCGGAGGGGTTCAGCGATCAAGGCGGTGATGACCGCGACGATCAGGGAGGCCAGGAACAGCTGTATTCCCGTAGAGGTCTGGAAGATATTTAATAACAGGGAGATGATCAGGAAGTAAGTCGTGCCGATCAAGATGGTGGGGATGGAGTAGAACAGACCCTGGCGGATGACGATCCGGATATCCAGCAGCTGGTAGCGCAGAATGGCGTAAGTGATCAACAGAGCAGACACCCCGTTGACGGCGATATCGATCGGATAGCGGCCCAGAGGCGTGATGTTAATGAGGTTGATCGTCGGTACCAGGGTGATAGCGATGATCAGATACAGCAGGCGGTTGCGCTGGATGGCATCCA
>JBGCVQ010000105.1:0-6970 GCA_045888315.1 Anaerolineales bacterium | reverse complement strand
GGAAGATGGTATTGGCGTGAGCCTGGGAGGTGTCGAAGATCACGTTCGTGAACACTGGGATGACCCCTTTGAACCCGGCAGCGTAATCCAGTAGATCGCCAGGCAAGTGGTCCATATCCGACCAGAACTTGACTCCCGCCATCTTGAAATCGCCCTCGAAACGTTTGGTCAGGTAATCATCCAGCACCTGGTCCTGGGCTGGTGAAAGCTGGAAATCATCCGGAATATCCATGGGATAGATCGTCGCCTGGCCGGCTGTGAAAAAAGCCGAAAACGGCCGCAGGTTGACCTCATGGGTGATGACCCGGATGCCAACCTGCTGCGCAATCCAGCGCACTACAGCCTCGGGATACTGCAAGCCATTAAAAACCACCACAACCTCAGGGTTGATCTCAGCCAGCATGAGGCTGGCTTGTTCCGCGATGCTGTGGGCTGAGAGCAAATAAGCCGTAAACAGATAGCGGGTGAGGGAGTTGTCCTCTAGATGATGGCGCCGCAGGATCCAGCGCAAGCTGGGCAGAACCAGCTCCCCCAGGGGACGACCCTGGTAGACCAGGCCTTGGAGCTCCTCCAGAGATGAACCAGCCAGCAGGTTCCCAAGCTGGGGGTCTTCCTGGTAAACAAACCAGTCTGCAGCAGCGCTGCCTGTGAATAGGCGCGTATGGGCAATGCAATCCTGGCAGGGAGGTGGGTCTTGAGGATCACCCAAGCCGGCACCCAGCACACACTGCTTCATTCCAGCCTGGCAGGCAAAATAATGTACTTCCCTGCCTGCCAGCTGCACTCCCCAACTGGTAAGGAGTTGGAATGCGGCATTGAGATTCAAGGCTTCTATCCTGGCTGAGGCATTAAAGAATACCACGGGGCGGAGGTCAGGGGATGTCTGGGCATGGCTGGACACCTCCCGGTTCTTGATCCAGATCCGGCTGAACAGCCGCAGTTTGCGTATGCCGCGTCCAATCAGTGTCCTCAGCTTGCTCATAGATTCCCGCCTGAGATGATCGCCCGTCGCGATCGACCGGATCACTCCTTGTGATAACGCCCGCGAATGGGAAGTGTATCCGTCCGGCGCAGCTTTTCAAGGCTGGGCTTTTCGCTTTCATAAACGGTCTTGACACCATCTCCAAGAGCATTTTCCACAACGCGGATGTACTTGACCAGGCGGCGCAGACCTCCGGGCTCGATAGATGCGGCCTGGTCGGATCCCCACATCGCCCGGTCCAGGGTGATATGCCGCTCCACCAGGCTGGCACCCAAGACCACAGCTGCTACCGTTGTGGGCAGCCCCACCTCGTGGCCAGAATAGCCGATCGGGCAGGGATACAGGTCCCGGAGAGTTGGGATCATGCGCAGGTTGAGCTCCTCGGGCGGGCAGGGATACGTGCTGGTGCAGTGGGCCAAGATCAAGTCATCCGTGCCAACCAGGTCCACGGCCGCTTTGATCTGATCCATATCCGACATCCCGGTCGAAAGGATCATGGGCTTTCCCTGGGCGCGGATCTTCTGGAGCAGAGCTGTATCCGTCAGAGAGGCTGATGCCACTTTATGAACGACAGGATCGAATTTCTCCAGGAAATCGACAGACGGTTCATCCCAGGCAGAAGCCTGCCAATCGATCTTATTCCGATGGCAGTAGTCAACGATCTCGCTGTATTCGTCTTCCCCGAATTCCACTTTTTCACGGTACTCCATATAAGTGATGTTGCCCCAGGGGGTTTCACGGATCTTATCTCGCTGCTCGGGAGGTACACATAGTTCCGGCGTCCTCTTCTGGAATTTGACAGCATCGCAACCAGCCTCGACCGCAGCGTCGATCAGCTCTTTGGCAATATTGATATCGCCGTTATGATTGATGCCGATCTCAGCAGTGATGTATACCGGATGGCCGTCGCCAACCAGCCTGTTACCGAGTTTCACCTCTCTCGTCATGGACTATCCCTCCATCTTGCCTTCTGCGCCTTTAGAACGCAAAACCATATCGATAAATTCCCGCACGGCTCCCCGGCCCCCTTCTTTTGTGAGCACCAGGTCCGCTGCGCGCATCACCGCTGGATGGCTGTCTGCCACACAAATCGCAAGCCCTACCAGGGGAAAGCACGGCAGGTCGTTGATGTCGTTGCCGATATATGCCACCTGGCGGGCAGATAGACCTCGCTCAGCCATGATCTCAGCCAGTTTTTCGGCTTTCTGATCAACTCCCCGATAAGCCGGGGCCTTCATTTTATCTGCTCTGGCCTGGACCACGGCATTCCTTTCCTTGGATAGGATCACCACCTCCAGGCCGGCCTTTTGGGCAAGGGAGATTCCCATACCATCTCCCCGATGGGCAGCTACACTTTCTTCACCTTTTTCATTGACATATACCCGGTTATCGGTCAGCACTCCATCAAAATCCAGAACCAGCAGCGCCAGGTCCTTCAGGTCCAATCTGCCTGCTTTTTGCGGCAGGACGATCTTCCCTCCCAGCGAAAGCAATTCCGCTTCTGCCCGCTCCCAATCCAGGGCGTTATCGAGGTCGACTGAAAAGGTGGGATCGATCTCGCAAGCTTGGATCACCTGCCCACTCATCGAGCCCGCCAGGATAGCCTCGCATCGAATAGCATCGATATGCCCGGTCTGCCAGAAGGTTGGGGGCAGTTCCTGGCGGGGCATATTAAAGGGTTCTGTCAAATCGCTTTCCAGCACCGGGGTCATCTGGCCTTCCTCCCCTACTCTCCACATCTTATAAGGGTTCTGCTTGGAAGGCACAACTCCCCTGACCGATGATGCTTCCGGGTGATCGAGCAAGATGCGGATTGCCCTGTCAACCAGGTCCGGGGGCCGGAATGGACTGGTAGGCCTGAGCTGGACCACGATCTGAGGATGATAGTCCTCCTGTTCTGCCAGCCATTCCAGCGCATGCTGGAAGACCGGGAGATCCAGGGTGGTGTCCTGGGCAAGATCCTCCGGCCTCAGGAACGGGACCTCAGCGCCATACTCCCTGGCCGCCTCTGCGATCCCGGGATCATCCGTACTGACGATCGTTCTGGTAACCAGGCTGGATTCCTGGGCTGCTGCAACGCTGTAAGCAATCAGGGGATGTCCGCCCAGATTCTTGATATTCTTTCCAGGAATGCCCTTGGAACCCCCCCGGGCAGGTATGAGAGCAAGGATCTCTACCATGCTGTCCACCCTCCATCGACTACCAGGTTCGCGCCGGTCATGTAGCTGGATGCATCCGAAGCCAGGAAGACCAGCCCGCCTTTCATCTCATACGGGAAAGCCATTCGGCCCAGGACCGTCCTTTCTCCATAGGCAGCTTTGAAGGCGGGGTCATGATCCCGTTCAACGCCTCCAGGAGTCAGGGCATTGCAGCGGATCTCAGTTCCCTGGTAGTAGGTTGCGATATATTTGGTCAAACCCAGCACGCCAGCCTTGGTGACTGTGTAGTACACGGGTTTATACAGCCTGGGCTCTCCCAGAGATTCATACAAGCGCTGATCCGGTCCAGCAATGCCGTACGTGGAACAGATATTGATCAGGGACCCTTTACCGGTCTCTTTCATTGCCCTGGCAGCCGCCTGGCAGACCAGGAACATTCCGGTTAAATTGACATCCAGGGCTTGGTTCCAGCTCTCCAGCGGGAACTCCTCGAAGGAAGTGGCATGGGCATTCTTCGATCCGCTTTCGAATTTCGGATCCAGTGCGGCTGAGTTGACCACAATATCCAGTCGGCCGAAGCGCTCCAGGGCGGTGGCAATCAATCGATCCACAGCAGCGGGATCCGTGACATCCACAGCTGTTCCCACAGCGCTGCCGCCAAGCTGAGAAAGATGGTCTGCCCAGGCTTGAGCGGATCCCCCATCGATATCAGCAACCACTACATCTGCGCCGGCTTCGCTCAGCGCTTCTGTGAACTGCTGTCCCAGGAATCCTGCCCCGCCGGTGACAACAGCGGTCCGGCCCCTGAGATCAAACAACTCCTGGACTGTCGTCATAGCTGCCTCCCATGTGCTCCCCCAGGTGAGCTGACTGGGGAAAGAGCACTCATCAATCCTGGCTGCTGGTAAAACCGTCCGGTTTCAAGAACCCACGGTTTTCCAGATAGTCAACGATCTCCCGGGCACACTGCTGGGGTGTCTTGTTCACGGTGGTGATGACAATTTCCGGGCTCACTGGAGCTTCATATGGGTCATCAATACCTGTAAATCCCTTGATCTCCCCGCTGCGGGCTTTGGCATAAAGTCCCTTGATATCGCGGTCTTCACAAACCTCCAGGGGAGTATCCACAAAGACTTCAATGAATTGGTCGCTGCCGACCATCTTGCGTGCCTCATTGCGGGTTTTCCGGTAGGGGCTGATCGCTGCACAGATCACGGTGCCCGTATGGCGGGTGATCTCTCCAGCGACAAAGCCGATCCGCAGGATATTGGTATCGCGGTCCTCCTTGCTGAACCCAAGACCCTTCGACAGGTGGGTCCTGACCACATCCCCATCCAGGGTGGTCGCTTCCCGCCCTCGCTCCAAGAGCATCGGGGTCAGAGCGTTAGCGATGGTGGATTTCCCGGATCCACTCAAACCGGTGAACCAGATGCACATTCCCTGCTTGTGCAGCGGCGGATAGGAATCGCGCAGGATCTCCGCAGTCTCTGGTCTCGTGAACCAGGCAGGCAGTTCTCTACCTTTGTTCAGGTAATCCTCTCGCACCTGGGTGCCAGAGATGAATTTCGCTTCAGCATCCGCCGGGGCTTCCTCTTTGGCAACGTATTTATCCTCTTTAGCGATATAGACCAACTCGTTGAAGAACACACCTTTGACACCGGTCTCATCCTGGTACTGCTCAACCATTTCCTGGGCTTCATAAGGGCCGTAGAAAGGCTTCCCGTTGCTGTCCTTTCCGGGCCCGGCGTGGTCGCGGCCGACGATGAAGTGATTAGCGCCGTAATTGCGGCGGATGATCGCATGCCACAGGCCTTCCCGCGGTCCAGCCATGCGCATCGCCAGCGGCAGCAGGCTGAGAATCGTGTTCTTGTCATAGTACTTCTCCACCAGTGCCTTGTAGACCCGCACCCGCGTGAAGTGGTCGACATCTCCCGGTTTGGTCATTCCGACCACCGGGTGGATCAGCAGGCTGCCGCCAACCCTCTCCAGCGCGCGCTTGGTGAGGTCCTCGTGGACCCGGTGCATCGGATTGCGGGTTTGGAAGGCGGTCACATCCTCGTTGCCGATCTTTTCCAGCATCTGGCGGACCTGGAGGGGAGTCTTCCGGATATCCATGAAGTCATAATACACAGGCAGATTGATGACTTTCAGCTCGCCGGAAATGCACAGGTCGCCCCATAATTCCATCTCAGATACCAGGGGATGGCGGTGATCCGTAGACCCCAGGACCAATCTGGCTTCCCGGGTAGGATCCCAGCGGTAGACCTCTTCGATGCGCATGACGCCGATGATATAGTTGCGGGAATCCCGTAAGGTGATCCACTCTCCCCGGGTGGGAAGGATCTCTTTTTCGATTGTCAGGGTGATGGGAATGGGAAACAGCACCCCATTTGCCAGGCGCATTTCTGTCAGCACCCGATTGTAATCCTCTTCACCCATGAAGGTAGTCAGGGGGGAGAACCCCCCGGTGGCGAGCAGTTCCAAATCATGCAGAGAGCGGTCGCTCATTTGATGGGAGGGGTAGGTATTGGCTTTCTCTACCCATTCCTCTCTTTCTGCCTCTGGAACCACCAGATTGACCAATTTGCCGCCGTAAGGCTCGATAAGTTTCGCTTGTTTCGTCATATCCTCCAATTTTCTCCTTAAAATCTTCCCCCAGGATCTTTATCCAGGGAGTTTTTTTGCAAAATCGACCTCATATGATACCACACTGGCTGCCTGCAATTTCGGCTGCCTCAGGGCTCCAATTCCCTTCTGCCTACAACCAGGACTGGCAGCTCCACGCGGTCAATGATCTTGACCGCCAGGTTTCCGAGCAGGAGTTCCTTCAAGCCCTGGTTGACATGGGTTGACCCGATGACCACCAGGTCGTAATTCACGAGTTGGGTTTCCCGAACGATCTCTTCCAGAGGGATCCCTCGCCGGATCTTGACTTCTGATTCGATCTCCTTTCGGCGGAAGACTTCCACGCCCTTCCGTAAATAACGGGCATAAGAGGTATCCGTTTGCAGGAGCTCCTCCACAGTCTCATCGATCTGCTCCAGGCCGGTATACATGGTCGGCACAGACCCAGCGATGACATGAAGCAAGGTGACGGAAGCTCGCAGGTGGCTGACCAGGCTTGCGGCCTGCTCCAACAGTGAATAATCGTTCTCCATACACCCAGTGCAGAGCAGGATGCGGTCGATCTTCGGCTTGGTGTTCTGGGTGATCAGCAAGGAGATCTCACTCTGCTTGATCAAGATGGGCTCGATATCCAGGGTTTTCCTGAGGCGCAGGATCCTCTCCGCATTGACGATGATCAGCTGGTACCCCTCATGATCTATAGCTTCCCTGATAACAACGTCGGGACTGCCTTCCTCGATGCTGATTACAGACTTGGTCGCTCCCAGGTCGATTTTGACCTGCTGGGCAACTGCTTGGGCATTTTCAAGATGCCCATCCTTATGGACCATCACCAGCACATGAACCTCTGCGGGGGTGGACTCTGCCAGCATTTTCCCCATCATCACGGGGGGATGTTTATAAGATTCGCTGTCTAACAAGATCAATATCTTCATCTAAATTAAGCCCCTCCTCAGTGGATCACACCGCTCCCGAGCAAACGAACAACTACCAACGCAGCCCCGATCAGCGGCAGAAATGAAAATGCCAGGCGGATTCTCGGTCCGGCGAAGAACCTTGTCGCCGTCGCACCGATCTGGGCTCCGATCGCGGCCCCAGTCTGCATCACGAGCGCCATCAGGATATCGACATTCCCCTTGATAGCGTGGGTGATCGTTCCAAACCCGGAAGAGAACACGATCTCGAACAAGTCAGTCCCCACCGC
>JBGCVQ010000104.1:0-10182 GCA_045888315.1 Anaerolineales bacterium | reverse complement strand
GAAGGAGACCCAGTATGAAGATCACGGCCCTGATCGAGAACACGCTTGGTCCTGATGCGGAGGGTCTTGTGGCAGAACATGGTTTAGCGCTTCATATCGCTTTACACGACGGGGAGCTGTTGTTTGATAGTGGTGCTTCGGGGGCATTTGCTGAAAACGCTGCCCGCCTGGATGTAGACCTGAGCGCTGTGGATGCCGCAGTGCTGTCGCATCACCATTATGATCACAGCGGCGGCCTGACCCGCTTCCTGCAAACCAACCGCAAGGCGCAGGTCTACCTCTGTCCTTCCCCTGTGGGAGAACCCTGGTTCAAGGCTTTTGGGTTTCTCCGCCGCTATATCGGTGTGGATCCGGAACTGCTGGCTTCCCATCCGGAGCGTTTCACCTATCTGGTGAATGACCAGGAGATCCTGCCCGGGGTCCATGTCTTCCCGTTCATCACCAAGCAGTACCCCATGCCTGGGGGAAATCGCTATCTATACCAAGTCAAAGATGGCAGCTGGAAGGCGGATGATTTCGGACATGAGCTTGTTCTGGCGATCGAGGAAAACAACAGCCTGGTGATCTTCACCGGGTGCGCCCACAGTGGTGTGCTGAACATGATCGCAACTGTCAGAGAGAGATTTCCAGATATGCCCATCAAGGCGGTTGTGGGAGGATTCCATTTGGTTGGTCTGCCGATGTTCAATACCATGGCAGGAAGCAAGCGGGGTGTTCGAGCGATCGGAAAGGCCTTGCTGTCCTATCCGGTTGATACTGTCTATACCGGACATTGCACCGGAGAAAAAGCATATACCGTCCTGAAAGGGATGATGGGGAAGCAGCTAAAACATCTCCCCACAGGAAGTGTGGTCACCGTCTAAGGCAGTTTTGACACATTCGAACCCAGCTATGGGGAAAAGAGCATATAATTGCCCTATCATGGATAATCAAAAGGACAAGAAGACTTCCAAACTCAAACGAGCAGCCAGCATTCTAGTGTACCTGGATGCTGCAGCCTGGATCGGTTTTGGTATAGCAAGCATCCTGGGAATGATCCCGGGGCTCCCGGAAGGTCCGATCCGGTGGGGAACAGCTGCGCTGGCAGCCGCTGCAGGTGGGGCTATGCTCATTCTGGATTTCATCTCCAGGAGGAAAGATTGGGCCCTTTACTTGCTTATGGGACTGCTGGCTTTGATCTCCTTACTGTCCCTCACCGACCAGGTCGGACTTCTGGACTGGGTCTCCTACGCGATCAACCTGGCCGCGCTGGTGCTGCTGATCATCTACCTCCGGCAGCAGAGCTAAGCCACTGCCGGGAAGATTGGATGGACAGCCTGTCAGCGGCTGCCGTCCAGGAGCAAGGGGATTTATGGCAAAAGAACACCATCCAGATGCCAGCAGCCATCCCTGGGAAAAGATCTACGCCCGGGACGGGCGGGTATTCACGGAGCACCTGCCCGCTCTGGATGAGGTCGCCCAGCGCTTTCAAGCCCACCACTGCCAGAAGGTTCTTGACTTGGGCTGCGGAAACGGCCGCCATGTAGTTGCCCTGGCTGGCCTCGGTTTCCAGGTGATCGGACTGGATATCTCTTACACGGGATTGATACTTTCCCAGCAGTGGCTGGAAGAAAGCTCCCAGCAGGCTGCCCTGGTCCAATCCGACACCCGCCAACCCCTACCCCTTTCAGGGAACAGCCAGGATGGCTTGATGTCCACCCAGGTGATCCACCATGCCTTGCTGGATGAGGTGCTGATGGCTATCAGCGAGATCTACCGCATCCTGAAACCGGGGGGATTGGCTTTTGTGACCGTACCCTGCCGCTCGCGCTCGCAGCGCAGATCCAAGTCCCTGCAAATAGAGGAAAACACCTTCCTTCCACTAGAAGGCCAAGAGGCAGGTCTTCCACACCATATTTTTTCGGAAGGACGGCTCCGACTCGCCTTCCAAGACTTTGATATCAAGGAAGTGTCCTATCGGGATCAAGGCAGAATCCTGGCCATCTGGGTTCAAAAACCAGCCTGAGGCTCCTAAAATTCCCCAATTCTACTCAATAATGATAAAACCTGCTTATCCGATCTCCCATTCAGATAAGCAGGTTGATTGATTGCTGATGAGTGCTCTTGCTAAATTCGCGTCCTTCATTATAATTCAGGGATACTGCCCAGCAATCATTACCGGTTTATGCAGAAGGAATTAAACAAGCCAGGCCTAGCTGTCCCCAACACTACCCAGCGCCAATCACTCTCAGGGACAACCGGAGAGGGGATTTCATACCTTGAGCGAAGGGATACCCAACAAGCCAGTCCAGGCGGGAGGCCGGCGGCTATCATTTCCGATTGAAAAAGAGGCGAGTAGAATTGCTGGCTGATCAGCTAGCTAACTCATTGGACGTCAAAACTATTATCTTGGAGGAGTAATGGGAGGTCTTGAAACACTGCAAAATGCTACGTTATTCGAACAGATCGGCCTAATCGCCGTCCTGATCACCGCGATTGCCGCCCTGGTGTATGCCTGGATGCTGGCACGCGAGGTCCTGGCGGAAGACCCAGGCACAGAGCGCATGCAGGAAGTATCCAATGCGATCAGGACGGGTGCTATCGCCTACCTGAATAAACAGATGGAAGTGGTCATTCCGCTTGCATTTGTCCTTTCCATCGTGCTGTTCTTCACTGCCTACCTGGCTAATGCCCCGATGAGTATTGCCATCGGCCGCGGCGCAGCTTTGCTGCTCGGCGCAAGCTGTTCCCTGGCAATCGGCCAGATCGGGCTCCGGGTGGTTGGCACCCGGGGTAATGTCCGCGTGGCCAACCAGGCTCGCATAGGGTCCTTCAAAGGCGCCCTGCGGGTTGCTTACCGCTCCGGCACCATCGCCGGCATGCTGGCTGATGGACTGGGACTGCTCGGCGGAACAACCATCTTCATCCTCTTCGGCAAACATGCCCCCGAAGTGCTGTTGGGCTTTGGCTTCGGCGGCACCCTGCTGGCCATGTTCATGCGTGTCGGCGGCGGTATTTACACCAAAGCCGCGGATGTGGGCGCTGACCTGGTGGGTAAGGTCGAAGCTGGTATTCCAGAGGATGATCCCCGCAATGCGGCGGCCATCGCCGACCTGGTCGGTGATAACGTTGGAGACTTCAGCGGCATGGCGGAGGACGTCTTTGAATCCTACGAGGTCACGATCGTTTCGGCCATGATCCTTGGCCTGGCTGTGATGCAGATCGATCCCACTCAGAGCTTGAAGTGGATCGTTTACCCCCTCTTGGTTCGGGCTATCGGCGTATTTTCCAGCATTATCGGAACATACGCCGTTTCTTTGTGGCCCACAAAAGGGGATGCATTCCGGGCCATGGATCTCTCCTACGACCTGTCATCGATCATTTCCACCACCTCATTCTTCTTCCTGGCTTGGTTCTATGCCAAGGATCTCAGGTTGTTCGCTGCCACCGCAGCCGGAATCTTGCTGGCTGTCGCCTTTAACAAGTACACTGCTCTGTTCACGGAAAGGGAGACACCTTCAGTCAACCGCTTGGTAAAGTCAGCCAGGACAGGAGAAGCGACCATCATCCTGGCCGGATTGGCCGTTGGTTATGAAAGCACCGTTTGGGCGGTGTTGATCATCGTGATGGCGATCCTGCTGGCAGTTGGAATCTATTCTGTCGCCATACCCGCCGCACTGGTCCCGATCATCATTGGCGGTGCCATCATCATCGGCATCGGGGCAGGCATCTATTTAGCCTTGAAACACAAGAAGATCGAGAACGCGATCTTTGCCGCAGTGGGCATCATCGTGATCGGGCTGATGGTCAGCAGCTTCAAACCCGCCCCTGCCGGGCACGAGTTCATCTTCATCATGTACTCGGTCGCTCTGGCGGGTATCGGCATGCTGTCCCAGACCGGCAATAACCTGGCAATGGATGCATTTGGCCCCCTGGCGGACAATGCCGGTGGAATTGCCGAGATGTCCAAGGATGACTTCACTGATCCAGAAAGCCAGCGCACACTGGCGACCCTGGACAGCGTCGGCAACACCACTAAGGCCATCACCAAAGGCATCGCCATCGCTTCCGCGGTGATCGCTGCTGTCAGTCTCTTCGCGTCCTTCATCGAAGTCACCGGCTTGGAGAAGGAAGGGCTCAATATCGCTGACCCAATCGTCTTCGTCGGTTTGTTGATCGGCGGAGCACTGCCTTTCCTGTTCAGCTCCATCTTGCTGCGAGCAGTCGAGCGCGCTGCTGGATTGATCATCGAGGAAGTCCGCAAGCAGTTCCGCATCCCCGGTGTGATGGAAGGCACGACCAAGCCCGCCTATGACGTGGTGGTGCGCATCTGCACCATCGCGGCTCAGCGAGAACTGATCGTGGTCGCCATGCTGGGCATCCTGGTCCCCATCATCGTCGGATTTATGATCGGCGTGCGGGCCCTGGGCGGCTTCCTGGCAGGTATCATCGTCGCTGGACAGCTGCTGGCGGTCTTCATGGCCAATTCAGGCGGTGCCTGGGATAACGCCAAGAAGCAGATCGAGGACGAACCATCCGATCCTGAGAACAACCTGGGGAAATTCTCCGATCGCCACAAAGCTGGTGTGATCGGCGATACAGTTGGCGATCCCCTCAAGGATACTGCCGGCCCAGCCCTCAACCCCATGATCAAGGTGGTCAACCTGGTCTCACTGCTGGCAGCACCCCTGGTGATCAGCGTGGCCGCCACCGGCGGAACCGCGCGAACCGTTGCCCTGATCATCGCCGGGGCATCCTTCATCGCCTTGATGTTCGGCATCGGGTTCAGCCTCAGGGAAGGTAAATACCAGATCGAGTGATCGTGTAACCCTCCCCTGCAACTTAACGATAAAAGGGACCGCACCCCACCCGGGGCAGTGGTCCCTTTTTCATCACAACTCTGCTTGATTTCTATCAATCATCCATTTAAAATCGAAGTCACCATACCACTACTCCGGGATTTGTGGTAAACTTCACAATATAAGGCACCTTTATCAAATTTTTAAATTTAGATAAGATTTACTTATTCATGCAGAGGTGAATAATGGTTCACTTTTTAGTATCTGTCAAACAAGTACCGGACACAACCAACATCCGCATCGACCCTGAAACCGGCAGCATGATCCGCAAAGGGGTCCCCGCCATTCTCAACCCCTATGACGCCCACGCCGTGGCAGCTGCCGCAGAGTGGAGGAAGAAGCTCAACGGCAAACTGACCGTGATCACCATGGGGCCACCGGCTGCGGAGCTGGCTTTGAAAGAATGCATTGAAATGGGAGCGGACAGGGGGATATTGATCTCTGACCGCAAATTTGCAGGGAGCGATACCCTGGCGACCTCCTATGTGCTGGCCGAAGCCATCCGCAAGATCCATCAGGAAGAACCCCTTGACCTGGTCTTTTTCGGAAAACAGGCCATCGATGGCGATACGGCCCAGGTTGGACCTGGAGCCGCCATCCGCCTGGGTTTTCCACTGATCACATACGCGGTGGAAATCAAGGAGCTCAACCTGGAGGAGCGGTACGCCCTGATTGTCCGGAAAACCGAAAGGGGACGTGAAGTGATCAAGACCAGCCTTCCCGCTGCGCTGACAGCAGAGAAAGCCATCGCGGATATTCCTTTCGCTTCTTTGCCGGATCTGATCAACTCCCTCCATTACCAGCCTGAGAACTGGACCGCTGATGAGCCCCTGGCCTATGACGAAGCGAAGATCGGCCTTGCGGGATCGCCCACCTGGGTTGCCCAATCCGGCTCACCGGAAGCCCACGAACCGGCTGAGACCATCAGCGTTGCCAAGGATGGCCTGAGCAGTACTGTCAAGAAAGTACTCGATGATATGCTGGCCAACAAGAGCGTGGCGTCCATTTGGGAGGAAATCAAATGACCAGACGATTTTGGGTATTCATTGAACAAGAAGACGGCGTCATGCACCCGGTCGCTGGGGAGCTGCTGGGTGTTGCCCGCCGCCTGGTGACTGAGATCAGTGACGAACTGGAAGCCAGCGGAGAAGAAGCGGTTGTGGAAGGCATCCTGGTGGGTTGCGAAGTGGAAGATGTCGCCCAGAACGCTATCGAACACGGGGCAGAGCGGGTTTACATGGTTGACGACCCGGCATTTGAGCACTATCTCAACCGACCCTACACAGAAGCGATCATCCACCTGGTTCAAAAGCATCAGCCAGAGGTGTTCCTGATCGGCGCCACCACCCTGGGCCGCGACCTGGCAGGGGCAGTTGCCACTTCCATCAAGACCGGTCTGACTGCAGACTGCACCAAGCTTGAGATGGGCCCCATCCGCAAAGCAACTGGAAAATTCCTGCTGGCTACCCGTCCAGCCTTCGGCGGCAACGTCATCGCGACCATTGTTTGTAAGGACTACAAACCCCAGATGGCGACCGTGCGCCCCCGGGTCTTCCAATCCCCCCAACGAGATCCAAAATCCAAGGGGGAGATCGTTCGCGAGGACTTTAAAGTGACCCCGGAAATGATGGCCGCCAAACTGGTCGAGTTCATCAAGGACGAAGGGACCCATCTGAACCTGGAATATGCTGAGGTGATCGTCTCCGGCGGCAAAGGCCTGGGCAATCCTGATGGCTTCAAGCTCATCAAGGAACTGGCCGATGAGCTGGGAGGCGTGGTTGGCTCCAGTCGTGCCGCGGTTGACGGCGGCTGGATTGCTTATGAACACCAGGTCGGCCAGACCGGGAAACACGTCAGGCCGAAACTGTATATTGCGGCCGGGATCTCCGGCGCTATCCAGCATAAGGTAGGCATGCAGGATTCTGACTACATTCTGGCTATCAACACAGATCCCAACGCGCCGATATTTGAGATCGCCACCCTGGGTGTGGTGGGAGACCTCTACGAGGTCATCCCGGAAATGATCAAACAGCTGCGCGCGAAAAAAGGAGCCCAGGCATGACTGAAAAAATCCAATTTGACGTTATTGTTGTTGGCGGCGGGATGGCTGGCTCCACCGCGGCAGCGATCGCTGCTCGGGAAGGTCTTAACGTCGCCGTGATCGAGCGCGGCCAGAAGCCCGGCGCAAAGAACTATTTTGGGGGTGCCCTTTATACCCATGCCCTGCTGGATATCTATCCTGATTTCTTCGATCGCAAACCTCCCCTGGAGCGGCCGGTCACAGAGACTGGATTCTGGTTCCTGTCAGAAGACGGCCTGGTCAAGATGACCGTTCAAGGGGGTGTGGTGGATAATGATCCCGTTGACGCTTATGTGGCCTTGCGTGCTGAATTCGACCCCTGGTGGGCGGAACAGGCAGCTGCAGAAGGAGCCTTTTATATCCCGAAAACACTGGTCACCGATTTCATCTATGACGACGGCAAGGTGATCGGGGTCAAGACCGACCGTCCCGATGGTGACGTCTACGCTCCTATTGTTATCATCTGCGAGGGCGTGAACAATCTGCTGACCCAAAAACTGGGGCTGATCGACCACGACGTATTGATCAACAAGACCGCCCTGGCAGTCAAGCAGTTGATCTCCATCCCCGCCAAGGACATCAATGCCCGCTTGGGCCTGCCAGACAGCAAACACGGCATGGCGATCTCGGTAGTGGGAGATGTCTCGATGGGTATGCCCGGCCTGGGCTTCCTTTACACCACTTCCAGCGCCCTCTCCCTTGGCGTCGGCGTTACCCTGGATGCTCTTCAGGAAACCCAGATCAAGCCTTATGAACTGCTGCAGCGCTACCTGGAGCATCCTTTCATCGCACCTCTTATCCAGGACGGCCAACTGATGGAGTACGGAGCCCATTTGATCCCGGAAGGCGGTTGGACCACCATGCCGAAGCTTTACACAGATGGCGCCCTGGTGGCAGGAGATGCTGCTTCCATGGTCAATGCCATCCATTGGGAAGGAACCAATATGGCGATCACCGCTGGCAAGCAAGCAGCTTTGACTGCCATTGAAGCGCACCAGAAGAAAGACTTCTCGGCGAAAACCCTGGCGGGGTACCAGGACCGTCTCAGCGAGCTGTTCGTTCTCAAAGACCTCAAACAGTACCGCAAGATGTCGGCGTTCCTGGAGAACCACCCCGAGTTCATGGAAGTTTATCCCACCTTCCTGAACGACGCCCTGGGGATGTTCTTCACTGGCTTTGGTAAACCGAAAGGGAAACTCTACAAGGATATTTTCCGTAAACTGACCCAGCGCAGGCCGCTGCTGAAAGCTGTGGGTGATATGGTCGCCTTTGGCCGCGCTGTTACTGGTATCTGAGAAAAGGAAGGCTCAAATGGCAAGCAAAGAAACAGAATTCAAGCGTGGGCTTCCCGAGGTTTATATCGACGATATGCTCATGTCACTCAAGTACTTCACTGACGAGCATGAACTGCACCTGGCGATCAAGGATCCAGAGGTCTGCAAGGCTTGTGAGAATCAGCCCTGCATCGACTTCTGTCCCGTAGGGGCATACCGGCCCCAGGATGGTCGAACGGTCCAGATCGCTGTTCAGAGCTGCGTGGAATGCGGCACCTGCCGGGTGCTCTGCCCCTATCTGAACATTTCCTGGAAGAATCCCCGGGGAGGTTTCGGGGTCGCCTATAAATTCGGGTAAAGAACCAGAACAGGTGCTGAAGCAATCCAATCCAGGACCGCGCAGGTAGCTCCGCGCGGTCCTTTGCTTTCCTGCCCAGATCAGACCAGTCCCAATCTCCCGGATCTGCCTAAAAAAACTGTAAAGCTCTCTCATTAAAATAGTATATGATTAAGGGTATGAGCAAAACCACAACGGTCATGCGCATCGTCATTGCCGGTTTCCTGGCTTTTCTGGCTACCCTATCCACAGCCCAGGTGGTCTGGTATGTACTCTGGCTCTTTGGAAATCCCACGCCTCACTACCAGCTTACCACTGGGGTGATTGCTGGGCTCCTTGGCCTTTTCGTAGGCGGTTTGATCACCACCCGGGTGATGGATTCAGAAGATGTCTGGTTTTCGGCTTTCAATGGTCTGCTGGTAGGCGGGACCAGCGCCTACTTCCTTCTGGGACTTGATCCACTGGTGATAGTGGTCGTGGTGCTTTCCTTTGTATTCGCGGGCCTGGGAGGATACGTCGGTCTGCGCAGGAGAGGTCCCAGCGAAGAGGAACCAGCCGACGGAGCTGCGTGAAGCAAACTGAAGGTAAATTCCCCTGGCTATTCCTACTGTTGGGGTTTGCTTTTTCTTGGGCAGCCTGGATCCCGATTGCCTTCACCGGACGGGATTATCAGTCTTCCGCCTGCCTGCTGATCGGCGTCCTGGTCGGTGCTTTCGGTCCCGGCCTGGCAGCCATCATCCTCAGTTATCTGAACCGCGGCCAGGACGATTTCAATGACTTCCGAAAAAGGATCTATGATCTGCGCCGGATCCGCCCCGCCTGGATCCTGATCATCCTCGGGCTGTGGCCCGCTATGCATGGACTGGCGATCGCCATCACTCACCTGGCCGGGAGATCGGTGCCTGAATCCGCTTTCCTGCAGGAGATGATCGAGCAGCCGAATACCATTCCCCTTATCGTTTTCATGTATTTCCTGCAGTCCGGTCTGGAAGAAGTGGGCTGGCGGGGATATCTCCAGGAAAAGCTGGGCAGGATCTATCCTCTGGCTGCCAGCGCCCTGCTGGTGGGGCTGATCCACACGGTCTGGCACCTGCCGCTGTTCTGGATCGCCGGCACCAATCAGACCCAGATGGGTTTCGGGCCAGATTTCTTTATCTTCATCCTCTTTGTGATCTGCAGTGCGGTGTATTCAGCCTGGTGCTATTACGGGAACAACCACAGCGTGTTCGCGGTCGCTCTGCTGCACACCACCGCTAACCTCAGCTTCGATATCTTTGCCTACGCTCCCGGCACACTCAAACACCTGATCTTTGTACTGCTGATGGCAGCCGGGGCGGTCCCCCTGCTGTGGATCATTGGCCGCTACCGAAAAATCGATCCGGAGCCTGAACTCTTAGCAGTGGAATAGGCACTGCAACCCCAGCACTAGCAGCAACACGTCCCCAAACAACAAGCTGAGAGCCACGCTGGTGAAGAAAGCCTCTATCCTGAGGTAGTGTCTCTTAACATTCCCCCTTGATTAGATTAATCCCCTTCCAACTCGAAACTATGCAACCGTCAGTGCTATTTTTCGTATATTGTGAGGAGAATCAAACCAAGGGATTGATATGAAAGACAAGGGACCGACACCTATCTTCAGCTGGCTGTTCACTG
>JBGCVQ010000103.1:0-13503 GCA_045888315.1 Anaerolineales bacterium | reverse complement strand
CGCCCTCCAGGATACGGTGCGTGACATCGACAATAACATCGTTGACGGATCCAGCCAGTCTGAGACCGGCGGATCAGCCGCAGGAAAAGAAGCGGTTTCTGTCCAGTCTGAGGAAGCCTTGCAGGAGATCGGAGATCAAACCCAGTTAGAAATGATAGATCTGCAAAATGGTCTCCAGAGACAGCAGCAGTATATCCAGATGATGTCCAACATTTCCAAAATGATGGAAGATACTGCCATGTCAGTCATTCGCAAAACAAGCGGGGACGGGGAGTCTGCTCGGGACGATCCGGGGCAGGCCTCTGATTCCGGTCAAGACCAGGAGTCCACAATGGACACTCCGTCTGATATGAGCGATATGGTCGATCTGTTTGAAAGCCTGGAGGACAGCATGCAGAATACGCAGCAGGCCTTCCAGGCTACCGCCAACATCCTGCGCAGCATCCATGATGCCGATACCGCTCTGATCGAAAACATCAGAGGTGCTGAGGGTCAGGAGGAAGAGACCCCTGGATCCTCCGGGGACGAGCTTCAGAAAGAGCTGGAAGAATGGGAGGAGAAGCTCAGTTCCATCGGGGATGATGCCCAGCTCACGGAAGTCGACCTATCTTCCTTCCTTGAGAAACAGCAAAGTACGATCGAAATGCTGTCGGGGATGACAAAAACCCTGACAGATACCACCAGTGTGGTCGCCCAGAAGATGGGCTTGACCCAGCCGCCCTCCTTGGAAGCGGTTTCCCAGGAGACCGGGACGCAGGGAGGCTCTCTTCAAGAGGAACTGGCCAGTGAGGGCAGACCCGCGGACTGGCAATCCATCGCCATGGCCAATGGTATCGACGACCCAAGAACGGGAGATGCCGTGGGAATTATTGTGGATCAACCCGAAGACACAGAGGGAGCATCCACCTCATCGGGAAGCGACCAAAGCAGCGGGACCGATGAGCTCAGGGACCGACTGTCCAACTTGGAAGCCACTCGCCACCGGCTGGAAATGGACATCAACAGCTTGCGCGATTTCATCGCCCATACACCCGAGGGGCAGTTCCAGATCCTGCTCATTCACCTCCCCGTTCCAGACGGGCAGGGAGGCTACCACCTGGTTCCCATGCAGGTGCCGGCAGATGTCAACGGGGCTGCCAACTTACTTCAGCAGCAAGAAGGGCTCCTGTCCCAGGTCATGAGCGAGATCGCCCAGGTCCAGGGCCAGCTGGAAGACGGGCCAAGCAGGTCTCCTATTCAAGTGGAGGGCGCTGACCGGGATGGGGGAGCTGGGGCGAGCTGGCAGGACGTAGCCCAGGATAATAATATCGAGGATCCTCGCCCGAACTCAGGCCCGGATCATGCCGGATAGCTTATTACCAAGTATCTTATATCCAGAGTTAACTGCTTATCAGGAGGTAGACTATGCCCCGCGGAGAAGAGACCCAGGAACCCATCCAGGAAGAACAGGAGGCCTCGCGAGAGGTCAAAGCTCAGGACGAAGTCAAGGAGGGGGAAGCCCAGCGTGACATGGAAGTCGTTTCCGAACCTGAAACCGTGGTCGAGCGGGAACGGGGCGTCCAGGAATCGGAAGCCATCGAAGCCGCTGTGATTGAGGCTGTAGAGGCGGTAGAGGCAGCTGTTCCAGCTGCCGACGGAGGACGGACGACCGAGGACCGGGAAGGCGTGGATGTCACCGCGACCGAAGACGTAGGACCGGGGACGGAGGACAGGGAGGGTGCGGCTGGCGCCGCGACCGAAATCCGGGGATCGGAGATGGAAGGGGGAAGTGAGCGATCTTCGGAGGATGAGATTTCTGCAACACCGATCACCCTGCCTAAAGAGGATCCTGACGGGGTTCCTGGATCTGCCGGCGAGGTCTCGGCGACACCCATCACTTTGCCGAAGGAGGATCCCGATGGAATTCCGGATAGCCGCGGCGAAGTCTCGGCCACACCCATAACTCTCCCTAAAGAGGATCCTGATGGAGTACCGGATAGCACTGCTGAAGTATCCGCAACACCGATCACCCTGCCTGGCCAGGCCAGGGAGGGAGAAGATTTGAGAACTGAAAGGGCCCAGGATGATTTCTTGGAAACGAAAGAGCCCGCAGAAGGGGGGGCTGACAGAGAAGGGGAGATGGAGGAACAGGAAGCTCCTGAGATCCTAGAGCCAACCGATGTTAAGTTCAACAGCCCTGCCGAGGTTGGAGAGGTGATCTTGGAAGAGACCTCTTTTAAGGTTGAAAGCCCGACTGAGGATGGCGAAGTGATCCTGGATGAGACCTCATTCAAGTTCTTCTCCCCTACACCAGACCAGGAGGTCAGAGAGAGCTCCGGGGGGGAGGGGCTCAGACCAGAATACCTTCCCGAGCAGGAAACCGGGGAGATCCTGGAGCCGGATGCCTTTAAGCCGGTCCCGGCCGAGGAGGATGGTGGCGAAGCTAAAAACAATCCGATTCCACTTCCTTCACCTGCAACTGAAGAGGGAATAGGCCAGGAGGAAGAAGGCGGCTCGATCTTGATCGGGGAAGAAGGGGAGGAGGTTGTTCTCGAAGGAGTAGACGATCTTGAAGATGTGATGCAGGACCAGAGCGCCCAGGTTGAGGGAGCGGAGGAATACTGGGAACCGCCGGAGATGTATATTTACACAGCGAAGGATGGGACCATCACTTTTGTGGATGCCGAAGGCAATCCCATCAACTGTCCTCCCCAATACTATCTGGATAAAGACGGCGGATCTGGTACAGCCAAGGCCTGGTATCCAGGTGGGAATACCGTAAAGGCATTTGATGTGCCACCCTTTCCGGGGTACAAAGCAGATGAATTTTATATCAAAGAAGGTGAGATAAATACCCAAACAGGAAAACCCACCTATATCCTGGTGGACCGCAATGGGAATCCTGTCAGTCATCAGCCTGATGAGATCAAGCTGGATGCTGGAGGAGACTTTTCGTATTGGCAAGAAGGTGGAGCAGGATATATTCCTGTAAAGTTATTCAGCGAAAGCGAGATTTATATCTATACTGCCAAGGATGGAACAAAAACGCTGGTTGACAGCAGCGGCAATACGATTAAATGCCCTCCCATGATCGGTGGCGATCCTGAAAGTGGGTATTTTTTCAAGGGTTCGGATGGAGAAAAGTTCCAGGTCAATGAGTATTCACCGCCAACAACAGATATCTACGTCTATACTACCCAGGATGGAACCAAAACTGTCGTAGATAGTAATGGCGACCCGGTCAAGTGCCCTCCCCCGATCTATAATAACCCGGAAGGAGAGGGCACGCTGATTGTTGGGCCAGGAGGCCAAAAGATCGAGATTCCGGACTACATCCCGCAAGTGATCGGCACCTTACTCTATACCGCCCAGGATGGGACAAAAATCGTCGTGGATAGTAATGGCAACCCGATCAAATGCCCTCCACCGATCTGGAATGATCCTTCAGGTGATGGCGCTCTCACCATTGGTCCAGGTGGCGAAAAAATCAAATTCTCAACATATAAACCTCCTGTCACTGGAATATATGCCTATACTGCTCAAGATGGGACCAAAACCATCGTGGATGAAAATGGTAATCCGATCAAGTGCCCTCCCTTCATCATGAATGGCCCGGGGGGAGAGGGCACTCTGACCGTTGGACCGGAAGGCCAGAAGATCGAGATCCCGGACTACTCCCCACCCATTACCGATATCTATATCTACACCAAGCCTGATGGATCCAGGACGGTGGTAGACAAGTACGGCGACCCGGTGAAGAGCCCGCCCTATATCTGGAATGATCCCACCGGTGAGGGGGGCACGGTGATTACCGGACCGGATGGAAAACCGCTCAAATTACAGGAATACAAACCTATATCCTCCCATTGGGATTAGTCAAAACAGTAATTGAGCTGGTCCCGTCGCTCTCCTTGCTCCCTTCCTGGTATGAATGCCAGGCGGGGGGCGCCCTCTTGCCCTAAGCAGCTGAATATCCTGCCAAATATGCTATGGTACGGTAAAATGGTCAAAATATTAAGCACTGCAGGAGATTGATTTGTGAATTCTATGAAAAAGGTATCAGCCGTTATACCCCTCATCCTTTTCATCTGCCTGGCAGATATATTCCCTGTCAGCACGGCCTGCGCCCAGGATGAGATCCGTTTCTCTGAGCTGGTGATCAGCAACGATTTTCCGGCAGGACTCACCATCCAGATCACGGCCACCAGCCCGGACCAGCAGATCGTGGGGGCTGAGATCGCCTACTCGCGGGCCAGTTTGTACTCGCCGGAAAGCTATACCGTGGAAGAGATCGAGATCACGCCTGGCAGCCAGGTTACTCTGGAATACAGATTGGACACCGAGGATCTCACCACACCGCCCATGATGAGCTATCTCTACCACTGGGAGCTGCGGCTGGCAGACGGTACGGATTTCATCAGCGAGACCTATTCAGTCCAATATACGGATATCCGCTACGACTGGCAGGTGCTGGATAATGACCTGGTCGCTGTCTGGTGGCACGATAAACCAGCTGCTTTCGGTCAGGCAGTCTTCGATATCGCCGGGGAGGCTGTGCGCCAGCAAAGTGAGCTGTTCCAGGCTGATCTGAACCAGCAGATCCAGGTGGTGATCAACAACGATTCAGAGGAATTCGCCTCCTGGCACAACCTGTCCTACGACTGGGTCGGTGGGGAGACCTACACAGATTACGGCATCACGGTCCAGATCGTCACCAGCAGGGACCCGGAGGACGGCTGGCTGTACGGGGTCATCCCCCATGAGATCTCCCATATCTTCTTCGATCAGGTCACTTATGACCCGACCGTATCCATTCCCGTCTGGCTCAACGAAGGGGTCGCCCAGTTCAACGAATTCACCTCCCAGGAATGGAGCAGCCAACAGGTGAAGGATGCTGCCCGGTCGGGTAATTTAATTCAACTGAACAAGTTAGCCAATGGATTTGGAGCCCATGACACGAACCGGGTCTATCTGGCTTATGCCGAGTCGCTCAGCGCGGTCAACTACCTGGTAGAGACCTACGGCACAGAGGGCTTGCTGGCCTTGCTGACAGGATATAGGGACGGAAATCGAACAGACGAGGCCTTTGAGCAAGCCTTGGGGATCAGCTCCAGCCAGTTCGAGCTGGATTGGGCCGCCTCGCTGGACGCGGCAGGCTATCAGATTTCCACGCCCCCACCCATGCCTACTTTTCCACCTTCCCCAACACCTGGGGCAGGAAGCTTCAGTGGAGCAACACCAGTGCCTCAACAGGAACCTGCGGAGCTCGACAGGAAACTGCCGATCTGTTCCTCCCTGTTTGGGCTGCTGGGATTCAGCCTGATCACCGTTTGGAAAAAGCGCAATTCCTCCCTACTATGATATAGGAACACTTATGAATCAAGACGTCTGGACAAATGTAGACAGATATTACACTGATTTGCTGGTCAAGCCAGAGCCGGAATTCGAGCAGACTAATCAGGATGCCCGGGAGGGGGGATTGCCGGGGATCCAGATCACCCCCCCGCAGGGAAAGCTGCTGGAAACCCTGGTCAGATTCGGAAGGGTGAAACGGATCCTGGAGATCGGCACCCTGGGAGGCTACAGCACAGCCTGGCTGGCACGGGGATTGAGCCCAGATGGCACCCTGATCAGCCTGGAGATCGATCCCGTTCATGCAGAGGTTGCCAGGAAGAATCTTACCCGGTTTAACCTTGAACCCAAAGTGGAAATTCAGGTGGGTGACGGGCGCAGTTTACTCCGTCAGCTGATCGATCAGGGCGAGGATGCCTTTGACCTGATCTTCATCGATGCTGCCAAGGACCAGTACCGAACCTATCTCGAACTGGCTCTGGACCTATCGCGGCCCGGGACGTTGATCATCGCTGATAATGTCGTCAGGCGGGGGAATATCCTAAATCAGGGAAGCGAGGACACCAGTGTTCAAGGGATCCTCCAATTCAATCAATTCATCGCTGCTGAACCGCGGTTGACCGCAACTGTGATACAGACGGTGGGTGAGAAGGGCTACGATGGGTTTGCCTTTCTGATGGTTGGAAATCCTGAAGATTAAAACTGGATATTCTCTATCCCCGAAGTCTTAACACTCGGGCGACCTGGAAGGTCACCCCTACTATTTACTGACTTACTATTTACTATTTCAGTCGCCTCTCATCCCCCTCCCGGACAGTGACCCCTTCCGCATCCAGCCTTTCCAGGAACGCCAGCATGTACTTGCGGGAGCTGCCGAACATGTCCCGGGCCTGAGCTACGGTGATCGATCCATCCTTGGAGATCTTCTCCCGGATCTTATCGACCATAGCCTGGTAATCATCCGGACGGAAAACCACCTCGCTGGAGATCTGGAGTAGGGATCTCATGCCCAAAAGCGCATTGTAGATCTCATCCCCGACGGCTGCTTTACAGTCACCCACGGACGGCGGTTGGGTAGGATTGGCAGAAAAAGCAGCCAGCAGATTCTCGATATCTTTCTTTTGGGAGCTGGAAAATTGGATCTGAAAGCCCTGAACGTGAATATTCGGTCCTTCCTGGACCAGTTTACCGGATTCGACCTGGCTGGCAACAGCCAGCTTGAAGAGGTCATCTTTCAACCCAGACTGGCTTTTCAATTCCTCCAGCGGCATGCCCGAGCGCAGCGGGTAGGCGGCATGATATGCGGAAACGTTATTCAGCAGCGACTCGCAGGTAGCTTCCCAACTGGAACGCAGGATAACCAGCTTCCCCCGGGGGCCTTCCTTCCCGATCTCCAATACCAAGCCTTCCTGGATCAATGCCTGTAAGTTGGTGCCTGCAGTTTCCTCGGCTAATCCACATGCCTGGATGATATCTCTCCAGGCGCCATAGCGCTCCCTGGTCAATGTTTGCAGCAGGATATCCCTGGGATCTCCTCCTAGCAGCGCTTCCAGCCTTTCCAGGACCTTGCTGTCAAAACGCTTGTAGCGGTAAAGCGGGAAAGGATCCACCACTACACCGCCTCCCAAGGTCTCCGAAGGTGAGGGGCGCCGCAGAATGTAGCGGTCTCCCCGAACCGCAAGCACTGGTTCCTCGACCTCCAGCTGCAGCCAGCCGCTTTCTCCGGGTTCGAGGGATTGTGTGCCCAGTAAGCGGATCCTGGCGGTGGTCTCGTCTGCTCCCAGGAACAGCTTGGCCTTGGTGTTATGCAGGATGGGTTTCTCCAAGTCCGGCAGATATTCAAAATACACATCCAGCCGCCGGGTGGTCTTATAGCTGCCAGGAAGTGTGATCACATCACCCCGCTGGATTTCCTTTTGGTCGATCCCGGAGATATTGACCGCAACCCGGTTGCCGGGGCCGATCTCCTCGACATCATCTCCGTGGTGCTGCAGCCCCCGGATCCGACCTGTCCGGCCTTCCGGGAGCAGCACAACCTCCTCGCCAACCCGCAGCTTTCCATCCAACAGCGTGCCGGTGACCACGGCTCCAAAACCGGACATCAAAAAAGCCCGGTCTACGGATAGCCGGGGTTTTCCCAGATCCAGCCGGGGAGCTTTCTCGGACAGCACCTGGCCGAGGGCCTCTAACAATTCATCGATCCCGGTCTTTTTACGTGCCGAAACCCGGACGATCGGGGCATCTTTGAGGGCTGTCGGCTCCAGCAGCTCCCGGACCTCCAGCTCTACCAGGTCCAGCCATTCGGGGTCATCGACCAAGTCGACCTTTGTCAGGGCCACCAATCCGCTGTCCACTCTCAGTAGGTGCAGGATATCCAGGTGCTCTCGAGTCTGGGGCATGACGCCTTCGTCGGCTGCGATCACCAGCAGACAGGCGTCAATGCTGCCGATCCCTGAGAGCATGTTCTCAATGAAATCCCTGTGCCCGGGGACATCCACTACGGAGACCTGCTTACCGTCGGGAAGCTGGAAGCTGTCAAAGCCGAGAACGATGCTCATTTCCCGCTCCCGTTCCTCCCGCAGGCGGTCCGGGTGGGTTCCAGTAATAGCTTCGATCAGGGTTGACTTACCGTGGTCAACGTGTCCTGCGGTTCCAATGATATAGGTCATAAAGGTTGATCGTTTGGGCTTTGTCTATGCTCGGAATCTCAGCGGAAGCCGTCCATGATCTGCTCAAACTCGCCAGCCCAATCGCGCATCAAACCCAACAGGCTTTGGAGCTGATTCTCCGAGTATTTGCTGATCTGGGTCAGCTGATCCTCCAGCTCCTGGATACCGTCCTCCAGGATAGAGATGCGATCTCCATCTTCCTGGACCTGCCTTTCAAGGAGTTTGGACTGCTCTTTCTGGGAGAGAGAGTAATTGGTCCAGCGCTTTTGGTCATCTGCCATGAAGGTGTTCCATTCAGCCCGGAATTTTTCGTCGGAAAGGCGCTGCATCTCGGTGATCTCCCTGACCCGCCTGTCCAAAAGCTCTGACAAATCCCCTAATTTATCCTGCATGCGCTTCACACCGCGGTGGGTGGTATCCAGCTTGGACATTTGCTCATCCAGGTCTTTGGCCTGTTTCTCGATCAGGTCAAAACGGGTCATCCAATTCTTCCAGGTGGCTTCCCGCTCTGTTTGGCGCAGTGCGCCTTCTTCCAGGAATGATTCCTGTTCTTTCTTTTGCTCCCGGCGGGATGATTCCAACTCCTGGATGCGCGTTTTCGCTTTTTGATAATCGTTCTTCACCAGGTCCATCATGCCCCGCATCTCATCCAGGCGCTTACGGATAGCAGCCATCTCCCCCTGCAGATCTGCAGTCCGTTTGACATCCTTCTGACGTTCGACCTTGATGGCTTTGGCGTCATTCTGGATGTCTTTGAATCCTGTCTGGACATCCCCGAAGGATCCCTCCAGATCCCGCAGGGTGGCGTTGAAGCGCGTTTCCTCCTCCAGCCTGGCTTGCATTTCCTTTTCCAGCTGATTGACGCGTTTAAAGTCCTCCGTCAGTTTCTTTTGCTGGGTTTCCAGCCCCCGGATCTGGGCTTGAAGGTTCTTCTTGGCATCTGCGATCCAGGATTTATAGAGTTTTTCCTGGTCCTTGGTCTCCTTCTTCCGATCCAGGCGGAAGGATCCCAGTTCATCTTCAAAATCATCCACACGGGTGACAGCTGTGCGCAGCCGGGTCAGATCGCTGTCCAATTCCTGGTCCTTTTTACTCATGGCGTCCAGTTTGCCTTCCAGCGCCAGGAGGCGTTTTTCCTGGTCAGAGATGATGGCTTTGTCCTTCCTGCGTTCCTCATCCAACCAGTTCAATCGTTTTTCCAGCTGATCATTGTCCATACGCCAGTCTCCTCAAACACGACCATTGGGGCATTGAGATTATACATCAAATTCCAACAGCTCCCCCTCCTGCCAGGGGAAGACCTTACTCACAAACCGATCATCAGCTCCGTGATTGCCTGAGTGATCCGGAACAGGAACTGGGGAAAGAATCCTAACAGCCCCAGGATGATAGAAAGGGTGATGACCATGGCCCGGTCATACTTGTCACCCAGGATCAGCACCTGCTCGCTGCCAGCGTCTTTGACCAGGACTCGGAAGATCCGCAATCCGCCAATCAGCAGACCTAAAGTGCCCAGGATCAGTCCAGTATTGATCCAGGGAGCAAAAGAGCGCAAACCCTCCCCTAACGCGAGGTAGACAGGAAAACCAGCCAGCAGCGGCAGCCCAGCCAGGGTCAAATATCCTACCAGCAATCCCGAGCAAAATACCGGCCACTGCCTGGCGATGCCTGCTGCCGAGTCTAGTTCGTAGTCCACCAGGCCATTTTTCAGGGCAGAAAGGGACAGTGACCAAACCCCGAGAGCCACTGCCTGGATGAGGACCATCGCGAAGTATATCGGAAACCCGCTGACAAAGAGACTGAAGGCCAGCAGGGAACGGCCGATCCCGGCGATCACCAATGCGGAAGACAGCCGACCCAGGTGGCGGGAAGTAACTGCTAGCACCCCCCCAAAGGCAAGCATCAGCACACCAGCCAGCTGCAGCGGGGCTTGCAGGTTCATCCCACCGGTCAACCAGCCTCCCTCGGTAATGAAACGGGAGCCGAACAAGAACACTCCCAGGAAGTAGGAGTTGAATAGGTATCCAGTTAGGAAGGGATGGTTGGCCTCAGCCACCATGGGTATCCAGCTGATAAAGGGGAAAATGGACAGCAGGAACGAAAAACCCAATGCCAGGATCAATAGGGAGCGGGAAAGCATCAGCTGGTCTCCCCGGTTGAGGTCGATCCAGCTGGCCAACCAGGCGGCAAAGAGAATGAACAGCATGCCGAGGATCTGGTAGATCAGCAAGCGCATCACGCCTGGAGTAGGTTCGCTTCCAGGCGGGGACAGCAGTACGACATTGATCAAAGCCAGGAAGGCAAAGAATAAGGCCCCGTAAAAGATCGGATCCACAGCATAAGCAGTGAGGATCAGAACCACACCCGCCAGGCTGAAGGGCACAAAATGAGTGGGGGAGTCTTTGGGGTTGAAGATCAAGAGCCAAAAGAAATGCAGGGCAAAGAGCAGGATCACAACCGGCCGATCAGCTCCTGAGAGGATAAAACGCCTGCCAAACACCAACAGCTCATCCTTGAGCTCTGGATCCCAAAACAGCAGATGGAAGGTTTGGTTGATGGGCAGGACAGCCGCACTGAGCACCAGAAGCAGACTCAAGGCAGAACCACCCCATTTCAACAGCCAGGGGTAGCGCAGCAGCAGCAAGCCCGCCCCTGAAATGAGCAGCGGCAGCAGGATCCAGATGATCGGGGTGCTCATGGACGTTCCTCCAGGTGAGATGCCATCTGCAGGTATGCGCCCAGAAATGCCAGGCCAATGTTGAGGATCGCCAATAAACCGGTCATCAGCACAGATGCTTCCAATGTCGCGTAGAGGATCTCAAAACCGGAGATCACGGTCAGCAAGCCGATCACGATCCGGATATCCTGGCGGGAAAAGCCCAGTTGAAGCAAACCCAGCCCCAGCAGCCACAAACCGCCCAGTACCTGCTGAGGTGAGGCTCCCAGGAACCAGCGCAAAGCCAGGGGCACCAGGGAATACATCACCAGGCCGATCAGCAAGGCTGAAAAACCGATGAAAAGATAACCCGGACTGCTGGAAGCCATACGCTTGGGGTTCGGTAGCGAGGGCAGATTATAATAGGTGAGAAAGAGGATTGCCGCCGCCATCCAACCAGCTACCAATTTGACGACTGCGATCTCCAACGGCCAGCTGACGCCAACCAAACCGAAAACGCCAGCATACTGCAAGGCTAGCAGGCCGGTCATCCAGCGCCGGCTGGGTGTGATCAGGATACCCACACCGCAAATGAACAGCACCCCGGCCAGCAGCGATTGAAGCAGGGAAATCATAGCCATCCCTATCTTCCTCCCCGGAGACTGATCAGTGTGATCAGCAGAAAACCGAATAAAAGGGCCCAGATCAAACCACCATCCCCCTCCAGCAGGTTAGACAGCAGATCCACGATCCGCTTAATCACGCTATACATCTCTGACAGAAATTGCCGCAGCCTGTCAGCAAACCAGGCCAAGCGGGAAGCGATCAAATCCTTTCTTGTGAGGGGAACCCAATTACCCAGGACCAGGACCAGCACCGCCAGTAAGGGAGTAAGCCATACGGCAATAGGGCCCGACAACAGACCCCGACTGGCCTCGAGCAAGCCCAAACGAAAGGCAATCAGCACCTGACTCAGGGTCAGGATCACCGACCCGATGATCAACAGCGGGGTCAGTTCAGCTTTCTCCTCCTTCATCCGGGGCAGACGTTTCAGCACCGCGATGATCAGAGCCCCCAGAAAGATCCCAGCGCCAGCGGCCAGCAGGATTCCCGGCAGACCCTCACGGAAAACAACCGACCCGCTCCAGGCGGGTAGAAAAGGAAAGGGAAGGGTGCCTAAACCTGCCAGGCCGAGGATCAGGATAGACGGGTGTGCTTTCTCACTTTCAGACCACAACAGGCTTCCTGGGAGCATGAAAACGATACCCCAGCTGAGGGCACCGGCAGGCTGAGCCAGGGCCGCCCCTCCAGCGGCTAGCAGTCCACATCCAACGAACCACCAATCCTTCGCGTTATCCAGCAGGACACTACCCAAGGCCGCTAGGATCAGCAGTATGGCAATGACCAGCGGCAGAGCGGAAAAGGCGGGTGCATCACCTAAGACAGTCCCTCCTCGTATTAGCAAAACCAAGCCCAACGAGGCAGGGATCCAGGCCTGGAAAATACTCTGTGATGTTCCCCCACCCTCTTCCTGGGTGCTCAGAGGACCCAGGAACCAACCAACGAATCCAATAAAACCCGCTGCTAGCAGGGGAAACGCCGCATTATGCTCCCATTCGGTCAGAAAAGGTGAATTTTCGGTTCCGCTTCCAGTCAATGAAGCCAGGATCAGGAGACCCGGCGCGGATAATCTGACCAGCACACCCGCCAGGTATGCATTTGAGATTCTGCCTTGCTCAGGCAGCGGGATGGCGAGGGAAAAACGGAACAGCTCCACAGCTGTCCAAAATAATGCCAGGCTGTAGGCTGAATCAGCAAACAACGCCAGGACGCTAAATCCAGATAACCCGGAAAGAAGGGCATTCTCGCGAGGCGATTCCTGCCTTGTCAGAACTACATAAAATAGCGCGCTGCAAACGCTGAGAGCTAAAGACGCTGAGACCCAATCCAGGGAAAAAGCCAGGCTGGGCAGCAGATCTTCTCCGGCATTCCAGATCGGATTTAAGTGGCTTTCCGGGTTGAGGAACAGCAAGATCCCCGAAAAGATCCAGGCAGTCCCGCTGCTGACCATGATCCAGAATTGAAGCTTTTCCAACTGGATCTCGAACCGTCGAAACACCGCTAATAAAACGGGATTGATCAGCAGGAAAGCAGCGCAGATGAAGGGGAGGATATTCACAGCGTTCGATCCTGGTAGAGCACTACTCCGTCCTGATCCAGCTCTTCCAGCAGCTCCCCAACTGTCCGGTTCGAACCGGGAATTTGCAGCTCTGGAGAGATCTCAGCCAGGGGCACAAGCACAAAAGATCGTTCCTGGAATCTGGGATGAGGCACCTGCAGTTCCTCACTGTCGACAATCTGGTTCCCGTAAAGGATGATATCAATGTCCGCCATTCTAGGACCATACCTGAAGGTCGGTTCTCTGCCGACCTTTTTCTCGATTTCCTTCACATAGGACAGCAATTCGAAAGGATCCAGTTCAGTCTCTGCCAGCAGGACCTGGTTTAGAAAATCCGGCTGGTCAGAATAACCCCAAGGTTCAGTTGAATAGATGGATGAGGTTTGAAGCACCTGGACCTTTGGCGGCAATAGTGCCAGGATCGATTCAAGGTTGCCCTTCCTGTCTCCCAGATTAGTTCCCAGTGAAAGGAAAACCCGTGTTTTTTCCTCTTCAGTCATACGCTTGCTCTTTTTCGCTCATTATCCTTTAAGTTTAACACACCTGTTCGAGAAGAGGATTGCCCTGGATCTCTCAACTTGCAGGAGGACTCAGGTCGGTTGCCAGTTAACCATCCGTTTGGTATAATCTCCTCCGCAAATGAAAATAGGGAGGGGTCGCATAGTCTG
>JBGCVQ010000102.1:0-29881 GCA_045888315.1 Anaerolineales bacterium | reverse complement strand
CGCCCTGCCAATGCCCCGTCCAGATCCGGTGATCAACGCTGTCTTGCCCTCAAAAAAGGATCGTTCCATGGTTGTCTCCTTCAATAGGGTTATTCTAACAAGCCTGCCAGTAAAATTCCAGCGAGATTATCCACCTCAGTCCTGGGTTGGGAAGCCTGTCCCCACGCGACAACAGCGGCCATGACAAGAGGGCACCAAGCCCTCCCCCCGGCAGGCTATAAAAATCATCTATACCCTCCTATCGAAATCATTGATAAGGCTTGTGATTAATTGTACTTATCCAATCTGTGGTGTAAATCTATACTTCACTCAGTTGTGTAATTAAGCATTCACTTAATCGATTGAGTATTTATGAATGCCACTGAGATCTCCCGAGCTGAGGAACAAGCAGAATTCTGCGGCATCCTGGGCAACTCCCACCGGATCCGCATTCTGTGGTCCCTGGAAGATAAGGAACTTACCGTCAGCGAGATTGCCGAGGCCATCCAGGCTTCGATGCAAAACACCTCGCAGCACTTGCGCCTGATGAAGAACAAAGGGGTCCTGCAGTCCAGGAGGGATGGCCGGGAAATCTATTACCGCATTGCAGACACTGAATTTACCAGGATCTGTCCTGTATTGAACAAAAAAAGCTGAAAAGGAACCATTCACCAGATAAGGAGAAAGAAATGTCCCCAGAAGAATTGGAAAAACTGCAAGTCGCAGAAACCGTAGACGCCCGGGCGATGGCCTGCCCCGGACCGCTCCTGGAAGCGAAGAAGAGCATCGGCAAGGTAAAGGTCGAAGAAGTCCTGGAACTCTGGGCTGGCGATCCCAACACCAAGGTCGATATGCCCCGCTGGTGCGCCAAGGTCGGCCACGAATACCTGGGTGATATGGCAGCAGACGGCTACGAACGGCTCTTTATCCGCAGGAAAAAATAGAACCCCTGGAATTCAATGGTATCCCGCAGGGCAGCCTCGCTTGCGGGATACCTCCCTGCTCCAACAAAGGATCATGTTATGGAACCTTGCCCCGATCTCGATAAACCGAAAATCCTGATTCTGGCTACCGTATCCGGAGGATATGCGGGTGCTGACGCGGTTGGACAGCTCCATGCGGATTATCCCAACAATACCTATATCCTTCCTGTGATCTGCCCCAGCATGTTCAGCGAGGATTTCTATCTCCGGATTTTCAAGCGCGGCATAGATGGCGTCATTGTCATGTACAGCGGAACGGACAGCCCCTATAAAGGCGGTCCAGAGCGAGCGGCTGAGCTCATCAACAAGACCTATCCCGTGATGAAAGAGCACGGTATAGACACACGCCGTTTAAAGCTGGCAGCTATCTGCACTGTCTGCACCAAACCCTTCTTAAAAGAGGTGAACCAAATGGAAACCCTTCTGGAGGAGATCGGTTTTGTGAAAGAGGAAATGGCCGCGTTTAAGGACCAGCCTCCTGTCCCAGCCTGAGCGCCCCAGAACTATGGTATAGCGCAAATACCTTTCCCCAACAGATAATTTAGAGGAGATAGACCCTTGAGAAAAATCCAAGTCGATGCACTCGTAGTGGGCGGCGGTATTGCCGGGATGCAAACCTCCCTGGATCTGGCAAACCAGGGCTACCAGGTCGCTCTGGTTGAGAAGGAACCCAGCATTGGCGGAAAAATGATCGCCCTCAGCAAGGTTTTCCCCACGCTGGACTGCTGCAGCTGCATTACCACCCCTAAAATGTCAGCTGTTGCCCACCATCCCAACATCCAACTGCTCACCTATCACGAAGTCCAGTCCGTTGAGAGAACGGACGGCCGGTTCTTGGCAGAGGTGCTGAAAAAGCCCCGCTACCTGAACGAGGATGACTGCACTGGCTGCCGCCAATGTGAATATGCCTGCCCGATCACCTTGCCCAGCGCTTTCGATCTCGATTACGGAGCTACCAAAGCGGTCAAGGTGCCCTTTTCTACGGCTGTTCCCCAGATCGCGGTGCTGGATATCGAGAATTGCATTTTATGCGGTAAGTGCGAGCAGGCCTGTCCGGTAGACTGCATTGATTTCACACAGCAGCCGGAGACATTCCAGATCGAGGCCCAGGCCATCATCCTGGCAACCGGTTTTGATACTACTTCCCGCTTCGCGAAGAAAGAATATGGCGCGGCCAAAAACCATAACGTGATCAACGCTATGTTCATGGAACGCCTGCTGGCGCCCACAGGACCCTATGGGCGGGTGATCCGGCCTGGGGACGGCAAAGAACCCGATTCGATCGCCTATATCCAGTGTGCTGGATCCCGCGATGCGACCCTAGGAGTGGAATATTGCTCCCGGGTCTGCTGCATGTACGCTATCAAACAGGCCATGCTGCTGGCCGGATCCCTGCCCCTGGCAGATATCACCATCTACTACATGGATATCCGCACTTTCGGAAAGGGATATGAACAGTTCTATCAGAACGCCCAGGCAATGGGCATCCAATTTGTGAAAGGCAAGGTCGCCTCCATCAAGGAGGATGAAAACCACAACCCTGTCCTGCGCGTTGAACTGATCGACGAAGGATCCCAGGTCGTAGAACGGACTCATGACCTGGCTGTGCTTTCGGTAGGATTGCTCCCCCATTACGATCCGGAAGCCATTTTCCAGGTAGCCCTGGGAGATGATGGCTTCGTGGACATCCCCCATACCAACTCCTACCCCTGCATTACTGGCCGGGAAGGGATCTTTGTTGCTGGCACCTCAGCTGGCCCGATGGACATAGTCGACAGCATCGTCATGTCAGGATCAGCGGCAGCAGAGGCAGCCGCCTATATCGAAGAGGTTCGCATGGCTCCAGCACAGCGAGCGAAAAGTGAGGACGTTTATGCCTGAAAAAGACAACGGCGATATTCGCATCGGCGTGTATACCTGCTACTGCGGGGGCAACATCAGCGACGTGGTCAATTGTGAACGAGTATCCCAGGAGCTGGCGAAATTTCCCAATGTCGTGGTATCACGGACCAATATGGCTATGTGCTCTGACATGGGCCAGTCCATGATCGAGGAGGACATCAAGGAGAACGGAGTCAACCGGGTTGTGATCGGGGCCTGCGCCCCATCCCTCCATGAACAGACCTTCCGCAATACGGTCACAAGGGCCGGGCTGAATCCCTATCTGTATTACCACGTTGGATTGCGTGAACAGGACAGCTGGGTTCATAAAGGCGACTGTGAAGGCGCCACTTACAAAGCGATCCGGCTCATGGCCACCGGTTTGGCGAAAGCTAGACTGCTGGATCCCCTGGCACCGATCCAGCTCACTGCAGAAAAGCATGCCCTGGTGATCGGAGGTGGGATCGCTGGGCTGAAGTCCGCCCTCGATATCGCTAGAAGGGGACTCCATGTCACCCTGATAGAGAAATCGCCTTTCCTGGGCGGAAGGGTCGCCCAGCTGGACACGCTCTTTCCGACCAATGAGAATGCCCGGGAAACTCTGCAAGAAGTGATAGAAAAAGTAGCAGCCCATCCGAACATCACCATCTACACCCAGACCGAAGTAGCCGATATCACTGGTTATGTTGGGGACTACCAGGTGCTGCTCCATCAGGATTCTCGCGGTGTGAACGACCTGAATGGCGAGGCAGCCCTGGCTGCCTGTCAGCAAACCGTTCCTGATGAGTTCAATTACAGCCTCACAGAGCGGAAAGTCATCTACCGGTCTTATCCTGGATGCTTTCCAAACACCCCGGCTGTGGACTGGGAGAATTATGACGGATCTCCCCTGACAATCAATGGGGAAGAGGTCATCCTCAAGAACGAGCCGGCGGAGATCCCCGTTCATGTAGGCGCGATCGTCGTTGCCACCGGCTTCAATCCTTACGTGCCCCGCGACGGGGAGTACGGCTACGGCCAGCTTCCAGAAGTGGTCACACTTCCCGCCCTGATCCGCCACCTGGCCTCCCTTGAAGAGGGTCAGGAGCTGGTCTGGAACGGCCGCCCGGTTCATGACATCGCCATGGTTCACTGTGTCGGCAGCCGGGAGATCGAGGGAGTACAAGAACCGCAGCCAGACGGCGCTGTCAACAATTACTGCTCCAGGGTGTGTTGTACAGCCAACCTCCATATGGTCAACACCCTCAAGGAGCGGTTCCCCCACCTGAATATCTTTGATCTCTACGAAGATATCCGCACCTACGGAAGAGGCCATGAAGCCTACTACCAGGAAGCTCTGGAGAACATGGTTCGTTTCCTCCGGTTCCATGGAGATGACCGACCCACGGTTAAAAAAGCTGAGCCTGGCGACACACACCCAGTGGTGGTTGAGATCCGGGATCACCTCACCAAGGGCAGGGAGCTGGAAATTCCCGCAGACCTGGTAGTGCTGGCTGTGGGGATCATGCCCCGGGACATCGATGAATTGATCAAGAAACTCAAGATCGTCCGGGGTAGCGACCGCTTCCTGGCAGAAGTGCATCCTAAGTTGCGGCCGGTCGAGACCGCAGTTCCCGGTGTGATCCTGGCAGGAACAGCCCAAGGGCCAATGACAGTCCAGGAAAGCTGCGCTGCTGCATCTGCAGCAGCCGCCAAGGTATCCGTCCTGCTCAGCCAGGGCCAGGTGGAACTGGAACCTTTCGTAGCCCAAATTGACCTCGAGAAATGCACAGGCAGCGGAGAGTGTGTCAAGGTCTGCGCTTATGACGGTGCCATCGCCCTCCAGGATCTGGAGATCAATGGAAGTGTGGTCAAACGGGCAGTTGTCACACCGGCAAACTGCACAGGCTGCGGATGCTGCGTCAGTGCCTGTCCTAACCAGGCGATCGAGGTCCAGGGCTGGACCATCCCGCAGTACGATGCCATGCTGGATGCCATCGCCCTTGATTATTCTGAAATGATGGAGGTTGCTGAATGAGTGATCGAGAAGCCGCTAAACAGCGAGCGCAGGTTCTCAAGGATCTGCGCCAGGAACACCAAGAAACCGTTGAGCGCACCCAAGCTCTGCTCAAGGAACAGGGCAAGATCGAAAGGGAGATACTCAACCTCATCAAGGAAGAGTCTTTGACCATTCCGGCCATCGCCGAAAAGCTGGAGATGCCATCCCACCGTGTGCTGTGGTTCCTGACTGCCCTCAAGAAATACGACCAGGTCAGCGAAGATGGGATGGACGGAGAATATGTCCTGTATAAGCGGAGGGAGGAATAAAGCTATGGCCACTAGAGTGGATCCAGGATTGATGTACGAATTGAAAGAATACGGGGCAGAAAGCATTGAGAAGTGCTTCAACTGCGGGAACTGCACCGCAATCTGCCCCTTGACCACGACGGACCATCCTTTCCCCCGGGATATGATCCGGTTGATCCAGCTGGGACTGGAGGATGACCTCAAACAAAGCCTCGACCCCTGGCTGTGCTATTACTGCGGTGACTGTTCTCTGACCTGCCCGAAAGAAGCAGAACCAGGAGAGACCATGATGGCCGCCCGGCGCTGGTTGACCGCCCAGTATGATTGGACCGGTCTGGCTGATAAATTCTATACCTCCAAGGTGTGGGTGTTCGGCTCGATCATCCTCACAGCCATTTTCATCATTATTATGGCTGTCGTACTTCACGGACCGATCGTGACCGACTCCGTCCAGCTGAACACCTTCGCCCCGGTGGAAATGATGCACACAGCGGACTGGATCATGGCTGCTGGGCTGGTATTCTTCATCGGTACCAATATACTCCGCATGCACAACTTCATCGTCCTCAAAGGAAGTCCAGTCAAAGTCCCCCTGGTGGTGTATATCACAGAGGCCTGGCATTTCCTGCTGCACCTGTTCACACAGAAGAAGTGGTCGGAGTGCGCCGAAGACGAAGACACCAGCCAGGGGAAGAACTATAAGCGCTTGCCCTGGATCAATCACCTGCTGATGGTCAGCGGCTATGGGCTGATGCTGGTTTTGGTCATGGTCTTCCTGCCCTGGTTCCAGACCGACGCGATCTACCCCATCACCAATCCCCAGCGTTGGCTGGGCTACTACGCGACCGGGGTGCTGTTGTACGGTGCAGGTTCTGTGGTCATTGGCCGCATCAAACAGGATCGGCCGATCCACAAGTTCTCCCATCCCAGCGATTGGATCTTCCCTGTCCTGCTGCTGATCGTCACCCTGACCGGCATTCTCCAGCACACTTTCCGATATCTCGGTCTGCCGTTGGCTACTTACTATACCTATGTGATCCATCTGGCCGCGGCGTTCCCCATGCTGGTACTGGAAGTGCCTTTTGGAAAATGGTCCCACCTCTATTACCGACCGCTGGCAATCTACTTCCAGCAGGTCAGGATCAAAGCCCTTGAGCTCAGTCAGAAGACAAAGGAGGCGCTAAGCCCAGCAAATTGAGCACTTGTGTTAAATCTCGTAAGGCCCAGGCCGTTTGAGGAGGAGGACAAATGATCTCACCCGAAAGACTCAGGAAGTATCAACTCTTCTCAAAACAGACCTCAGAGATGCTGAAAGAGATCGCCATGCTGGCGGAAGAAGTCCATTTCAAGAAAGACCATGTGGTTTTCTTTGAAGGAGAAATAGCTAACAGGTTATATATCATCGAAGATGGCTCAGTCATGCTGACCATGAATCTGGGAAAAGGAGGTGAGCGGGAGATTTCCGAATTAAGCCCCTTGAAAAAGGGAGAGATAGCCGGATGGAGCGCAATCATCGAGCCCCACATTTACAAGCTGGGAGGTGTGGCTGCAGAAGACACCCTGGCCATCAGCTTTGACGGCAATTCCCTCAGGGAGCTTTTTGATGACCACCCGGTTGCCGGCTACCCCTTCCTTGGGAAACTGGCTGAAGTGATCGGAAACCGGTTGATCAGTAAATGTTCTGAAGTGATGAGCATGTACGCTTGAAAACAAGCAAGACAGAACAATCAAGGATTATCAACGAAAAGGAGATGCACAAATGAGTAAAATGGGTGTGATTTGCAATGGAGATACAGCTGCCAGCATTATGCCGACATTGATCATGTCCTCCTCCGGGCTGGCCGTTGACAACGAAGTCGTCATCTTCATCTGCCCGGCAGGAGCCCGCTGGATGCTAAAAGGTGAGCTGGAAGCCCTGGGCACCCCGAAAGGTCTGCCGAATCCTGTAGGTTTGTTCAACGATATCCTGGACCTCGGTGGAGAAGTCATCCTGTGCGAGCTAGCCCTGGAGAATAAGGGCATCGATCCCAAGGACCTGCGCGATGAACGCATCGAGATCGCGAAGGCACCTCCCTTCTTGATGAAGATCGAGGACGCCAATATCACCTTCTGCTTCTAACCCTGTCTTCGACCCAAGGGCTTGCTGCTCAGAAGGACAAGCCCAAAAAAAATAGGCCGCGAGCGGCCTATTTTTTTTTAGATGTCCTGAATGGCGTAGGGGATGTCGCCTCTTCCCCCCAGAGATATCAAATCCTTATTGGAAGGATCATGCACGAAACTCCAGAATGCGTCTGAAAGTCGGTTGGAATTATCCAGCCGCTTGCGCACCATGTAGATCGTCCGAACCAGCGATAAACCCTCGATGGGAACCGCGACGATATTTCCACGTTCTATCACGCAGGCTGCTGCCAACTTAGAGGTGAATGAGATCCCATAGCCAGCAGCCACGGTGTGGACAATAGCCTCGGCGTTGCCGATCTCCATGAAAACGCTCAAATCCTCCAGGCTGATATCACACTTGGCCAGCTCAGACAGGACCACTTTCCTTGTTCCGGATGTGCTCTCCCGCATGATGATCGATTCTCCCAGCAGTTCTTCCGGGTTGATACTTTCGCGGGCGGCAAACCGGTGGTTCTGGGGAACGATAAAGACGATCGAGTCCTGGAAGAATTCCTGGATCTCGATATCCTTTCCAGGAATCTCGTAGCTGACCACACCTAAATTCGCTTCCCTCTCCAGCAAGTTGGGGATCACAGATGTCGGGGTGCAGCGCAGTAGCTGCGTCCGAATATTGGGATGGCGGATGGAAAATCGGGCTGCCAGCTGAGGCAGTACATATTTTCCTGCAGTCGTGCTGCAGGCAATGATCAAGTCTCCAGCCAGTCCCTTCTTGAGTGACTCCATCATTTCTTGCAGTTCGATCGAGTCCCTGAGCATGCGCTTGGCCCAGGGCAGCAGCTGCCGTCCAGCATCAGTCAGCTTGATGGACGCTCCCTGGCGCTCAAAAAGGGTCACACCCAGCTCCTGCTCGAGGGTTTTGATATGATGGCTTACGGTAGGTTGGGAAAGATGCAGGACCCGGGCAGCTTCAGAGAAATTCAAGTATTGGGCCGCGTGTAAAAAAGTCTCTATGCGCAGTAGATCGACCATGTTCTCCCTGGGAGTCAAATATGTCTGACAAAAATATCATACCACAGCCGACTCAGCCGGCGTTTCCCGAGGGAAAATAAAAATAGGCTCCAGCGAGACGCTGAAGCCTATTTTCGAAAGTAAAAAAAGTAGGATCTAGGGAGCAGCGAATTCAGCTACCGGGTATCCTGCATCAACCCATCCACCAAATCCGCCACTGAGGCTGGTGACATTGCTGTAGCCGTAGCTCAGCAGCATCTCCATCGCCATGGTGGACCGATGACCACTACCGCAGTAAACAACGATCTCAGCATCCTTGTTGGCGGGCCAGAGGTCTTTGCTAGCAACCAGATCCTGAAGAGGGATATTGACCAGCTGCTGATCGACAACGCCGATCACGCCGTTATCAACCAATTCCTGGGTTGTACGGACATCGATCAAGATCAGGTCCGGGTTCTCAACAAGAGCCGTGTTCAAGGCGTCGGCTTTCATGATGCCCCAGTTGGATCCCAGACTCTTGACCGCGGTCAGTGAGGCGTCGACTTTGGCAACCACACCAGCGTCTGGCTGGGCGGCGTTCAACACCGGGCTTTCCAGGGCGCCTTCCATGACAGGATTGCCGCCTTCTGCCCAATCCCCAAAACCAACTTTCAAGGCTCTGACGTCAGTCCAGCCCATGGCATGCAGAGCTGTCATGGCGATGGTCGCCCGCCAGCCGCCGGCGCAGTAGGTCACGATCGGGGTATCGAAAGCGGGCAATTTATCAACGTTCTGGGCCAAGACGTCCAGCGGGATATTGGCTGACGCACCCTCGATATAGCCACTGTCAGCAACTTCCTCAGCGGAACGCACATCCAGCACAAAGGGCGGCTGGTCTTCGATCATCTCCGCCAGTAGCACATCGGCTGAGCCAACCGTGTTGTAGGCCACCATGCTTTCGAGCATGGCGCTGTAGTTGAAGTCCAGCGCGCCAGCGCCGCCAGCAACTGGATAACCTGCATCCACCCAACCTCCAAAACCGCCTGTCAGGCTGGTGACATCATTGTAGCCGTAAGCGAAGAGCATGGTCATCGCCATAGTGGAGCGGTGCCCACTGCCGCAGTAGACCGCGATCGGGGCATCCAGCGCTGGCCAATCCGCGCGGGAATCCACAAAACTCTCCAGCGGGATGTGAATCCAATTGGGGGCATCGATATAGCCTTTCTCATCGACCTCTCCCTGGGTGCGGACATCAACCACAACCAGATCCGGGTTTTCGCCAATGGCCAGATTCAGGTCATCAGCTGTGATGATGCCGTAATTCGAACCGTGATCCTTGATGCCCACCAGGTAAGCATCGGCAGCCAGGGCCAGGCTCTCATCCACTGCAGCAGCATTCAAAGCTACCGCTTCGGGAACACCATCGGCAACAGGATTGCCAGCATCTTTCCAATCAGCAAATCCGACCTTCAAAGCCCGGACATCCTCAAAACCCATGCCGTACAGGGCAGTCATGGCAATAGTCGCCCGCCAACCACCGGCGCAGTAGGTGACGATCGGGGTATCCAGAGCAGGCAGCAGGTCAATATGCTGGGCCAGCTCATCCAGGGGGATATTGACCGCGCCTTCGATATGGCCGCTTCCAGCCACCTCATCCACTGTGCGAACGTCCAGGATAAAGGGCGGTACATCTGCTGTCATCTCTTCCAGCAGTCCATCCGCCTGGATGGTATTGTATTTGGACATGCTGGCAAGCATTGCGCCAAATACAGCATCCAGTTCCTCGGGGCCAGCAGCGCTCACCGCAGCAGGGGCTTCAGTAGGTTCAGGCTCCTCAACCGCTGCCTCTTCTACAACTGCCTCCTGGGCAGATTCCTCCACTACGGGAGCAGCCTGTCCACCGCAGGCCGATAGAACCATGCTGGCGAGGATTATCACCGATAAGAATACATACGCTTTTTTCATCATTCTCTCCTTATTAATAGGTACTGCGCAAAGTAAATGGATTGATTATCCTTCCCTATTGTGGTAAGGGCGGTACCACATCGATAATGACATCCTGGTTGGCTTTCAGTTCTTCAGGGGCCACCTTATCCGCTGTCAGGAATATATCCGGGTTCCCATGACAGCTGGCGCAGGACTCCGTTTGGGGTGTATTGCGCTGGATATTATGGGGTGTGGCGTAGACCCAGGTTTCCCTGCCGCTGAAGTTGGACACCAGACCGACTTCGTAATAATCAAAGCTGGTGCTGGAAATCGGCACATGCCGGACCGGCACATAGGTATACGGCCTGGCGTAGCTTTGCAGGGGATTCTTTCCAATGTAGAAGCCCAGGTAGGATCCATCTGTTGAAAAGATGGGATTACCGGTCTCCTCACTGATCGATACATGGCAGTTGTCACAGCTTGTGTAAGAAACCGAATGGCATACCTGACAGGACATGCTCCCATCATGCTGCTCGTGCATCAGGATGCCGTCATTCCCAGCCACGACCGAGGCATGGCAGGTCTCACAGCTGGGGGACTGCAGCCCATCATAGCGGTGGGTCTCGGGAGCAAGCTGATCGGCCTCTGGGCCTTCATGGCACTCCTGGCAGTCCGGCTCTACTCCGTGCATCTCATGGCCGGTGTGGCAGTCGACACAGGTCATTCTGCCCTGCCGGAAGTGAACATCCGCTTTCAGGTCCTCATGCTTTCCCATATACTCATTTCCCACCCGACTGCCGTGGCAGGCGGTGCAGTTGTTGGTCATGGAAGGCTCTGCCTCAAAGACATGGCCGGAGATGAATCCACCATCCACTGATGTCGGACGGCTGACATGGCAGTCGCCGCAGGTAGCATGGCAGCTTTCACAGTGGTTCCCGAACATCTCCTCGGTAGCCGGATGATTTTCCGGTACTCCCCGGGAGGCCAATGCGGTGTAGTAGCCATCCAGGGTGCTGTGGAGACTGTTCTCAGCTGAAGCGACCAGGTTGGGATGACATTCGCCGCAAGCTGCTTCCGGGTCTTCACTGGGGTAAGCGATCAGATCCGTGTGGGCAGTTTCCTTGTCAGGGGACTGCAGGCCCTGATGGCATTCCTGGCAGGAGATCTTTCCATGGACGGTAGCAAGAAAAGCATCACCATCGACAAGCGCTTTTTCCCAAGGCTCCAACGGAGCCACCTCTCCCCCTCATCCTTCTCCAGAGTTTTCAGCTGCTACGACCACCACGGGGTCCGCGGTATCGATCAACTCCTGTTTATCCGTATGGCAGGCCAAGCATTCATCCACCTCTTCAGGCTCGGCTTCCGCGGCCGCCATCTCGGCTGTCGGACTTACCTGGAGGCTGGCCTCCAGCGAAGCGGCTGTTTCGGTGAGCTCAAGCTCAGGGGTAACTTGAGAGCCCTGCTCGGAAGCCCGGCAGCTGACAGCAAGCGCCAGGATCAAGATACCCAGGATAAGCAGGTGGTAATACTGCACATTCGAGATCAATTTCCTTATGAATTTAGCCATATCATCTCTCTTGACCAGTTTGTTATTTTTTTCACTTGGGGGGATTATAGCACGGTTGATAAGCATTTACCATGAATTAATGTATACTGAATAGGTTTTCCTTATCGTTTTTCCTTATCAATAGCATAAGTAGAAGCTATGCACATATTGGGGGTTTGATAAATTATTATGATGAAATTGTGCTAACATTCACAAATAAGGATTATCAATTCTACATGTGAGAGGGTTCATATATGAAGAGACGAAAGATTTCTCCCGCTCTTGTTTCTGGATTGCTGGTTGGCATGCTGAGCATGTCGCTGTTTACCGGGTTGGTTTACGCTTCCCCCCCTGCCCAGAGCGACGATCCCGGGGTCGAATTACTCAGCGATGATGATTGCCGGGAATGCCACCTGGATGTAGCGGACAGCTGGACTCACAGCCCGCATGCGCATGCCTACGATGACCCTGGCTTCCAGCAGCAGTGGATCGGACTCGGCAGCCCAGACAACTGCCTGGCCTGCCATACCACCAACTATATCGCTTCCAGCGGCACGTATGATGCCCAAGGCGTATCCTGCAAAGCCTGCCACGGAACGGCCACGGTCAACCATCCCCCCGAGATCGTGCCCACCAAAGCCGATACAGATTACTGCGGATCCTGCCATACCACCACCCTCAGTGAGTGGCGGAAGACCGGCCACGCCTCCACAGATGTGGGCTGCATGGACTGCCACGAACCACACAGTCAGCAGCCGCTCTTTGAGAATCACGACGACCTGTGCATCAATTGCCACCAGGATGACATGGAAGATTACCTGAATGACTTGCACGTCCAGAAGGACATCGGCTGCGTGGACTGCCATGCCCTGGTCATCCCTCCGGACGTAGCCCCTGATGACGGCATTGTCCCCACCGGGCATTCCTTCAACATCACCCCTGAGACCTGTGTTGCCTGCCACACCGATGCCCTGCACTCTGGCTTTCATCTGCCCGGCTATGAGAATGGAGCCGCGGGCAATGGTGACAGCCAAGCTGAAGTCATTGCAGCAGACGGTGAGGAAGGTGCCAAACCGCTGGAGCATCCTGAAGACGTATCTGAAATGAGCTCAACGCAGCAGATCCAGGCTCTGGAAACCGCCCTGGCAAGCAGCCGGGTCAGCAGCCTCTTCCAGGGTGCTGTGATCGGCCTGGTCCTGGGCGGCAGCACCGCCTGGGTCGTCGGGCAGAATCTCCGCCGCCGATCGGAGGAGGATGAGGACAATGATCAGTAAGAAGAAACCCAACGGCAAGAAAACCGCCAAAAAGCCACTGGTCTCCCGCAAGGAATTCTTGCAGATCGCCGGAGCAACCGGTGCCGCGGCGGTGGTAACACAACTGATCACTTCCGGACCTTTGTCTTCCGAGGCGATCAAGGGCATCGGAGAAAGGACTCACATCGATGCTGGAGGTGAATCCAAACACAAATGGTGCATGGCCATCGATCTTTCCACCTGCATTGGCTGCCAGTACTGCATCTGGGCTTGCCAGGCAACCAATGATGTGGCGAACGATGATATGCGCTGGAATATCGGTTTTCCCGAGCGAACGGAGAACGGGACCGACTTCTTCATGACCCGCCCCTGCCTGCACTGCGAGGAAGCCCCCTGTGTCAAGGTTTGTCCCGTGGGAGCCACCTGGACCCGGGCGGACGGCATCGTTGCCATGGATTACAAGCGCTGCATTGGCTGCCGCTACTGCGAGGTCGCCTGCCCCTATGATGTCCGGCGCTTCAACTGGGAGCCGTCGACCATGGAGAATCCCTACCATCCAACCTGGGGTACCCCGGAGGTTGAACGCCGCCCGCGGGGGGTCGTTGAGAAATGCACTTTTTGCGTCCAGCGGATTGACCGGGGTGTCGAACTTGGCTTAACACCGGGTGTCGATCGGGAAGCCACACCTGCCTGTGTCAATATCTGCCCGGTCAACGCCCGGGTCTTCGGAGACCACAACGATCCCGAAAGCCCGCTTTCGATCTTCGTGGCCGAGAACGATACTTTCCGTCTCCGGGAGGATTTTGGCACTGAACCCAAGGTCCATTATGTCCGGCCCGAGAATGAGGAGGCCTAAATGCTGAAACTCGATATTTCTATCCCCAAAGAAGGTCGCCAGCGGGCCTGGTGGATCTGGATCGGTATCCTGGGCTTGCTGTTGGCCGTGGGTCTATTTGGCGCCATCCGGGTCCTGGTTAAAGGCCTGCATGTCACCGGGCTTTCCGACCAGGTGCCCTGGGGTCTGTGGATCACCCAGGACCTAAGCTCGATCGCCACCGGTGCAGGAGCCTTTACCTTCTCGGCCATCGTGTACCTGTTCCGGATCAAACGATTCCGCCCCATAGCTCGGGCTGCGGTCTTTGTCGGTTTCCTCGGTTATTCCTCAGCCATGCTGGCGCTGGCCATGGATATCGGCCGGCCTGACCGCTTCTGGCATCCCCTGGTGTACTGGAATGTCCACTCCGTGCTGTGGGAGATCACCTGGTGCGTGATCCTCTACTCGACCGTGTTGATCCTGGAGTTCCTGCCGATCTTGTTCGAAAATAAATACTTCGATCGCTGGCCGAAGCTTAGAGAATACGGGGATCTGATCCATAAAGCCTCCCCGGTCTTCGCCGGCATCGGCCTGGGTCTATCCCTGCTGCATCAATCCTCGCTGGGCGCCACGTACGGTGTGCTTTCCGGGAGAGCGATCTGGTATAAACCTTCCCTGCCTGTCATGTTCATCCTTTCTGCAGTAGCTGGTGGGATCTCAATGACTCTGCTGCTGACCATGATCGTCGGTAAGCTCAGCGGTCGGGAGATCATCTCCCGAGATCTGCGCTGCGACATCTCCCGCTTGGCGGGTTTCGCACTCCTTGCCTACCTCTATCTGAAGATCTGGGACTGGCTAGCGACCTCCTACTACAGCCACTCCCCAGGGGCTACGGAAGCACTCACCTTACTGCAGACTACCACTCCCTACACAAGGACTTTCTGGTGGATCGAGATCATCCTGGGCGGCATCGTCCCGGCTATCATCCTCCTCAGCCAGCAGCTCAGGAAGAATGACAATTACACCATGTTCGCCTTGCTGGCGATCGTTGCTGGTGTGACGGTAAACCGCTGGAATGTCACCCTCTCGGGCTTGATCGCACCCCCCCAGTGGTCACCGGGCGTGATAGGACGCATCCTCTCAGCATCTTATCTGCCTTCCTGGAATGAGATCATTGTTTCCATCGGTATCATCGCTTACGCGCTGTTGGCATTCAGCTTCGGAGTGAGGTACCTGCCAATCTACCCCAAGGAAGACGAGCCGGTCCACTGATCTGGAAAATTAGGATCATAACGGGATGAAGCGCTTCGAAGAACCACGAAGCGCTTTTCCCGTATATTTCAAAAACCAAGCCTAGCTGGGCAGAAAAAGATCGATAAATAACGCTTATTCAAATCATCGGTCGGGGTTATAATAATGATTGCTAATCAATTCAACAGTCTAATATCAGATATCCCTATGCTAGATGCCCACCAACTAAACATCTTCCTGGTCGCGGCGGAGACCCTCAATTTCACCCAGGCAGCAGAGCGGCTGCACATGAGCCAGCCCAGCGTCAGCCAACACATCCGCGCCTTGGAAAAGCATTTTGATGAAGAGCTGTTCGTCCGCCAGGGGAGATCCCTGATCCTCTCTGACGCCGGCCGGGTCCTGATCCCCCTGGCGCAGCAGTTCGTCAAGCAAAGCACCCGCATCAACGAAGCGATGACCTCCCTCAAGGGGCACATCAAAGGCCGCATCAATATCGGCTGCAATTCACTCTCCGGCAAATATATACTCCCGGTCTATTTCGCGAAATTCCACCAAATCTACCCGGAAGTGAGCATTTTCTGCCAGACCGACATGTGCGATGGGCCCCTGGATTCTCTGCGCAACGGCAACCTTCATTTCCTGTTCACCAACCAGGGAATGGCCTCCGAGCCCTGCTTTGAGGTCGAGGACCTGCTGATGGAGGAGATCGTCCTGGTCGCTCCTAAGGACCATCCCTGGGCAAAGCGGGATGCGATCGACCCCGAAGAGCTCCTGACAGAGACCTTCATCCTGCCTGCGGAGTACACCAATACCTACAGCAAGGTAAATACCGCCCTGGCGACTAAGAACCTCTCCCTGCTCCAGCTCAAGACCTTTATGACCTTGTCCAGCAGTGAAGCGATCCTGCTCTCGGTGGAGAAAGGACTGGGCCTGAGTTTCAGCTCCAGGATCATCGCCCATACCATCAGCGATGTCGCGATCATCCCCATCAAGGGCCTCAGCGTTCCTGTGGGAATCTCCATCGTCCGCGATAAGACCCAGCTGACCACTGCAGCCCGGGATGCATTCTGGGATTACATGGCATCCTCCAGCGAGGAGATCCAGGTAAACATCCTGTCCTCCTGAGTCCAGATCTAGCCTGTCCCCCATCGCCAGTACACCCCCTCTGCCTTCCCCTGGATTACCCCGGGCGTGTTCCCGTGGTTTGTTCAGCAGCGTCACATGGCCCTTCTGAATATGTGACATTTATCACCTACTCAACCCTTCAAACATGTTATAATCTTCACAAACTATATATTCCTTTATGTGCATATATCAAAGTGAACAAGAAAGAGTTATCCCAAGAGATCAACCACCTGCACGCTAATATCTGTTCAGCGATCTCGGATCCGACCCGGATCCTGCTGCTGTACGCGATCGCTGAAGAAACCCGCAACGTGAACAGCCTGGCTGAGGCTTTGGAGATCAGCCAATCAGCGGCATCCCGGCATCTCAAGGTCCTCCGGGAGCGAGGGATCATCGAAGCCCAGCGGGATGGTACCCAGGTGCTTTACACCCTGACAGATGAGCGCTATATCAAGGCTTTGAATCTGCTACGAGAAGTCATGCTGGATCGAATGGTTGAGCAGGTGGAGTTGATCAATCATTCCCATATTATTGAAAAGGGCAGCTTATGAAACTATCCAAATTCGGCTGGTTATTTGGTCTGGTGTTGATCGTGAGCCTGATCGCTATCCCCCTGGTGATCTTTCTACCAGCGGGTGAGAAATCCTCCCCGGATGATCCCTGGGAGAATGTCCCGCTCCGGGTTCCCCATACGGATCACTCTGATATCGTCCAAGGACCCTTTGAGACTCCCCAGGATGTCACCAGGGCCTGCCTGAAATGCCACGAAGACGCGGCCGACCAGGTGATGGCCACAGTCCACTGGACCTGGGAAAGCCAACCCTACCAACTGGAAGGTAGGGACAGTCCCATCACCGTTGGAAAGAAGAACTCCATCAACAACTTCTGCATCGGCATCCAGAGCAACTGGCCCGGCTGCACATCCTGCCATGCGGGCTACGGATGGGAGGATGCCAACTTCGATTTCAGCCAGCAGGACAATGTCGACTGCCTGGTATGCCACGACAGCACCGGAACCTATGTCAAAGGCTACGCAGGTATCCCGGTTGAAGGCGTGGACCTGCTGGAAGTCGCTCAAAGCGTCGCCCAGCCCTCCCGCGAGAATTGCGGCGGCTGCCATTTCGACGGCGGAGGCGGCAACGCGGTCAAACACGGCGACCTGGATGAGACCCTCTACTTCCCTCCTTCAAATGTTGATGTCCACATGGGTGAAAACGATTTCCTGTGCACGGACTGCCACCAAACGACCGACCACAACATCATGGGGCGATCTATCTCCGTCAGCCTGGACGATGCCAACCAGATCTACTGTACTGACTGCCATTCGGAGGACCTACACGAGGATCAGCGCATCAACGCCCATGTGGATTCGGTCGCCTGCCAATCCTGCCATATCCCCAACGCTGCCACCCGCGACGCCACCAAGATGTACTGGGACTGGTCCACCGCCGGGAGCGATGAGATCGAGGAAAGCCTGCACACCTATCTCAAGATCAAGGGCAGTTTTGTCTACGAGGCCAATTTCACCCCGGTGTACCGCTGGTACAACGGTGGAGTAGCGGAGCGCTATATCTTCGGAGATGTGATCAACCCGGACGAAATGGTTCTCATCAACCTTCCTGCAGGAGATATCAAGGATCCCTCTGCTAAGATCTTCCCCTTCAAGATCCATACCGCTAATCAACCTTACGATACCGTCAACAATATCCTCCTGCAGCCAAAAACCGTTGGTGAAGGCGGCTACTGGGAGGATTTCGACTGGGACCAGGCCCTCCGGCTGGGATCCGAGGTTGTCGGCCTGGATTACAGCGGCGAATATGGATTCACTGAGACCGAGATGTTCTGGCCGACCACTCACATGGTCGCACCGGCAGCCGATGCGCTGACCTGTGATCAATGCCACGGACCGGAAGGCAGAATGGATTGGGAAGCGCTAGGATACTACGGCGACCCGATTGAGTGGGGCGGACGCTTTCAATCCAACAGTTATCAACCCTAAGCAAGGAAAACAGCTGATATGGGCAATAATACACCTCGATTTCATAAAATAACCAGAACGCTGCTGATCGCCGGGATCTCCCTGGTAGCGATCGCAGCAGCTGTCCTGGTCAGCCAGCGGCTGGTGTCGGCAAGAGGTTCGCTGGATGAGGCCCAGCAGGCATCCCCTTTCCATCCTGAATTCCCCCTTCTGGATGAGGATGGAATCAATGTGCTCGAGTCCGGGAAACCGGTTTCGACCATGAACACCTGCGGTGCCTGCCATGATGCTGATTTCATTGCAGACCACAGCTATCACGTCAGCGTGGGCTTGAACGATATCACCTCTCCTGGAGATACCGTCACCGGGCGCCCCTGGGATATCTCCCCCGGGGTATTCGGATCCTGGAATTCGATCGAGTACCGCTATCTCTCTACACCAGGAGACCAGAAGATCGATCTGACCACTCCGGACTGGGTCCGCCTTTACGGCCTCCGTCATGTGGGAGGCGGTCCGGCGATGTACGCCCAAAACGGAGATCTACTGACAGACCTGCCCTACAGCAGGAACAGTCTGGAAACAAATATCGTCAACCAGGAAACCGGGGAGCTGGAACGCTGGGATTGGTCGGAATCAGGCATTATCGAGATGAACTGCTTCCTGTGCCACACCCCTTCCCCTAACAGCGATGCCAGGGGTTCAGCCTTGCAAGCCGGGGCATTCCAGTGGGCAAACACAGCCACCTTGATAGGCACGGATATCGTTGCCCTTTCGGGCGAGGGCTACAGCTGGAACCCGGATGCCTTTACTGAGAACGGCGATGTAGATCCCCAAGCGATCCAGATCCAGGACCCCACCAATACCAACTGTGGGGCCTGCCACGGCTTAGTGCATGATAATGTCGAGGATCCCCTGGTCACCCTGGGCTGCTCCCCGGAACGTTGGAGCACCATCACCACGGGACAGATCATCTCGCCTCAGCAGATGGCCGATTCGGGAATGAACCTGGCTGACAAGGACACACTTACCCGCTCCTGGGATGTCCATGCAGAGCGGCTGCTGAACTGCGTTGACTGCCATTACTCCATCAACAACCCCCTCTACTACCAGGAAGGCGAGACCACCAAGCCGGAGCATTTGCTCTTTGACCCTCGCCGGGTTGAGATCGGGGAGTACCTTGAAAAACCCCTGCACCAGTTTGCTCGCGGGAACAGCGCCCAAAGCTTTGTCGATCCTGAGCTGAAAGATACCATGCGGACCTGTGAATCCTGCCATGCGACTGACACCACCCATGCCTGGCTGCCTTACCTGGACAGCCATCTGGACGCGCTCAGCTGCGAAAGCTGCCATATCCCCCAGCTCTACTCTTCGGCGAACATGGTCCACGACTGGACCGTCCTGCTTCCAGACGAGACCGCCCGCAAGGAGTGCCGAGGGACAGGCGGCGATGTCAATTCCATGGAGACCTTGCTAATTGGATATGAGCCAGTTTTGATACCCAGTCCGAATAAATCAGGCGAGATGAAGCTTGCGCCTCACAACCTGATCACGACCTGGTTCTGGGTCTATGGTGATCCCCCCAGGCCGGTTGTCTTTGCCGATCTGGAAAAAGCTTACTTTGAGAATGGTGATTACCACCCCGGCATCATTCTGCGCTTCGATGCCAACAATGACGGCGAACTGACCAAGGATGAGCTGGTGATCGATACGGACGCCAAGCAGGAATTTGTGCGCGACCGGCTGATCCGGCTGGGCCTATCGAACCCGCGGATCGTGGCAGAGATCCAGCCTTACAGCATCAATCATGATGTCGCCAGCGCCGAGTGGGCCTTGGAGGACTGCACGGCTTGCCACGGGGAGGACTCCCGGATCACGCAACCTATCAAGCTAGCCTCGACCCTGCCGGGCTCGGTGGTGCCGGAATTCGTTTCAGGCACCGGGCGGAAACTGGACGGAGCCATCGTCACGGATGATACGGGTGCGCTGTACTATGATCCTGCGCCAGCAGCAGAGGATCTCTATGTCTTTGGACATAACAACCTGGCCTGGCTGGATTGGATCGGGCTAGGCTTGTTCTCCGCTGTGGTCCTGGGCGTCCTGATCCACGGCGGCCTGCGCTTCTATTTTGCAGCGCGCCGAGGAGGATCGGACCATCCAACAGAACGGGTTTATATGTATGGAGCTTATGAGCGCCTGTGGCACTGGCTCCAGACAGCAGCTATCGTGATACTGCTGTTCACCGGCCTGGTCATCCACCGACCCGACAGCTTCAGCTTCCTGAATTTCAGGAACATGGTCGTGATCCACAATATCCTGGCAGCCCTCTTAGCCGCCAATGCCCTGCTGGCATTGTTCTACCACCTGGCAAGCGGAGAGATCCGCCAGTTCATTCCTCGGCCAAAGGGTTTCTTCGACCGCACCATCACCCAGGCTGAATACTACCTGCGGGGTATTTTCAAAGGCGAAGAACATCCCTACGAGAAGACACCGGAAAAGAAACTCAACCCACTGCAGCAAGCAACTTATTTCGGTTTGCTGAATGTGCTGCTTCCCCTCCAGGGAATCACGGGAATCATGATGTGGGGTGTACAGCGCTGGCCGAACCTCGCTGGAGCCCTGGGCGGCCTGCCAGTCCTCGCCCCTATCCACACCATCATCGCCTGGCTGTTCGCGTCCTTCATCGTCCTGCATGTCTACCTGACGACCACGGGACATACCGCTGTCTCCAGCATCGAAGCCATGATCACCGGTTGGGAGGAAGTAGAGAAATAAGCGCCACTCCGGATCGATTTCCAGTCATTTCGGACCCTTACGTCCATGCTAGAAAGAGAGTGTAACGATGGAAGAAAATAACAAGAACCAAGCAGAGAAATCGGCTCTGAAAAAGATCTTCAGCAAACCATCCCAGCCCTACGCCAACCCCTACCTGGGGGGAGTCCTACTGGGACTGGTGCTGTTCGCATCCTTTTTCATCACCGGGAATGGATTAGGAGCATCCGGCGGCTTGAGCCATTACGCGGTCTTCATTGAGGATCTGATCGCACCCAAGCATGTCGACCAGGTACCATACCTGCTTGACATGGCAGGTGGACAGCGCAATCCCCTCGACAGCTGGATCGTGATCGTCACTGCCGGGGTGATCATTGGCGGATTTACGTCAGGTGTGATCCACGGCAGGACCAAATTCGAGACCCATAAAGGCCCTAATATTTCCAAGCAAACCCGCTGGCTGTTCGCCTTCCTGGGCGGTATCCTGTTCACCTACGGCGCCAGGCTGGCCCGGGGCTGCACATCAGGCCAAGCTCTGTCAGGTGGAGCGACGCTCGCCGCTGGCAGCTGGGTGGTGATGTTCGCCATTTTCGGCGGCGCCTATGCCCTGGCATATTTTGTGCGCAAGCTCTGGATCTAGAGGAGAAAACGATGATACCTTTTCCCCTTCACCTTGAATCGCTGATCGGAAAACCCCTCATGTACCTGGTTTTCCTGCTGATCGGATTTCTATTTGGTTATGTCCTGGAGCTCTCCGGGTTCAATCACTCACCCTCGCTAGCAGCTCAGTTCTACTTCCGGGATCTGCGGGTCTTCAAAGTGTTCTTCACCGCGATCGTGGTGGCGATGCTGATGATCTTCCTCAGCTCCGCTGTTGGTCTGCTGGATTACAACTTGATCTGGGTCAATCCCACCTATCTCTGGTCCGGGATCGTCGGCGGGCTGATCATGGGGGTGGGATTCATCCTGGGTGGTTTCTGTCCCGGCACATCCCTGGTCGCCCTGGCTACCTTGAAGGTCGATGGCATCTTCTTCGTGCTGGGAGGCTTGGTGGGTGTGTTCCTGTTCGGAGAGACCGTTGATTTTTACAAGTACTTCTTCAACGGAAGTTATTACGGGCGTTTGACCTTGATGGATGTCTTCCATATCCCCACCGGGGTCGTTGTCATCCTGGTCACCCTGATGGCCGTTTTCATGCTCTGGGGCGGAGAGCAGCTGGAAAAGATCTACGGCAAGAAGGATCCATCCCAGGCTCCTAAAGCTCGCTACTACGGCGCCGGTGTACTGATTGTCTTGGCAGTGGTCATCGCCATCATCGGCCAGCCCACGACTGCGGACCGCTGGTCCCGTTTGGAACCCCTCAAGGCGGAAGCTCTCGAAAACCGGGACATCTACGTCCATCCCGGTGAGCTGCTCGATACCTTCCATGACCATAAGATCAATCTAATGATGATCGATGTTCGCAGCGAGGCGGATTACAATCTTTTCCACCTCCTGGATGCGCAGCATATCCCGCCCGAGGAGATACCGGGCAGGATCGACGAGCTGATCGCCCAGCCGGCGAACACGGTTTTTGTGCTGATGAGCAACGATGAGACGACTGCTACGGAAGTCTGGAAGACACTCACCGCCCAATCAGTGCCCAATGTCTATGTGCTCAGCGGCGGCATCAACAACTGGCTGGACACATTCGCGACCGATTTTGAGGGTGAGTTCTGCGGCCGGTCGGTTGCAGCAGGCGACGAGGAGCTTCACTATGAATTTGAAGCAGCCCTGGGATCGAACTGCCCGGCAGCCTACCCGGATCATGACGAATACCAGTTTGAGTATGAGAAGAAGATCAAACTTGATGTCAAGCGCGCCCCAGTAGGCGGCGGGTGCGGATAGACTCAATCCATGATTAACGAAAAGCCCTCTCAGCAGAGAGGGCTTTTTTTATCTAACCAGGTACAGGACCTGCCAGCTACATCTCCAGGAGGGCATCGATCTCGCCCCGGATGGATTCCAAATCCTCTAATCCTAAATAGACGATCGCATAACGAATATAAGCGACCAGGTCCATTTCTTTCAAGCCGGCGATGACCATATCGCCCACAACCCGAGAGGAAACCTCGATCTCTCCTAATCCCTGCAAGTCGGATTCCACATCGCCAACCAGGCGCTCGATATCTGCCGCGGACACCGGACGTTTATCGCATGAAATCTGGATCCCGCGGGTGAGTTTATGGCGGTTGAACTCCTCCCGCGTGCCATCTTGCTTGATGATCAGCGGCGTATCCAGGATGGCCCGTTCGTAGGTGCTGAAGCGCTCCTGGCAGTTCAGGCATAAACGCCTGCGCCTGGTGCCCCCCCGTTTGTCATGGGAAGTATCCAGCACCCTGGAATTATCTTCTTTGCAGTAGGGACATTTCATGGTCTTCCTCCCGGACGGAAAAGCGCCTGCATCAAGATAGATTTTAACATAGATAATAGCGAAACCCGGCTGGATTGGTCCCTGCCAGCAAAGCCCCCTTTAAAGTCGTTCTCCTGCTGATTGCTCAGCAGGAGAACATGACCAGACAACATCCAACCCTACCAGGAGGAGGCCGGTTTAGGGTGGATCCATCCACTGTTTTACAATCCAAGGAGACCTTGGATCCCGTGCTAACATTTCAATCTTCACTGCCAGGACCTGCCTATCGGCTTCGGCCGCGATTCCTCAAGAAGGTCGGAATATCCAGGTTCTCAGTGTTCAAAGACCGCGGGACGAATTCCATCTCCCGCTCATCCTCATCGGTTCCGGCCTTGCCTTCAACCTGGCTTGGGCGCCTGGCGCGTGTCATGATGTTCGTGGGCATGCCGGTTTTCTCAAAACCCGTGGCGATCACGGTGATGCGGAATTTTTCATTCATCTCAGGATCGATCACCGCGCCGAAGATCAGGTTGACATCGGGATGGGCTGTTTCCTTGATGATGGCGGCTGCTTCATTGACCTCAAAGAGAGCCAGGTCTGTCCCGCCGGTCACATTGAAGAGGATTCCCCTTGCCCCGTCAATGGTGATATCAAGCAGTTCGCTGGACATCGCCTGTTCGGCTGCTTTGACAGCCCGATCCTCGCCGCTGGCTTCACCAACAGCCATCAGGGCTGCCCCACCTTCGGACATGATCGAGCGCACATCGGCGAAGTCGAGGTTGATCAAGCCGGGAACGGTGATCAGCTCGGAGATGCCCTGGATGCCCTGCCGCAGCACATCATCCGCTACGATAAAGGCTTCCTGCAGGCTGGCACGTTTGTCGACGATCTGCAGCAGGCGGTCGTTGGGAATGACGATCAAGGTATCAACCTGCTCTTTGAGCTGGGAGATACCCTCATCCGCGGTTTTGACACGCTGGGTTCCCTCGAAGGTGAAGGGCTTGGTGACAACGCCGATGGTCAGCGCGCCGATCTCCCGGGCGGCCTGGGCCACGATCGGGGAAGCTCCCGTGCCGGTCCCGCCGCCAATACCGGCGGTGATGAAGACCATATCGGCGCCCTTTAAGACGCTGTAGATCTCATCAGCCGATTCCTCAGCTGATCCCCGGCCGACGGTCGGGTTGCCTCCCGATCCCAAGCCGCGGGTAAGCTTGTCTCCTACCCTGACCTGGATGGGGGCTTTCGAGCGCAGCAGCGCCTGGGCGTCTGTGTTGACTGCGATGAATTCCACACCGGTCAGGCCGGCTTCGATCATCCGGTCCACGGCGTTGCATCCACCACCGCCAACTCCTACTACTTTTATACGGGCAAATGATTCAGTTTCTTTGATGGGATCCATAGTTTTCTCCTCTGTCTAAAACTCCAATCGTTGTGTGGTCATTGGCTAAGGCAGCAAGCGCCTTAAGAAGTTGATTACTTGATTCCAGCTGACAGACTCCGGGCTCAGCTGTTTGCGGTAGTTGTCCTTTTCGTAAGATATCGTGTTCATTAACACCGTCCATTCCAATAAACCTACGCTGGTCGAATATGCCGGGCTGTGCAGCTGGTCTGTCATTCCCAGCAGGTTTTCCGGCTTGGCAATCCTCACCGGGCTGTTGAACATTCTCCGCGCAAACTGGCCGATCCCCGGGAGCAGACTGGTTCCGCCCGTCAGAACCATGCCCGCTGGAAGCAGGCCGTCATACCCCGAGCGTTTGATCTCCTGCATCACATAACTGAATAATTCCTCGACCCGGGCTTCGATGATCAAGGCCAGATCGCTGCGTTTGTATTCCCGGCGCTCTTCGTCACCAAAGGGGCGGATGTAGAACACCTCCTCCTCGCTGACCGCTGAACGCAGGGCATGGCCGTGTTTGATCTTGACCTCCTCCGCCTGGTCCATGGAAAGGCTCAGCCCGTGGGTGATATCCGAGGTGATCAAGTTCCCGCCGATTCCCATCACCATCGTATGCCAGACATCTCCATTGATGTAGATCGCCAGATCGGTCGTTCCTCCACCGATATCACAGACCACAACGCCCATTTCGCGTTCGGTATCGGTGAGGACTGCTTCAGCAGATGCCAGCGGATTGAGCACAAAAGCTTCGACTTCCGCACCCGCGGCATTGACACACTGCTCCAGGTTATCCAGGGAAGTGGAGGCTGCGGTGATGATATGAGCTTCAACTTCCAACCGATAGCCGTGCATGCCTATCGGCTTATGGATCCCGTCTTGGCCATCAACCGAGAAACCGCGCTGGATGACATGGACGATGTCCCTGTTATGGGGAATGGAAACTGCCTTAGCCGCGTCCAGCGCCCGGAAGACATCGTTCTGATCGATCACTCCTCCGGTCACACCGCTTGCTCCCTGGCTGTTGAGCGAGGTAACATGGGATCCAGCCAGGCTGACCTGGGCCGAAGTGATCTCCAGACCGGAGGTGCGCTCAGCCTTATCAATACTGCGCTTGATGGCTTTGCTAGCCGATTCAATGTCCACGACAACGCCTTTGCGCAATCCCCGGGAAGGCTCGATACCCACTCCCAGTATCCGGAATTTATTCTGCGGCTCTACCCGGGCTACCAGGGTGCAGATTTTCGTAGTGCCTACATCAATGCCAACAATGATCGGTGCGTCCTGGGTGCTCATCGTTCCATCCTGAAATAAGGCGAATCAAGGTTTTCAACATTAATTACCGCGGGGGCGATTCCCTTCCCCTGCAGATATTCAACCAGCGAGAGGTAAACGTTCATCTTTTGAACGGCATCGTCGTCGTTGAAGCCAAAATATACGACCCAGCCCCTGCTGTCGTTCCAGCCCAAACCGTGGTCCGAGTCAAAGATCATCTCCACATCCTCGGGCAGGTAACCTGCCAGGGCCGTCACGGTGTCCACGATGCGGGGATCCACAAACCTGTCCTCAATCGTGGGAGGCAGCATGGCAGAGTTGACCTGGATGACATCCATCGACGAATCATCCGGCTCGAAAGCCACACCATTGTGGTCCACCCAGCGGACATGTCCATCCCAGGACCAAGCCAGCACGGGTCTGCGCTCTTCCAGCGATATTTGTACCTGGGCTGGCCAGCTGAGCTTGACTTCCACCTCTGAGAGCCCTGGATAGGTCAAGGTCAGATCTTCTTTGACCCGCTGGGGATTGATGAAGAATATCGATGAGCCAGTCACATTGATAGCCTGGGAAATCTCCCCTTCTGTATATCTCTCCAATCCCTCCATCGTGATCTCACTGACCTGGAAAAAGCTAGATTGGGTCAGCAGGATCAAGCCTACCAGCAAGCTGATGGTCAGCAGGCCGGAAAGAACGCGCCACTTGTTGCTGACAGCCGGTACAGCAGGCAGCCGGATCTCGGCTCCCGGAGTGGAGAGCGGGACATCCACTCGCCGGCGGGGAAGCGGCTTCACCTCTGCCGGAGGCGAGTAGACACCAATCTCAGTGCGGGACTGGACTGGAGGCGTCCTGCGAGAGTTGATAGCGGAAGATCCCCGGCGTTCTCGCTGGGCTCTCCTGCTTTCAACCTGGTCGGCTTTGCCTGTACTAATCGTCCTGTCCATAGTCACAATCAACTTCCGTAGTGGTACTTCCGGGTGGTTTGATCCCTATCCCTTTTTCGCTCCAGAGCCAACCGGATCAATTCGTCAATCAACTCGGCATAAGAAAGGCCGCTGGCTTCCCATAATTTGGGATACATGCTGATCGGTGTGAATCCTGGTATGGTGTTGACCTCATTCAGAAAGATCTCGCCTGTATCCCGATCAACCAGGAAATCGACCCTGGCCATCCCGGCGCAATCGATGGCCAGGTAGGCTTTCAAAGCAATCTCCTGCAGCCGTTCTACCTGGGCTTTTTCCAGTTGGGCCGGTATCACCAGCTCTGAGCTGTCATCGTGGTACTTAGCCTCGTAAGAATAGAACTCCGCAGTCGGTCGGATCTCTCCCGGGATCGAAACCCGGGGCTGGTCATTACCAAGCACGCTCAATTCGATCTCGCGGGCATTGATCCCTTTCTCAATCAGCACCCGGCGGTCATATCGGGCGGCTTCCAGGATCCCCGCCGCTGCTTCTTCAATATCGCGGCATTTGCTAACCCCGACCGAAGAACCCATATTGGCGGGCTTGATGAAGATCGGGAAAGTCCCAAAGTTCGCGACCCGGTCCAATACCTTTTCCATATCCTCCAATTCAGAGCGCCGGATCAAGATCGAAGGTGCAACCGGTATTTGATTGGCCTTCATCACATCCTTGAAAAGCGCTTTATCCATTCCTACCGCAGATCCCAGCACACCGGCTCCCACATAGGCCAGATCATTGAGCTCGAACAACCCCTGCATGGTGCCATCTTCGCCGTAGGAACCGTGCAGAACCGGGAAGATCACATCCAGCTCAGAGAGGATTTCCAGCCTGCAGCTGCCGCCTTCTTCCTCGAGGCGGTAGATCTCCGGGCGGGAGGGAACGGGAATCATCGCGGCTTGCGAAAGCGCATCCAGGTCCTCGTTGGACAGGGCGGAAAGCACATCACCACCTACCAGCCAATCCCCATCCAGGGTGATTCCGATCTGGGTGACTTGATAACGGTTGGGATCCAGGGCTTTCAGAACAGAACGAGCTGAAGACAGCGAAACAGCGTGCTCGCCTGATCTTCCGCCAAACAGAATGCCCAACCTGATGACTTCGCTCATTGGTAGTCCTTATTCCAATCCCCAACGAACTGGATTTCCAATTCCAATTCCACTCCAAATTTCTCACTGACCCGGTCCCGCACCATCGCGATCAGGGTCGCCACCTGGTTTGCCGTCGCCTCGCCGCGGTTGATGAAGAAATTTGCGTGCTGCTGGCTGATCTCAACCTCACCTACCCGGGATCCTTTCAGACCAGCAGCCTCGATCAACCGTCCAGAAAAATCGCCCGGGGGATTCTTGAACATGCTGCCCAGGCTCGCTCCGCCTGGCTGAGAGGCTTGGCGCTTCTCTGCGATGGCTGAGAGCTTGCTTTTCACTGCCTCAGGCGTGCTTCTCTCCAGCTGGAAGGTCGCGCTGAGGACGACTGCCGATTTTTCTCCGGATTTGACAACACTGTTCCGGTATTCGTAGCCAAAATCATCTGCGGACCACTCCGATCGCAGAATCTTGTCATCTATGGGATGCAAGATTTCTGCCATGGACAAGGACGCAGCAATGTCAGAACCGAACGCCCCGGCATTATTGACCACCGATCCCCCCACCGTTCCCGGGATACCGGAAGCCCATTCCAGGCCGCTCCAGCCTTTTTGCCCCGTTCGGCGGGACAGGCCGCCGATGCTGGCTCCTGACTCGGCATACACAAAAGGCGGCTGGCCTTCCTCATCAATGAACTCCACATTCTTGGCATCATTGATCAACACCAATTCCCGGATCCCGGCGTCGCTGATCAAAGTATTCGATCCGCTGCCAAATAGCATGAAGGGGATCCCCTCATCCCATAAAAAGCGCACATCCGCTTCCAGCTCCTCCTTGTTGGAGGCTGAAACCAGGAAATCCGCAGGACCGCCAATATTAATCACGGAATGGCGGCTCATCGGCTGATCCCGCAGCAGTCTCTCGCCAAATCTATCCACCAGTAATTGGATCTGGTGATCGGTGATCACAGGGTCTTTCATAAAATATCCTTACAGATCTTTGATGCGGTCAAGCACCTTATTGACAACCAGGGAGTTTACCTCTTCACCAGATTTCAGGATCCGGTTGAGCTCATCCTGGAGTTGAGGGTCCTCCTGAACGACCCAATCATATTGATTGCGCGGTTCAAAGGCCACCTCGAGAGCTTGCTCGGTATCGTTCTGAAACGCTTTTGCACCCATGGTCATTCTCCTCTTTTCAACTTGATCTGGATGACAGGACCTGCTCGATTCTGTCATTGATCTCGATGGCATCGCCTGCGCTGAAAACCAACAGCAGATCACCGTCTTTCAGCTCTGCTTCCAGATATTCCGCAGCCCGGTCATTGCCAGGCAGGTAAAGCGTGTTTGCGTGATCGATCCTGGAGACCAGCTCTTCGATCGAAAAACCCGCAGGCTGTTTCTCGCGAGCCTCATATACGCTGAGCACGATCACCTGATCGGCATCCCCGAAAGCAGCTGCAAAATTCTCGATCAAGGTAGTCGTCCTGGAATATGTGTGCGGCTGCCAAACAGCCCGAATATAACGCTCCGGATAAGCAGCCCGGGCTGCAGCTAATGTGGCAGCGATCTCTGTGGGATGGTGTCCATAATCATCAACCAGCATCACTCCTGCCCACTCCCCGCGAATATCGAATCTGCGCTCACTGCCCTTGAATTCCGCCAGGGCGCTGGCAACAGCAGCCCGGTCCAGTCCCAGACAATTCGCTGCCCCAAAAGCTCCCAGGGCATTGAGCACGTTATGCCTTCCCGGGACTTGTAACGTAACTGCATGTCTTTCCTGCCCTTCACCACCCTGGAAGATGAGCTGGAAATCCATTCCGCCCCCAAGGTTGACGCAGAGACTCTCCGCCCTGATATCGCAGGTGCTGTCTTCAAT
>JBGCVQ010000101.1:0-6562 GCA_045888315.1 Anaerolineales bacterium | reverse complement strand
GATAAGCCCGCTTATGCGGGCTTGGGTTTCCCAGCCCCTGGTTTCAACCAGGGGTGATCGAGGGGAGCACAGCGATGACTCCAGGCTCATTCTGTTTGCGTCAATCCCCGTTGAAGAGCTTCTTTTTCCCGACATAGATCCCGTAGCCGAAATAGCTTTCCAGGTCGGGCGGGGTGATGCCTTCCTCGCGGATGGAGCCCAGGAATTCGCGGTAGTTGGGGTTGGTGAGGTAGAGGGCCAGTGCCCGCCACAGCGATCCCAGGAAACCGCCCCAGCCGTAGCGCTCCAGCAAACCGCGGGATTCCTCCCGGATGCTGATGGTGCTGGTGCGGTGGAAGATGTCCACCAGGCCAGCCTCTTCCATCAGCAGGGTCCATTCCTCGGGCAGCAGGGGGGAAACGTTGGCTCCCAGATCCTGGGCTGCCCAGGCCTCGATTTCCCGGGGAACTGGGGTCCGCAGCCAGGTGGATTCGTTGAGGCCGATAAAACCCCCGGGCTTGGTGACCCGGACGTACTCCTGGATGGCCCGGCCTTTATCAGGAGGGAAGGCCGTGACCGACTCGCTGATGACCACGTTGAAGGTCTCGTCCGGGAAGGGCAGGTCCTCGGCGTCAGCGACCCGGAACTCGACCAGATCGGTCAATTTCTGCCGTTTGGCACGTTCCTGGGCGCGTTTGATCATGGCGGGATTGAGGTCCACCGCCATCACCCGGCAGCCCATACAGTGCGCCAGGTGGCAGGCAGTGGTGCCCGCACCGCAGCCGACATCCAAGACATAGCTCAGGGGGGTGATCCGGGTGCGGTCAGCCAGCTCCTTGGTCGCTTCCTGGCCGCCGAGATGCTTGGTGATGCCCAGCCGGGCTGCAAAATCGAAGAATTGGTCGGTATGCTTCATGTGCCCCTATCATAGAAGGGATTGCTTCAGGGGACAAGCTCCGGGAGGGGGGTTTGGAGGTAGTAAGGGAGAATGGGTTGGGTCGCAGGTTTCCTGACCGACGCTGCGCTGAGCGGGAACGATTGAGTTGCTATGCTCCCGACCGTTACTGCGCTGACCGGGGTAAGGAGACCGGGAAATTCCTAAGAGTCTGTCATAGGTCCTGGCTAGAGCCTGTGGAGGGATGCATACCTGTAATGTCATTGCGAGCGGACGCTGAGCCCTTCGACTTTGGTCGTAACCTCGCTCAGGGAAAACAGGGCGAAGCGGAAGCGCGGCAATCTAGCCCTTCGGAGATAGTCCTTGATCAATTCTCTCGGAAAAACCATCGACTGATTGATTTGAGCTGGATTGCTTCGCAGGCTCGCAATGACAGGATCCTGCGTTATTGTGAAATACTAAAGCCCACCTTCAGGTGGGCTTGCTTTCCACAGCCCCCAGATTGCGAAGCATCCCCAGCGCAGCCGAGGGACATCTGGGGGTAAAAAGGATAATAACTATGATAATGTCAACTGGCGACCCATCCACCGTCGGAAGCTCAGCTTAGGCTGAGCTTCCTCCGAACAGGCTTTTCATTTGTTCCTTGTATTCCCCGAAAGCACTCTTGCCTTTCATGGTCAGCTTGCAGAGGGTACGGGGATATTTCCCCTGGAAGGACTTCTGGATCTCGATCAAACCGCCCTCTTCGAGTTTCTGGAGGTGGACCGAAAGGTTGCCCTTGGTGAGCCCGGTGGCTTTCTGAAGGTAGAGGAAGTCGGCGCTTTCGACTGCGTCCAGGATGGTCAGGACAGCCAGGCGGGCGGGTTCATGGATCAGCTTATCAACCGAGGTCAGCTCAGACCAGTTCTCATTGATGGGGGGATCCTTTTCAGTCATGAGCGCCCTCCTCGGGAGCGGGATTCTCCGCCAGGTATTTCCTGAAACCGAAGGTTCCGGTCAGGCACAGGATCAATCCCACGGCGGCGAACACCGCGGCCAGGCTGGCATTATCGGTCAGGGGTGAGAGAGCGAAGCCAACACCCAGGGCCAGGCTCAGGACCCCGATGGCGATCAGTCTTTTCAGCGACACCTGGTAGCCGATAGTGGCCAGGATGACGCAGAGGATGGTGCCCCCGGCGACCGAGCCTTTCTGGAGCCAGTCGAACGGCAGCAGGATGACCGCCAGGATGAGCGCTAGGGCGACGCCGGACACCCACCAGCGGTAGCGGTTGGGACGGGCCGCGTACTCGATATAGCCTGTCCGGGGGTGGACATAGCGCTCCTTGAGATACTTGACGAAGCGCTGGACGCCGATGATCCCGCCCACGGTGAGGATCGGCAGCAGGACCCAGGAGGCGATGGAGAGGGGGGTGCCTGCGGGTAGGCTGGTGATGGCCCAGGCATCCAGGCCGATCACCAAGAAGAGGATGCCTACCGCCAGCTCCACCAGGCCGTCCTGATAGTAGTAGCGGAAGGTTTGCTTCTGGATATCTTGGATTGAGTCTGACATGTTCATTCTCCTGTGTTTTACATAGACTGGTTTGTATCGTAGACTAGTCTATGAATATTATACAAGGGAATGAGCGTCTGTCAAGTGGATTTTCTGGATCGTTTTAGTCTAGAGGATCGGGACAGGAAAACAGGCAGGGTAAGTAATAATAAGTAAGCAGTAAATAGTAAGCAGCGCTTGAAAGTGAATAGAATGCCAGGTTAATGGACTTGAGGGATCAGTCGGGGAAGGCGTGGAAACTTGTACCCAAATGGGTATGATGATCAGTCGTTAATGGTAAACCACTGCCGGCATTGGCTCGTAGGGATAGTGAGATCTCTCCCAGGCATGGTAGAGGGTGATCTGGACCTGGTTAAGCTCTTCCAGGCTGGTGAAGGAACCGATCTTCGTCCGGTTTAGCGGGGAAACCAGCCACAATTCCCAGTCCTGGCCTTTGATGATCTCTAATCTCCTAAGCGGTTTGGTATGCATGGTCATCTGTCCTTCTGTTACCTTCATTATAGAGAACTGTCCCCCAGGGGGATTTAAGAATATTGTTAGGTAAGGAGATTGAAAAGTCCCCTGGGGGATGGTCGCAGCTCACCCCCACTGCCCTGTGGATCCTTCACCCTCGCTCCGCTCAGTCTCAGGATGACAAGTGGGATGGTGCATGGATGAAAGCCGATCCTTCTTCCCCTCCTTGCCATTCTGAGCGAAGCGAAGAATCCAGGAGGCATTCAAGCTCGATTCTCTTGGCCAGGCAGGCCTCTTCATCACCGATCCCATTATTGAGCGGGGTCAGGGTTCGTGCTATGATGGATTTGGATAGCATTCTCAAGTGATCCAGGAGGCAGACATGTTAGAGAAAGTCTATGATCACATCATCATGGAGCTGAAGCAGAACACGCGCACCGATACCATCTTCATCATCGTCGCCCTGGTTCTGAATTTCATCTCTTTGGCGGTCAATTCCGGAGTTGCCTCAGATGACGGTCCGGCCTCCACCTGGACGATGATCATCCTCATTGCCCTGGTGGTCGTGGTCAACCTGGTGGTGATCTTCGGACTCTTGCGGGGCAAGGACTCCCGCAGCAAGCTGACCAACGGTTTGCTGACCATGTACAAGGACCAGAACGTGGACCGCTATTATGATTCCTCGATCATCTCCAACTACGATAAGCGCTACCTGCTGTTCATCCTGGCCGTGGTCTTCACCGGCTTCACCGCCATCGCCATCCCGCTGATCCTGAAGTTCCTGGATTGAGGCTGGTCTTTTAAGGAAGAGAGGTTTGGAAGCGCCCTGCTGCGGGATGATTCTTAGGGGAAAATGCCCTCCTCCCCGAAGCGTTCGACGAGATCGACTGCTCGCATCACACCCATTTCAGCCCGAATTGTATCTCCCAGTTGGGCTGCCCGGTTTTGATAGCCGGGATCCTTCAAGATGCTCTGGATTGCCCCTGCCAGTTTCTCGACACTGAGATGCTGGCGCGGGATGGGTTTGGGTCCTGCTCGCAGCTGCTGGATCCGGTTCCCCCAAAAGAATTGGTCCGCAAAATTCGGGATCACCACAGCAGGGACCCCAGCTCGCAAGCCGGCCGCGGTAGTACCGGCGCCGCCGTGGTGGACTACTCCTGCCGTTCGGGGAAATAACCAGTCATGGGGAACGGATTCCAGCCGGATGACTTGTTCCGGGAGTATTCCCTCCCCCAACTCACTCCAACCTCCCAGCAGAACCCCCCGCTGACCGCTCAGCTTCAGGGCTTCAACAACCATCTGAGTAATAGTGTCCCGTTCGTGATCGACCATGCTTCCAAAACCGATCGAGATCGGTTTTGGACCAGCGGCCAGGAAGCTTTCAAGTTCGAGAGGTGGTTGGTATGGCTCAGCCGGGGGCAGCCACCAGTAGCCAGTGATTTGCTGCCAGCCAGTCCACTCCGCTGGCTTGGGAATCACAGCCTGGCTGAAACCGTACAGCAGGGGGGTATGGGTGCGGGGGTTATCCAGGGGCCAGTAATCGCCCATGCTGAGAGGCGGCAATCCCAGGATCTCAGCCCGGCAGGTATTAATGAGTGGGGACAACAGATAAAAGAAGAATTGATTGAAAGCTTTTGTGCTGATCCGGTTGTAGATTCCTTGGCATGGGATCCAGCCCGGGAGGGGTTTGGCGTTTACGCCTGGCAGCTCGCGGGTCGGCGTTACCGGCCACAGGTATGCTGCTACGGCGGGTAGGTCCAGTTTTTCCGCGACGTGCCAGCCCGCAAGGGAAATTCCAGAGTTGATGATCAAGTCTGCCTCCCTGGCAGCATCCAGGGTAGCCCGAAAGAGGTCATCGAGGACCCACTGGAAGTTCTCAACTAACCAGCGGGTGATTCGCCAGTTTCCCCCGCCGATATCAGCCAAAGACTGCTGGAGCAGGATCTGCTTTGGGTCCAGATCCAGGGGGTGGACAGTGATTCCATATTGCTGGGCGAAGCCTTCAAATATCTGATGGGTCAGCAGTTTCACTTGATGGCCCCGGTTCTTCAGTTCTATTCCCAGGGCCAGGTATGGCTGGACGTCACCCCGGGTACCGAAGGTGTTGATTGTGATTCGCATCCCAGATCTCCTTTTTCACTATCTCCTTCACTATAGCACGAACCCTTCTCTGGATTGCATCCTGCCAGAACAATCGTTCTCTAGAGCTGCATCCCGAGGAGGGGCAGGCTGAAAGTAGTCTGGGATGTCCCTGAGCCATCTGGGAGGGCGTTTCGGCTATCCGGCTCTACATCCCGCATAGGTTATAATACGACATTTAGAGCAGGGATCATCAGTCTGGAGAATAAATCAACCTATGCCTAAAAACTACACGGAAGAAGAACACGAAGAGATCCTGGTGGCTGAGATCCGCAAAGCCATCGAGCACCGCGCTACCTGGATGTACCTGTTGTTGAAGGAGGCCCGGAAGCGGGGGCTGGACTGGGACGATTTCGGGCGCCAGGCAGTCAGCCAGACCGGCGCTATCCACGGCCAGGCCAGGCGGGAAAGCATGGAGGATCCGGACAGCATGGAGGAGTTTTCCCGAACTTTCGCAGCCGGCACCAGCCGAAAAGTGTTCGAGATGGAGGTGGTGGCAGCGGATGAGGAGCGCTATTACCTGGATTTCCACTACTGCCCCCTGGTGAGCGCCTGGAAGAAACTGGGAGCAACGCCGGAGGAGATCGAGCATCTATGCGACATCGCTATGGACGGTGACCGCGGCATTGCGGGGCAGTTTCCGAAATTCCAGTTCAGCCTGGGAGAAACCATCGCGGCTGGACACCCGGTGTGCCAGATCCGCTTTGATTTGAAAAAATGACCGGGATACTGAGACTGGAGAAAAGAGACCGGAACTCGCTTCGCTCGGGACCGGAATGGGATTCAGCCAACACTAGTAGAGAGGACCGAATCATAGATGGATTTCAAAGCATATAAACAAGAGGTATTTCAAACCACCATGGACCTGGTGGCGATCGACCTGATCCGGATGTCTTCCGGCAATATCAGCAGCCGCCTGCCGGATGGGAATATCGCCATCACGCCTTCCGGGGTGCTGTATGCGCGCCTCCAGCCGGAGGACATCGTCATTATGGATCTGGAGAGCCAGGTCCTGGAGGGAGAGTTCAAACCTTCCTCCGAGTGGCAGCTGCATACCGAGATCTACAAGGCCCTGCCGGATGTCAATGCCGTGGTCCATGTCCATTCCCGCTATGCGATTGCCATGGGAGCGGTGGGATTGGAGATCCCGGTATGCAATATCGAGATCTGGGAAATGGGAGGGCCGATTCCGGTGGCGCCTTTCCAGATCCCGGGCACCCAGGAGGTTGGACTGGGGGCTGCCAAACTCTTCCAGGACAGACCCACTTTGCGGTCCCTACTGCTGCAGAACCACGGAATGGTTGCGATTGGAAAGGATCTGCTAGAGGCTTACCAGAATGCCTATAAGACTGAGATAGGGGTGGAGATCTACCACCATGCCCTGGTGACCAGCCGCGAGGTCAGGGTCCTGTCAGAAGCGGAGATCGAGGAGATCTGGCGGGTGTATAAGAAGCCGGAAGAATCCCAGTGACGTCCCAACTGTCGGAGGAATGAAAAAGGTGACAGGATGACTTGGAGAGGGGGAGACAAGGGGAGTGGTATCGTAA
>JBGCVQ010000100.1:19060-40224 GCA_045888315.1 Anaerolineales bacterium | reverse complement strand
CCCTTCTGGTATAATTGCCCAAGTCAAATGACAGAAAATGAGCAGTAAAGAGAAATCATATGGCCAATGAAACCAAGAGGATCTGCCCCACCTGCGGCACCCGCGTCAAAGAGGATGCCGAGCGCTGCCTGGTCTGCGGCAGCACACTTTCGGGCACCAAGTCCGATGCCCAGGTTGTCAGCGGCGGCCGCATGCCCGAGATCACACTTGGCCTGCCAGCCGCCATCGGGCTGGTGGTCTTTTTCCTGACCATCGGCGCCGGTATGGTCTACCTGGCACTCCGCCAGACCGGAGCGATGACCAGCACCACAGTTACGCCTACCCTGACCCAAACGGTCACCACCACGCCGACAACCACGCCGGAACCCCCTACACTGACCCCGACGCCGGTGCCCAGCCTGACCCCGCTGACCTACATCGTTTCAGCCAATGACTCCTGCCTGGCAATTGCTGCCAGGTTCGAGGTCTCCATCAAATCCATCGTGCTGGCTAACAACATTCCGGCTTCTTGCGACACTCTCTTTGAGGGCCAGGAATTGAAGATCCCCCAGCCAACTCCCACAGCGACCTTGTTCCCCACCGCGACCCTGAGCGGCATTGAAGCCACCCAGGCAGCTTGTGATAAGGTCAGCTACGAGGTAGGCGAAGGTGATACCCTCAGCAGCATTTCCCTCAACTACAACGTGCCTGAATCAGCCATCAAGTCCTACAACGGCATGGTCAGCAATACCGTCTACGAAGGGCTGACCCTGATCATACCGCTCTGCGAGCGAGCTGCTACGCCAGGCCCCTCCCCCACGCCGACACCGCCTCCACCCTACCCGGCACCGAATCTGCTCCTGCCGCCCGATGGTGGTGTATTCCTGCTGAGCGACAACCAGGTCACGCTGCAGTGGTCTTCCGTGGGCTTGATCAATGCCAACGAGGCCTACCTGATCACGGTCATGGACCTGACAGAGGGTACTGGACGCAAGCTGGTGGACTATGTGACCGATACCAAATACATTGTTCCCGGATCTTTCCGGGCCAACGACAGCTCTCCCCATATCTACCGCTGGACCATCAGCACCGTCCGCCAGGTTGATGTGGACGCCAACGGCAATCCCATCTGGGAGGACGCTGGCGCTGTCAGTGAAGCGCGGGTATTCAGCTGGACCGGCCAGGCCTCGGCAGGGCCGACACCCACGCCGTAATTTCACAATCTTTGTATCAAGCAAAAGCCCAGGAATTATCCTGGGCTTTTTCATTTAAACAGTAATTGACTGGGGGACTTGGTGAGAGGGTGACTAGGGGATGATTTGCCCCGGTCTCCCAGTCTCCTAGTCCCCCAATCATTCTCCCTTCCTATCATTTCATTAGCCGACCTATTTCCTCCGCAGCCACTGAACGCTGTTGGATCTACAGGAGGGACAGATCCGTTCTTGATTGGATCGGTAGATTCCCTCCCAGCTTTCACCGCAAGCCAGGCATTTGTAACCTGCAGGTTGCTCCTCGTCCCCTGGGCGGGGATTGCGGGGACCCGGAACCTTTTTTTCTGTCAATAGCTGCCGGGTACTTTTCAGCTCTTCAGCGCTGACCGAGATCCGCTTTTCCTCGCATTGCTCCATGATGCGCTGCCAGCGGCTTCCTTCCGCGGCTGAGCACCATTCCAGCATCAGTCTGCCGGGGTCGACTCCCACTTTCTCCAATCCATCCCATAAACCATCTACCCGGCGGGTCGTGCTCCGGTTGGCGTCGATGTAATGGCAGTCCACATAGTGGCAGCCGGAAACCAGAACGACAGGAGCGCCCTTTTTGAAGGCATACCACACGAATTCCGGGCTCACCCGACCGGAACACATGGTCCGAATGATGCTGGCATGGGGTGGATAGGCCATCCGGCCCACACCCGCTGTGTCAGCCCCCGCATAAGAGCACCAATTACAGGCAAAAGTGACGATCGCATCCGCTGGATCACCCTCCAGCATCGCGTCGATCTGGGCATAGATCGCCTGGTCGGAAAAATGGCGCATCGAGATAGCGTCGAATTTACACTCCGCCGCACAGGTCCCGCATCCCGTGCAGGCCGCCGTGATCACCCTGGCTGGATTCCCTTTGGACCAGGTGATGGCGCTGAAAGGACAGACCTTGGCACAGATCCCGCACTGCGTGCAGACATCTGGATCGACCACCGCGGTGATGGCATCCACGGAAAACCTGTCCTTATTGAGCAGGATCGAGGCCCGGGAGGCTGCCGCGCTGGCCTGGGTGACGCTTTCCCGGACATCCTTGGGGCTTTCCGCACTGCCAGCGATAAAGACTCCCTTGGTAGGCGTATCCACCGGCCGCAGCTTGGGGTGAGCTTCCCGCAAGAAACCGCTGGGCGATTTCGATAAACTGACCATCTGGCGAATGGATTCCGTGTTCCGGGCAGGGACTGCTCCCACTGCCAGCACCAACAGGTCGAAGCTATGGGTTTCCAACCTGTTGCTGGTCGTGTTTTCCACCACCAGATGCAGGTCGCCGGTATCCGGATCCTCCCGGACCTCTCCCGGCAGACCGCGGATATACTTCACACCAGAGCCCTTGCTGCGGGTCAGCAGTTCCTCGAATCCCTTGCCAAATGCCCGCAGATCGGTATAAAAGACCGTTGTTTCCACCTCAGGATAGACATCGTGCAAGTACTGGGTGGATTTGATGGTGTTCATACAGCAGAAATTGGAGCAGTAAGGATTCCCGCGCTCTGGGTCCTGGGTTCGCGATCCCACGCACTGGATAAAGCCGATCCTGGCCGGGAACTTGAGATCTCCCGGTCTTCCCAGGTGTCCTTCCAGGGGTCCCCCGCTGCAGATCAGGCGCTCGAATTCCAGGCTGGTGACCACATTGTCATAACTGGTATAGCCATATTCATCCAGGTCTGTCGGATCATAGACTTCCATTCCAGTGGCTACGATCACTGCACCCACCTCTACCTGGATGACTTCGTCCTGCATGGCGAAATTGATGCAGCCCTTTTCGCAGGCTTCAATGCACTTGCCGCAGGCGATCGGGTTCTGCCCCATACACTCATCGGCGTTGACGATGTAAGCGGAGGGAACTGCCTGCGGAAAAGGCAGGTAGATCGCCCGCCGGCTGCCCAAACCGACCTGGTACTCATCCGGTATGACGACTGGACAGACCTCGACGCAGTCCCCACAGGAAGTGCATTGGTTTTCATCCACATAGCGAGCCTTCTTGCGGATGCGGACCTTGAAATTGCCCACGTAGCCGGAGATATCCTCCACCTCAGCGTAAGCCAGGAGCTTGATGTTGGGATGTCGACCGACATCCATCATTTTTGGTCCCAGAATTCAAATACTACATTCGATATCTGGGTAGACCTTATCAAGCTGGGCCATGATGCCGCCAATGGACGGCTGGCGCTCCACCAGGTAAACCTGGTGGCCTGAGTCTGCCAGGTCCAGAGCTGCCTGGATGCCGGCTACCCCGCCTCCAATCACCAGGGCAGCATCGGTGACCCGGATCTGCTCCTCTTCCTGGGGGATCAGCCATCCGGCCCGGGCCACAGCAACCTTAACGATCCTTTTAGCCTTTTCCGTGGCTGCCCCATTGCTCCCAGCAGTCACCCAGGAACAGTGCTCCCGGATGTTGGCCATTTCCAGCAGGTAGGGATTCAAACCCGCCCCGGCGATGCAGTTCCTGAAAATGACTTCATAAGTTGCCGGCGAGCAGGAAGCCACTACCACCCGGTTGAGATTATGCTCCCGGATGGCAGCCTGGATCTCCTGCTGGCCCGGATCCGCGCAGGTGTATTTATTGCGGACAGCAGCCACCACGCCGGGCAAACCCTCCGCATACTCCCGGACGGCTTCTGTATCAACCGTCCCGGCAATATTGGATCCGCAGTCACAAACAAAGACCCCGATGCGTATATTTGGATCGACCAAAGGCTCCCTCCTTTTCATCTACATCTTCATTGCTGTAGTTTTTCAGCCAATAAGGTGGTGAGATCCCTAATCGGGATTGCGATCTCCTCCCCGGTCACTGGATCGTTTTGGGCGCATTTGAGATGGATCTGGCATTTTGGACAGGCAGTCACCAGCAGGTCCGCGTTGGTGGTTCTAGCTTCATGCAAGCGATCCACCTGGATCCGTTTGTTGACCTGCCCGCAGCTGGTCCAGCAACTGGTGCCGCAGCAGATGCTTTCCTGGCGATTGTGTTCCATCTCGATCAGATCAAAACCAAACTCTTCCAGCAGATCCCGCGGCTGCTGGTAAACATCCTCATACCTCCCCAGGCGACAGGGATCCTGGTAAGTAACCGCAGACCTTCCAGCAGGGGGTTCTTCAACCAACCTGGGCAGGGATCCCTGTTCAGCCAGGAATTGTGCCAGATGGAAAACCTCTACACCTGGATCCCCCACTTCCTCCGCATAGGTATGTTTCAGGGTATAGGCACATTCCGGGCAGGTGGTCAGGATCCGCTTGGCTCCGGACCGATGGATAGCTTCCAGATTTTGGGAAGCCAAGTTCCGGAAAGTCTCCATTTCACCCTGCCAGTATAGGTCATGGCCGCAGCAGCGCTCATCTTCCAGCACCCTGGGCTGGATGCCGAGCGCGTTGAGGATCCTCACTGCCGACCGGGCAATATCCAAGCCTTCGATCCCCAGGTCTCGAAAGGCACTGTCAAAGAATGCCAAGCAGCCCGGGAAATAGATCGTCTCAGAATCCTCATCGATCTCCAGGTTCGGCCCGATCCAGTCCAGGCGCTCTCCCCTCCAATCCGCGCTGCTCATCATCCGCATCCAGGATTGGACCACGCCGCCGTGGGTGCAGGGACCTTCATTTCCCTGGTTGGACGCCAGCTGCCGCATGTGCTGGATGAAAGAGGAAAAATCGACTTCTGATGGGCAGATCTCGCTGCAGCGCCGGCAGGTCAGGCAGGACCACAGAAGGGGATCATCCAGGGTGGTGTCCGCTCCACAAGCCAGGGCAGTTTCGACCAGCAATCTCGGGCTGGTATAGCCTTCTACCAGGTGCAGGGTCACCGGACAGACTGAACTGCATTTCCCGCAGTCCAGGCAGTACAGGGCTCGGCTGTCATGGATGACTTCCCTGAACGTGTTCATGTTCTATTTCGGTCCTCTTCAATGATCTTGAGCAAATTGTCCACAGCTTCAAGGTAGCTTTCTCCCTCACCTGCGTGGAGCTGCTGATAGATCAGAGTCTCCGGGTTATTTCCCAGCAGTTCCAAAAGTTCCCTGGTTTCCCCAAGAACCTTCCTGGCTTGCTCGTTGCCGGTCTGATATCGGCATTCATCTTCGGGGCATCCCAGCAGGCAGACACCTGCCGCTCCTCCTTCAAAAGCCTTAAGGATCAAACCCGACGAGATGCGGCCGATACAGGAAAGCCGGATCGGAACCACTGCCGGGGATAGGTTCTGTTTTGCCTTGCCGGCAGCATCCATACCGCTGTGGGCGTGCCAGCTGCAGCTGAAAACGATCACTTTGCTCCCGGATCGGCTGCCGCTCATCTCAGCGCCTCCACCAGCATGTTTTGCAGGACCTGGTCAGAAAAGCTGCCCGGTTGGATAGCCCCTGAAGGACAATGCGCCGCGCAAACCCCGCAGTCCAGGCATAAGCAGGGATCGATCTCAGCATGGTTCCCAAAGCGATCAACCACCAGGGCTGGAATTCCCAGCCCACAAACCTCCAGGCAGGTCCCACAGTTACGGCAACGCAGAGGATCCACGCTGGCTGCAGGCTGCCGATTGGTTCTGACCCGGGCTGACCAGGCAGCAGCCTGGACCGCCGCACCCCGACCAGTGGTCTCTGGATCCAATTCCGGAGGACAGATCACAATCCCCAGGTCGCGGGCAGTCCAATCGCCTGGCCCTCCAGAAAGCAGGCGCTTATGGTTTGCCAGCTCCACTGAGCTGGTAATGAAATCCAGTTCTGCGCCGCTGGCGGGTGCCAACACAAGGCAGTCTCCCCAGATTTCCTCTCCATCAAGCATTGCGCGGTAGAGACCACCTGATCTGACCACCTTTCCTGATACCGCCTCCAGCCTATGACCTGGGATGCCCAACCCATCCAGCCCTTGAAGGCAGGCCTCAGCCGAGGCGCCTTCCCCGACCACAAGCACTCTCAGCGGATGAGATCCACCTCCAAGTGTACTTGCTGGGACATGTGAATCCCTCGCCAGCGCAGTCCGAACCAGGGTCTTGGCCGCCTCGGTAGCTTTCGCCTTGCTGCGGGGATGCAGGTAGGCACAGCCTTCACGGATGTTCACGAAATGGATCGCTGCAGATCCATTCAGTGGGGCATAGATACCCAGATTGGATTTACAGCGCACCCGCTGATAGGTGCAGCTGTAGCATACTTGATCCTTTTCACAACAGCTGCAGGCAGCCAGCACCAGGCGCTGGAGGTCATTTTCTTTGATGAAGCTTTGAACAGCCTCTGCGCCAGCGGCGGTACAGGAATAAGGCAGTTCTTCTGCCAGATCTACCTCCGACCAGCTGAGTGCTTCTTCCCGGAGGGCAGCGGTATCGATCAGGTCCGAGATCTTACCTCCGCATTGGCAGAGCAGCACACCAGTCCGCTCCCTAACCCTCTTCTCCTCAACCTTCAGGCCTGGTTCTGCTGCAGGTGGATCGACGAATTTGAAAAAGGGATAGGCGGCGGCTGATCCTGCCAGCGGACTGTCCCCCTCCAAAGAGACCACTCCCCTAGCAAACCAGTCGAGTGGTGGATCGGCCGCGATCACCCCCTGATATTCGAGGGATTCTCTCTCTGGAGTCTGATGATGGAAAATCGCTCCAGCCTGGCAGACTTCAACGCATGCCAGGCATTCGCTGCAGGGACCACAAACCAGGCAGCGTCCCGCCTCTTGCAGAGCCTGCCGCTCACTAAATGTCTTTTCCACTTCGGCGAAGTTGTTGGATCGGTCGGCAGCCGGCAAACACGGCACCTGAGTCCTCTGCCTGGCAGCACCCTTGCGTCCCTCGATCCTGGCCTTGATCTCATCCTCAGCCAGCAGCGAGGTCTCCCGAGCAGCGCCAGCGGGACGGGGTAGAGCTCCTTCCAGGTAATCCATGATCGCCCGGGCTGCCCGATGGCCCTCGCCAACTGCATCGACCACAAAGAAGGTGGTTCCCCGGCGGACGTCGCCAGCGGTGAACACACCCTCCAGGCTGGTCATCATCTGCGGATCCGCCTGGATGCCTCGATCGGAGTTCTTGCGGATCAGCTCCCCAGGGGGTAAGAACGAGAAATCCGGCCGCTGTCCGAGAGCCCAGATCACCAGGTCGCCAGGAACGACGTGCTCTGTCCCTGGCAGCTCCTTGAACTGGCGTTTGCCGTTGACGATCTCACCTACCTCAGCTTCCAAGCATTCCAGGCCGATGATCCGCCGCTTATCAAGGACCACCTTCTTGAAAACCTGACCCGGAATGATCTCGATCCCTTCTTCCTCAGCTTCTTTGATCTCATTGAAAGAAGCCCGCATCCCTCTGCAGACCACTTTGACAGTTGGTTCTCCTAAGCGGACCGCAGAACGAGCGGCATCCATGGCCACATCCCCCCCGCCCAACACGATTACCTGCCTGCCAGTCAGATCGATATCCTCTCCCAGGCAGACTTTTTTCAAAAAATCCAGACTGAGCCAATTATCCGGATGATCGGCATTGGGAATATCAACTTTCACCGCCTGGTGGGCGCCGGTGGCAATCAGGACCGCCGCGAATCCATCCCCCAGCAAAGCCGGGATATCATCCACCCAGGTATTAAGTCTCAGGTCCACTCCTTCCAGGGCGATCTGTTCGATCTCCCAAGCCAGCTGGTCATAGTCCAGGCGGTGAGGCGGGATGCCGACTCTCATCATACCCCCAGGCACCGAATTGGCATCGAATACCGTCACTGGATATCCTTCCCGAACCAGGTCACGGGCTGCTGTCAAACCCGCTGGCCCCGCACCGATCACAGCTACCCTTTTCGGGCGGAAGGTGGTTTCCTTCTGCCCATCGAACAACTCACTTCTCACCGATTCCCGGTCCTGTTCCTTGTAGACACGGTCGGCCACGAATCGTTTCAATGCCATGATGTTGACAGGGGCATCATAAGTGGACCGGGAGCAGGATTCTTCACAGTAATGGTTGCAGACCCTGCCGCAAACGGATGGGAACGGCAGCGCCTCATGGATCAGATCATAGGCTTCCTGATAGCGGCCTGCCCCCGTCAGCGCGACATATCCCTGGACATGGATCCCAGCTGGGCAGGCAGCAGAACAGGGTGAGCATCCCTCTTTGGTGATCACTGCGCAGTCAGGCTGGCCTCCAAAATGGATCGCTTTCAACTCTGTCCCGGGGATGGTTACCGGGCAGACTTCCACACACTCACCGCAGGCGTTACAGAGTCCAAGATCGATATAGCGAGGTTGATGAACCAGGTCCACATCCCAGCAACCATTCTCTGCTTGCCCAATACCTTCGACCTCGGTGTTGGTCCAGGCCTGGATGAGGGGATGCTTGATGATCTCCAGCAGTCGGGAATCTCTTAGGTAAGATGGCTCTGGACCAGGGTTCTCGATCCCCAGGAATGGTCCTCCTTCGACCAGGTTCACGCGCGTTCCGCCGTCGGCCAGGTCCCTCGCAGCCTGCAGCGCAGCTGGTGAACTACCAAGAATGAGAATGGTCCGGTCCTCCACCATATTTACTTGACTCCCTGGTGTTTGAGCGCTTCCAGTCCCTTCTGATAACCAAGTTCAAAGACTTTGAGGTTCAGGTCAACCGTTTTTGGCGGCACAGATTCCGCGATCGCCCGTTCCATGGCTTCTTTTTCCAGGATCCCTTCTGCAGCTGTCCACAAGCCCAGCATGGCGGTATTGGCTGCCCGGTTGTTGCCGGCTTCTTCAGCCAAACTGGTGGCGGGAATGCCGATGGTCTTGATGTCCTGGCGATGATCCTCCGGCAGGTCCACCAATTCCTCATCGATCAGCAGGATCCCATCAGGAGCCAGGTCCCCGATATACTTTTCATATGCTCCCTGGGACATGATGATCATGCTGGTCGGCTGGGTCAAATGAGGGTGGTGGATTGGCTTGCTGGATAACACCACCTGGGATCCCGCTGCTCCGCCGCGGGCTTCAGGTCCATAGCTCTGGGTGAAGCAAGCTTCCAGTTTGTTATAAACTGCGGCAGCCATTCCGATGATCTTGCCCGCGCTCATGATCCCCTGGCCCCCAAAACCACCCAGCTGGATCTCTGTCCGGGGCACAGCCTTGGCTTTGATCGCAATATCGGTCCGATCGTCGAGGACTTTCCGCTCCACTTGCCAGTATCGTTCAGCCATTTCCACCCGCTGGGCCATGGCCTCCTCATAATCCGGCTTCTCCTCATTGAGAAACTCACCTTCGATGATCTCCACCACTTCCCCTCGCTCATTGACCCGCACATCAGCATCCTTAGGATGCATGCCGTGTTCCGTCCTGCCCACATTCTGATAATGCTTCAGCACTTCCAGGCCACGGCGCCTGAGGTTTTCAGGATCCAACCCTTTACCATCCGGGTTCCAGCGCGAATAGGCTGTCGAGCAGGGAGCAATGATCTCCACAAAACTGAATCCCGGCCGCTGGAGCGCTTTGCGCAGGGTCCAGTCCAGCTGACGGGCGTGCAGCACCGTCCAGCGCGCCACAAAGGAAGCCCCACTGGCAGCCGCCAAATAGGGCAGGTTGAAAGGGTACTCATAATTGCCGTACTGGGCAGTGACCGCCCGGGCCTCATGGGGTGTGGTCGGTCCCACCTGGCCGCCAGTCATTCCGTAGTTGAAGTTGTTAACACAGATGACCGTGATGCCCAGATTCCTGCGGGCAGCGTGGATGAAATGGTTGCCGCCGATCCCAGCGATGTCCCCGTCCCCAGAGATGACGATCACTTTCAGCTCAGGATTGGCGATCTTCAAACCGGTCGCGAAGGGAATAGCCCGGCCGTGAGTGGTATGAAAGGAATCCAGCCGCACATATCCCGCGATCCGGCCCGTGCAGCCTATGCCTGAGACCACAGCCACCTTATCCAGGTCCCAGCCCTGCCTTCTTTCCAGCCATTTCAGGGAGCTGATGAAGGAGGTCAGGGCAGTCCCCAAACCGCAGCCCTGGCACCAGATGTGGGGCAGCCTCTCCCCCCGCAGCAGGTCGTCCATAGGGTGCAGTCCGGTGACCCAGTCCCCTTCCGGTGCGGCTTCAAAGGTCATGATGCGCGGTTTTGTCTTTCCGTCTATCCCTTCTGCAGCCATAATCTCTCTCCCATCAAGCTTCTACAAGCCTGCCGGCGCCTTCTCTGATGGCCCGCAGGACATCAGCCGGATCCAGGATATCTCCCCCGGGTTTGTTGACGCCGATGACCCGGGCTTTGCCGCGCGCACAGCGCTCGACCTCTCTGGAGATCTGGCCCATATTGATCTCGGGAACGATAAATGCTTCTACTTTGTCAGCTAGCTGAGCGATCAGGTCCTCCGGGAAAGGCCAGACGGTGATCAATCTCAGGTAACCGACCTTGATGCCTTCCTTGCGGGCCAGCTCGATCGGCCATAACGAGGTCCGGGCAGAGATCCCATAGGAAATCAGGACCACGTCCGCACCCCGCAGTTTATCCTTCTCGACCTGGATGATCTCATCCCGGTTTTCTGTGATCTTGTCCATGATGCGCGTCACATTCCAGCGGTTGGCCTCCGGGTTCATGGCCGGGTAACCCCGCTCATCATGGGTCAAGCCTGTCACATGAATGCGGTACCCATCCCCTGCTTTAACCATAGGAGACACATAACCGGCTTTCTGGTTAGGGCTGGAGCGGTAGATCCGGAAATGGTCCGGTTCCAGCTCACCCTTGCTCACCTGGGGCCGGTCCCAGAGATCGATCTCATCAACGGGAGGGATGACCACCTTTTCGGTCATGTGGCCCACTTCGGCATCGGTCATCACCAGCACTGGCGTGCGGTACCTTTCCGAGAGATTGAAAGCCCGAATGGTAAGGTCGAACAGCTCCTGGGGAGAAGCTGGACTGAGAGCGATGATCTCATAATCCCCATGAGAACCCCAGCGGGCTTGCATCATATCCTGCTGCCCAACCAGGGTTGGAAGTCCGGTTGAGGGTCCTCCCCGCTGGACATTGACCAGTACGCAGGGGGTCTCCAGCATCACACCTAATCCAAGGTTTTCCATCATCAAGGAGAAACCCGGTCCGCTAGTAGCCGTCATCGACTTCACCCCTGCCCAGGATGCCCCCAGTACGGCGTTCATGGATGCCAGCTCGTCTTCCATCTGGACATATTTGCCGGAAATCTGGGGCAAGCGGACAGACATCCTTTCAGCGATCTCTGTCGCCGGGGTGATGGGATAGCCAGCAAAGAACCGGCAGCCAGCCAGGATCGCCCCCTCGGCACAAGCGTGATCACCGAGCATGAAGTGCTCTCCAGTAAGCTGCCCTTTAACTGGATCCATTTTTCACCTCTGTGCGCTGAATGGGGCGGATCTGATCCGGGGTTTGCTTGCCTCCATCCTCAATGAAGATCGCAAAATCCGGGCAGAGCAGCGTGCACAACCCGCAGTTGACACAGTTCTGCTCAGCGATCACCTGGGGAGGATGGTAGCCCTTGGCATTGGTTCGGCTGGATATCACTAGCGTCCCCTGCGGGCAGAACTCAATACAAAAACCGCATCCTTTACACCGGTCATCAATAATATGCACGATACCGTGTGTAACCCGGATGCGGTCCCTGTCCAGTGGTTGTCTCCAAAGAGGCATACGTCCTCCTTTGACGATCAATCACCCACAACCCTCTATGGGGTCAGACATTGGTTATTTTCTAAAATCGATAAGCATCATTCCCTTACTGGTTCTTAACACCTGTAAAAATTCCCTAAACAACTAATACATCAGCTGGTTGATCTCTTCCAGCGACTCAGGGCTGGGCCGGAGCTGGTCCGGCGTCAATCTATTCAGAGGTGTTTCTGGAAGATTGTAAAGATCGAACAGCGATTGCTGCTTGGGATTGATGTAGATCAACCCCGTGATCAGTTCATTCCTGTCATTGGCTTCCTCGAGCATCTCCAGGGCTTTGGCCCGATTGGTCGGTTTATAATCCTGGCTGAGCTTTTTAAGGATGATGTTGGTCCCATCATAGAGAGGGACCTCCAAGGACTCACCTTGGGCGTACTGGACTTTGATAGCCCTCACCGGGGGCACGAAGGACAATTCGTGCAGGGCGACCTCATGGGATTTGCCCCAGGCATAGGAATGGAAGGCGCTATCCTGGTTGTTGAAGGTCACGCAGGGGCTGATGACGTCGATCACCGCAATGCCCTTGTGATGCAATCCTGCCTTGATCAGCGACTTGAGCTGCTGGGGATCTCCGGAGAAGGAGCGGGCCACGAAGGATGCCCGGCCAGCGATCGCCTCCCAGACGATATCCACAGGGACATAGCGGTTCTGGCCCTGCTTCTTCAAAGCCAATCCTTCCTCTGCAGTGGCTGAGAACTGGCCTTTCGTCAAGCCGTAGACCCCGTTGTTAGCCACGATATAGAGCATGGGCAGATTCCGGCGGGTGACATGCTTGAATTGGCCCATCCCGATGCTGGCCGTATCACCATCCCCACTAACGCCAATGCCGATCAGGGAGATATCAGCGAATAAGGCCCCGGTTGCCAGCGAGGGCATGCGTCCGTGCAGTCCATTGAACCCGAAAGAGCGGTTCATGAAATAGGTCGGCGCCTTGCTGGAGCAGCCAATGCCGCTGAGCTTAACCACACTTTCTGGTGGGATGTTGAGTTCATAGCAGGCGGCGATGATCTGGGCCACAATGGCATTGTGACCGCAGCCCAAGCACAGCGTGGAAGGCTTTCCCTTATAATCGCCCTTTGATAACCCGATTTCATTCGTTTTCTCTGCCATTAAATGTTCTCCTTAAGGAGGATCTGTTCCCGGATCCATTCTGCGTTGAGCGGCAGGCCGTCAATATGGGCCAGTGAGACCATGTCAGTAGCCTTGTCCGGCAGCTCCAGGGAGAGGATGCCGTGCATCTGACCATCCCGGTTGTTATCCAGGACGTATACCTGGTCGTGTTTGCGTATGAAATCCAGCACTTCTTGAGACGGCGGAAGTGCCCGCAGCCGGAGGTAATCGAGCTTGACCCCATCCGCTTTAAGATAGTCCAAAGCTTCCTTGACCGCCGAGTCGGTGGATCCAAAGGCGACCAGGGCGTTCTTGGCACCGCGCTGCTTGATCACCACCGGTTCCGGAAGTTCGGGGCGGGAGGAATTGATCTTATCCTTGATCCGGTTCAGATTGCTCTCCCAGTCCGCAGGGTGTTCGCTGTAGTTGGCATATTCATCGTGTCCGGTGCCGCGGGTAAAATAAGCCGCCTGGGGATGGCGGTTGCCCGGCACCGTGCGGTAGGGTATGAAATCCCCATCCAGGTCGCGGTACCTACCCCAGTCGTCCTTGATCTTTTCTAGATCCTCCTCCCAGAGGATCTTGCCCCGGTCGATCGGTTTATCCGGGTAGTTAAAAGGCTCGGTCATCCATTGATTCTTACCCAGATCCAGATCAGACAGCACAAAAACCGCCGTTTGATATTTCTCTGCCAGGTCCAGGGACTTCCAGCCGTATTCAAAACACTCATTGACCGTCCCCGGGATGAGCAGGATATGCTGGGTATCCCCCTGACCGAGATGGTAGGTCGTGGAGATATCTCCTTGGGCTGTCCGGGTGGGAAGCCCGGTGCTGGGACCGACGCGTTGAATGACCCAGACCACGACAGGGATCTCCGCGAAATAGGCCAGGCTGGCATACTCGTTCATCAGGCTCAAACCGGGTCCAGAGGTCGCGGTCATCGCCCGCAGGCCGCCCCAGCCGGCTCCCACGACCATACCAATGGCAGCCAGCTCATCCTCAGCTTGGATGATGACATAGGTGTGTTTGCCCGTTTCCGGGTCCACCCGGAGTTTAGGGGCATATTCCAACATCGATTCCGGGAGGCTGGTAGCAGGCGTGATCGGGTACCAGGACACAAAATGCACACCCCCATAAATCGTTCCCAAGGCGCCGGCGGTATTTCCGTCGACCAAGATGAAATTCTCTGTCAGGTCCTTGGGCTCGATGCGCCAGGGCAGTTCCAATTTCAGCGTCTCTTCTGCCCATTGATAGGATAACTGGATGACACTCATGTTGAATTCCACCGGATTGGCCTTGCCTTTGAAGTGGAATTCCAGGGCGGCTTTGATGGGCTCCAGTTCGATCCCCAGTAAATTGGCAAGCACGCCCACATAGACCATGTTGGCAACGAACTTGCGCAGGTCTTTATGGGGTTTGGCCTCCCTGAGAATGTTCTTGACCGGCATGGCCACGACGGTCATGTCTTTTCTCTTGATCTCCCCCTCGATCTCGTCGTCGTACAGGAATAAGCCGCCTTCAGCCAGGTCATCCTGATCATCGACAAAAGTGCTGGGATTCATGGCGACCACGATATCCGCTTCCTTGCGCCGTCCAGCGTATCCCGATTGGCTGACCCGGATCTTGTACCAGGTGGGAAGGCCCTGGATATTGGATGGGAAGATATTCTTGCCAGAAACCGGGATGCCCATCTTGAAGATCGCCCGCAAGATGGTCAGGTTGGCAGTTTGGCTGCCAGAGCCATTTACGGTACCGATATTGATCGAAAATTCGTTGACGCCGCTCAATCTGCGCTGCACGGGCTGTGATTCTGATGTCTTCGATGCCATTCAATCTCCTGTCTTCCATCCCTGGTAAATGGGATGGATGATGATAACCTGGGACATTATGTTCACATTACCATCCGGTCCATCAGCTCGAAATGTTCTTTGAGGATCCGTTCTGCCCGGTCCTTATCCCTGGCTGCTGCAACTTCCACCAGCTCTTGATGGTACTTCCAGACCTGCTCCAGATACTCCAGGTCGGTGTAAACGTTCAAACCCACAGCCTCATAGGCATCCCAGTAGGCTTCCAGCAAACCGGTCACAAAGATGTTGTTAAGCCGTTTGTAGAATGCCAGGTGTAGTTGGCGGTGTTCCAGATGGGGGATGCGGGTGGGTTTACCCTCCAGCTTATTCCAGGCACTGGCAACCAGGCTGCGAAGGTCCTCTATATCCTCCTGCCGAAGCAGGTCGATCGCCTGGGGAAAATATGCCAGCTCCAGGTGCCTGCGAAGGTCCACAAAATCCTCAAAATAGCCCCGGTCATACTCGATGGCATAACACAGCGAGGCATCAACCGCCGGGGTGAAGGAATAGGGACGGAGGCGGATGCCCAGGCGGGGGCGTACGTCCACCAGCCCGAGCGCTCTGGCAACTTCCAGCTGCTCCCGGAGGGTGGATTTGCTGATCCCCAGCTCACCGCTGAGATCGTTGATCGCCGGCAGCCGTTCATCATCGCTTTCGGTGTACTGCAGCAGATAATTGAGGAATTCTGAATTACTCATTTTACCCTGACCCGATTAATCTGATAAATAAGATTAATCCTAATTAATTCTAGCACCCTGAAATTTTACCGTCAAGCACCCGTAGTTTTAACTGGATGAAATGCACATCCAGGCAGGACAGATGGCAGCAAAAAAAAAGCTTCTGGAGTGTTCTTTTCCAGAAGCCGCCCTACCTGCAGATCGCCTGGTAATATCTCAGGATTCCAGCAGATTCAAGGCTGACCCGACCATCAGGGCCGTTCCAGTTACCAGGGCGCTCTCGTCAAAATCGAAATTTGGCTGGTGATGCTTGGCATCCAATCCCCGGGCAGGGTTTGAGGAGCCGATGAAAGTGTAGCAGCCCGGCAGTTCCTGCATCAGAAAGGCCATATCCTCGGAAGCCATGGTGCGGTAATTCTCATCCACCTCCATCGCGGGGAACAGGTCCCGGGCGGTCTGCCGGATGATCCTGGCTGGCTGGGGATGATTGATGACTGCCGGGGCGATATCTTCCATGGTCACTTCCGCTTGACAGCGGTAGGCTGCTGCTACCTCTTTAACCAGAGCCTTGAACCGCTCCAACAACCGATGCCGGGTTTCCTGCCTGAAAGTCCGGATCGTTCCAGTCAGGGTGGCCTCGGCAGGAATGACATTAGGAGCCTGCCCGGCGTGAATCGTGCAGACCGTGATCACTGCGCTGTCTAGTGGATGGACCTCCCGGGAAATCAGGGTCTGGAGGGCGTTGATCACCCCTGCAGCGGCTACGATAGGATCGATCGCCTCTTGGGGCATTGCCCCATGCCCGCCCTTCCCCCGCACCTGGATCCGGAATGTCTCCGAAGCGGACATCACTGGACCATCGCTGATGCCCAGCCATCCCAGCGGTTTTTCATTCCAGAGGTGCATACCGAGTACATAATCAGGGCGGGGATCCTCAAGAACTCCAGCCTGGATGGTCTGAACCGCGCCTCCCAGGCCTTCCTCAGCTGGCTGGAAAAGGATCCTGACCCTTCCGGTGATCTCTTGTTGTCCTTCTGCCAGCAGCCGGGCTGCTGTCAGACCGATCGCCATGTGACCATCATGCCCGCAGGCATGCATCAGGCCGTCTATCTCGGAAGCATACTCTGCGCCAGTCTCTTCTTGGACCGGCAGGGCGTCCATATCAAAGCGCAGCAGGACGGTCCTGCCAGGCTTTTTCCCTTCCAGAGTCGCCAGCACACCGGTCCCTGCCAGACCGGATTGAATACGAAGTCCTTCCCAACGGGAAAGCTCTCTCAGGATGATCTCAGCTGTATGGAATTCCTGGAATCCAAGTTCGGGGTGGCGGTGAAGTTCCCGCCGCAGACCGCTGCTGTAGGTGAATAACCCATTTACGCGGTCCAGGATGTCTTTCATTTGGTTTTTTTCTCTACCTGGTCGGGATCGAATTCGACCAGTCCCTCTTCGCCCAGGTCCACGGTGATCTTCTGGCTGAGCGGGTTGAGGCGGATGACCTTGCCTTCCCCCTGGGGTGTGATCACCCGTTTGCCTTTCTTGGGCAAATTCTTCTTTGCTTCCAGGTAGATCTCATGTTCGTGCATCAGGCAGCACCGCAGCCTGCCGCACATCCCGGTGATTTCCGTGGGAGCGAGGGAGATTCCCTGGGTTTTCGCCATTTTAATGGAAATGGGAACGAATTCCGTCATGAATTCCGTGCAGCAGCGGATCTCCCGGCCGCAGGCACCCATTCCACCCAGGATCTTGGCAGAATCCCTGGGTCCAATGCGTCGCAGTTCCAGGTTGGCATCGTCAATCGCTTTCTTGATGTTCTTCTCCAGGTCATTCAGCTTGGGATCACCCTCACCTTCATAACAATAGAGAATGACCAGGTTCTCCCCCTCCAAGCTGAACTCAGCGGAGATGAATTTCACCTCTTCCAGACCTTTTTGTTCCGCCGCCAGACTCCGGCATTCCTTCAGGATTTGTTTTTCTTTCTTCTCCCAGACCTGGCGCAATACCAGGTCCCGGGGAGTAGCGCTCCTCAGGATCGGCTTCCAGTTGCGGTCATCACTGGTCTGCTCATCCAGGAAGGCGGCCACTTTTCCCAGCTGCTTTCCACGGCTGGTTTCAACGATCACAAAATCATCCACCTGGATATTGGGGACTGACGAAGCGTCAAAATGATAAGTCTTTCCACCATCGTGGAATCGAATACCTACGATTAAAGCCATCATGTCCGTATTTTACCTCAATTGAGGTAAATAAAAAGGATACGGCCTCCTTACGAGGATGCCGTACCCTGGATAGGTGCCGCAAAAGCGGACGTTACTCTTTGAAAGCCTGGATGCTGACCTGGGCCGCGATCTTCTCAGCGATCCCGATCAGGGCCTTGGAAACTGCCGATTCGGGGTGGGAAAGCACCACCGGCATCCCCGCATCACCCCCAATCCGCACCTGGGGATCGATCGGAATTGACCCGATGTAGGGGACCCCTGTCATCTTCGCCAGTTTTTCTCCACCGCCGGAACCGAAGATATCCATGCGCTCCCCATCCGGTGTTTCCAGATAGCTCATGTTCTCAACCACACCGAAGATAGGGACCTTCAGCTCCTGGAACATGTTGATACCCCGCAGGGCATCATCCAGGGAAACCTGCTGAGGCAGGGTAACGATCACCCCACCCTGCAGTTCCAAGGTCTGGCTCAGGCTGAGCTGGACATCCCCAGTACCAGGGGGCAGGTCGATGATCAGGTAATCCAGGTCGCCCCAATCCACGTCAGCGATGAACTGCTTGATGGCGGAATGAAGCATCGGACCCCTCCAGATCAAGGCCTGGTCAGGCTTGACCATGAATCCGATCGAGATCACCTTCACACCATGACCAACACCGGGGAGGATCTTGTTATCCTTGGCGCCTCCCAGGCGGGTAACGCCCATCATGGTGGGGATGTTAGGTCCATAGATATCGGCATCCAGCAGACCCACACTGGCGCCTCTTTCTGCCAGAGCGACGGCCAGGTTGACTGCCACAGTGCTCTTTCCAACGCCGCCCTTCCCAGAAGCGACAGCGATGACATTCTTGATGTTCTTATGCTCCGATTTTCCCTGTCCTACCGGCACCTTGGCCCCCATTTTGATATCAACCTCCGAAACACCGTCCAGGGCCTCAACGGCTCCCAGGGCTCTGTTCCGGATCTCGTCCCTCAGGGGACAGGCCGGCGTGGTCAGGTTCAGGGTAAAGCTCACCTTTCCACCCTCGACTTCAAGGTCTTCGATCATACCCAGGCTGACCAGATCCTTGTTGATCTCCGGATCCTGGACCTTTCCCAGGGCTTCCAATACGACTTCACGGGTCAATGACTTGCCTGCCATAAGATTCCTTTTGATAATATGAGCGATTTCTTGCAGCACCATTCTAACATGAATACCCTCTGTAAGTCTCATATTTATATTAGAACAATCTCAACCAGAGCTCCGGGGTTCAAAAAACCCCCAGCATCCTGACCTCGGAGGTCAAAGGGCCTTTTTACTCGACCAACCTCGGAGGTTGCAGGACAATTAACAGGACGGATCTCGGGAAAGTTCGCGGTGGGAATTGACCTGACAGGACATCCAACTTCCTTTATAATTTAAGGGATTTAGTATCTAAAATATGACTGAGAACGAATCGATTACCCAGGAACAGCGTGATGTAGAGCTGGTTCCCCATAATCCGGAATGGACCCAGTTGGCTGATGAGGAGGCCCAGCGTATCGCGGAGGGTTTAAGCTTCCCGATCATCGGCATCTACCACATCGGCAGCACCTCCATCCCGGGCATTAAAGCCAAACCCATCCTTGATTTTGTCTTGGAAGTCGAGGATCTGGAGGTGGCCATCCGTTCCATCGCGGAATTTGAGGAACTCGGATATGAGAGCAAGGGTGAATATGGGATCCCTGGCAGGCAGTTCTTCACCCGCGATACGGATGGGGAACGCTCCCACCACCTGCATGTCTTCCAAACCGGCCACCCGGACATCGAACGGCACACGGTATTCCGGGACTTCTTACGGGCAAACCCCAAAGCAGCCCGGGAATACGAGAAGCTCAAGGAGGAGCTGGCCAAGCGCTTCCCTAAGCAAAGCGGCAGCTATACTGAAGCTAAATCGGACTTCATCCTATCTATGGACGAAGTAGCCCGCTACTGGATGGAGCATAAAAAAGACTCCCTGGATCCCGATGACCAGGGGGAATGACCTCCCTCTCCCCCGTTCCACTCACCCCATAAGCTTTCTACCAGTTTGATATTCCTTTTTCGGGAGGAAATGAAACGACCTCCCAGGTTGGGTTAACCTGGGAGGTTGCCAGGGGTTTGCTCTCGACTGACCTTGGAGGTCAGATCATTCCACGGTAACAGATTTGGCCAGGTTGCGCGGCTGATCCACGTCCAATCCTCGTTGGGCTGCGATGTGGTAAGCCAGCAGCTGGAGGGGGATCACAGTGGTCACCGGGCTCAGCAGCCAGGGAGTATCGGGCACGAACAAAACCTGGTCAGCAAGCGCCTGGATCTGTTCATCACCCTCCGTAGCAACCGCGATCACCCGCCCACCGCGGGCTTTCGCCTGCTCAATCTGGCTGAACATCTTGTCATACCAGGGATCCCGGGGAGCAATCACCACCACCGGAAGCCCGGAATCGATCAGCGCGATCGGGCCATGCTTCATCTCGCCAGCCGGATAGCCTTCAGCGTGGATGTAGGAGATCTCCTTGAGCTTCAGGGCGCCCTCATAAGCCGTGGGCATGTTGACTCCTCTTCCCAGGTAGAGGGCATTCTCGGCATCTAGCAGCGTTTCCGCTACCTTTTTGACCTCATTCTCTCGATCCAGGCAGCGACCAGCCAGGTCAGGGACCAGGCGCAGGTCCTGCACAAGCTGATAAGCACGCTTTTTATCCAGTGTTCCCCGCAGCTCACCCAGCAGGATAGCCAGCATATACAGGTCTACCAGGGGAGCGGTGTAGGCCTTTGTAGAAGCCACACCGATCTCGGGGCCAACCTGCATGGAAATATAGCCGTCAGCAATGCGCATGGCCTGGGAGCCAATCGCATTGACGATCGACCACAGGGTCGCACCCTTCCTGCGGCCTTCTTCCATGGCAGCCAGGGTATCGGCTGTTTCGCCCGATTGGCTGATCGCCAGCACGACAGTGTCCTCATCAACAATCGGGTCCTGGTAGCGGAACTCGGATCCGATCTCCACTTCCACCGGAATACGGGCAATGCGCTCGATGAGCACTTTTCCTACCATACCGGCATAGGATGCCGTACCGCAGGCGATGATGACGATCTTGTTCAACCTTCTCACCAGCTCCGGGGCCGCGTTCAAGGTGGGCAGCTGGATCGTACCGGATTCAAAATCCACCCGTCCAGCGATGGTATCGGTCAGGGATCGGACCTGCTCGTGGATCTCCTTGTGCATGAAGTGCCTATATTCACCTTTTTCTGCCGAAACGGGATCATAGGGAACGATCTGCACCTCGGGTACGATCTCCTTGCCATCCAAGCTCATCAGTTTGATCTCTTGGCGGCTGACAATCGCCATCTGGTGGGATTCCAGGAAAACCATCTTCCGGGTATGTTCCAGGATAGCGGGCAGATCCGAGGCGATATACATCTCATCCTCGCCTATCCCCAACACGACTCCACCGGCGTTGCCAATCCGGGCGGCAATGATCTTGTCAGGTTCTTTCCTGCTCATGACCAC
>JBGCVQ010000100.1:0-18960 GCA_045888315.1 Anaerolineales bacterium | reverse complement strand
CCATGGGTCGCCCAGCGGGTGTGGCCGATGCCAAGATTGCCTTTGAGAGGCGATTCCTGGACCAACTGCGATAAACGCTCCAGTTTGCCGGCATCCCGCCGGACTTCGATGCCCCCATTTTCAAGGACCGCAATACCAGCCGAGTCATAACCGCGATACTCCAGCTTTTTCAGCCCATTCATGATAATGGGCGTGGCATTTTTAGGTCCTATGTATCCAACAATTCCACACATAGAGGGTTCCCTCCAATTCTGTTCAGCGCCCTTTCTCCAAGCAGTAGACTTCCAGTCCTGCCTGGTTTGGGATTTGAACGCTTGATCACTTTGGATTGTCACCTGGGGTGATGTTGTCCCACCGGTCGCCCGGGTTTTTATCACCCTTCTTCTGTAGGAGGGAAAAACGGAGTGTGACACCTCCGGAGGGCTTCCGCTGATGGTTCGATTTTCCCGGCTGTGCTCACCCCCGGCCGGTTAGCCTCCTCAAAGGAGGAACCCTCATCCTCGTCAACTCAGGTCACCCCCTCCCTGAGCCCTTGCGCTATTTTCCCTATATCAATTCTTTCCAGTCACCTCCTTTGAGATCGATCCGCGAAGGAAATTGGGATTTCCCTCGCGGATGATATCTTACTTTATAACGGCTAAACCTGCAAGCTACGCTTTCCCTACACCACAGTTGCCTTGTTGATCACATCGCCCTGGCGAATTGCATCCACTACGTCCTCACCCTGGATGACTTTTCCAAAAACGGTATGTTTTCCGTCCAGATGGGGTTGGGGAAGATGGGTGATGAAGAATTGGGAACCATTTGTGTTCGGTCCGGCATTGGCCATCGAGATCACCTTGGTGCCGTGCTTGAGGGGATTCCCGATCAGCTCATCCTCGAAACGATAGCCGGGACCGCCCCTGCCAGTGCCGGTGGGGTCTCCACCCTGGATCATGAAATTGGCGATCACTCTGTGGAAGGTGACCCCGTTATAGAACTCCTCGTTGACCAGGAAAACGAAGTTGTTGACCGTTCTTGGAGCATGCTCCGGATAGAGCTCCAGGGTAATATCTCCCCGGTTGGTCTCCAACTTGACCTGGTAGACCTCTTCTGGGTCGATAGCCATGGCCGGGGGATTATCCCATTGCTTGGTCATATGTCCTCACTTTACGTCTAAAGTCTGTCAAAATGTCTGGTTATTATAACATCCAACTTTCCCAGACCGCACAAGCTGGCAAAACCCAGCATTGGCGCCAGTGAAAGTATCACTGGCGCCAAGAGCAGATCAGTTTGCCACGGCAGAAAATTTGCTGATGAACCCACCCCAGGAGCGGCTCACCCCCCAGGAAGCAGGAACAGCAAGGGATCAGCTAGAAGGCGGGAGAGGGAGGCTCTCCCTGGGAAAATCACTCTCAGGCAGCGGGCGGTCCCCATCAGAACGCCCAGAAGGCGGTTTCCCGGCTACCACGACCCGGGCAATGATATTCCCGTCATGGTCCAGGTAGCCGATGAATCCAGCCCGCATATCTTTTTCAAGGTCATCGAAACCCTCCACCTGCCCCCGGTAGCGGGTATTTTCATTCACGTAAACGGTCACGACGCTGCCGTCGCTTTTCTCAAGCTGGAATTTGCCCGCGCCAGGACTGACTGTCTTGAGGCTGCCTTGAGCCCGGATGATCTCCGGGCGCTCGTCCGGAAGTTCACCTGCCACGACCACTCTGGCGATCAGCTCACCCTGGGAATCCTCATAACCCCCTATTGCTGCCCGCAAGCCTTCTTTCAGGTCAGCGATATTGGATACCTGTCCTCGAAAATTGGTGTTCTCGGTGACCTGGAAGGTGAGAATGTCCCCATCAGGCTTTTCCAGCTGGAATGTGCTGGCTGCGGGATTCACGTCAGCGATCACGCCCTGGACACGCACTACCTCAGGGCGGATGCCAGCGATGACCAACACTGCGGTCAATTTGCCATCCTCCCCTTCCTTGGCAGCCACTCCAGCTCGCCAACCCACCCGCAGCTCTTCCAGGGAAGAAAGCTGGCCCTGGTAGCGGGTGTTCTCATCCACGAAGAAGCGCATCGCCGTGCCTTCTGCGGTGACAACTTCGAACTTACCTAGCCCGGCATCAATCGCGGTGACCTCCCCTTTGACCTTGATCAGATCGGGCGCACGACCAGCGACCAAACCCACTGCGGTCAGCTTCCCTTGTCCTTGCTCGGTGTAGGCCACACCGGCGACCATACCGATCTCGAGATCCTCCAGGCTTGAGATCTGCCCGGCATAGCGGGTATCCTCATCCACGAAGAAACGCAGATCCTCCCCTCCCGGGGTATGAATTGAAAACTTCCCTGCCGAGGTATTGATATCGATGACCTTTCCCCGGGCTTTGAGCAAACCTTCTCCATCGCCCTCTGCTGCCAGGGCGGTGCCGCTGAATGATACCGCGATCAGGACGGCAGCCAACACAGGCAATAACACTTTTCTAAACATTTTTCCTCCATAAGTGAACCAATATTTGTTGATACGGTTCAAGGATAGCTCCCCACTGTAACAGGAGGAAAACAGAGATGTAAAATCCCTGTAAAATGCAAAGGCGAAGTGCAGAGGATTTTCAGGAGTGATCAGTGCCGTCCCAAGATATCTATGGACTACCTCAGCACTAGTCATATGAATACTGCTGCTGCCAAGAGGCGAACGGGCTTAGGCAACGCGGTAATCTCCAATACCTGGCAAGGGTGAATAGAAATCCTATCAGGTCAGGAAATTGCTTCCCTTCGGCTCTAGCCTGCGACAATCGCTCAGGGCAGGCAGCTTCCCTCGCAATGACAGTGCTGCAGGGAGGAATTGCTGCGCTGGGCTGGCAGTCTTCGCCTGACTAAGGACGATGCATGACTGCCTCATAACCGAATGATATGTGAGGATAGGGCTAGTTCGTTGGTGGGACTAAAAAACGATCTCTTCCTTGCCGGTGAGCTTTTCTTGGACCAAGTCAGCTACCGTGTCAAGGTGGGCTTTCTTATGGGCGAAATCAAGATCATCCGAGCGGATCTTCAGCACCGGGCAGAGATTGAAGGTCTCCATCCAATCTTCGTAAAAGGAATCCAGCAAGGTCAGATACTCCAGGGAGATCCCGGATTCGATCTCCCTTCCCCGCTCCCCGATCCTTTTCAGCAGGATCTCCGGTGGGGCAACCAGGTAGATCAGCAGATCAGGCTCGGGAAGGTTCTCAGCGATCAGCTGAAAGACCCGCTGATAGGAACGGTAATCCCTTTCCGAAAGGCTTCCCTGTTGGTAGAGGGCCCGGGCAAAGATCTTGACATCCTCGTAAATGCTGCGATCCGCAATCGCTGATGAGCCGGACCGGACCAATTCTAGGTGCTGCTGAGCGCGGTGTCCCAGGAAATAGATCTGGAGATGGAAGGACCAGGCGTCCATGTCCTGGTAGAAATCGCCCAGATAAGGATTGTCGATCACCGATTCATAAGCTGTGCGCCAGCCCAGCCGCTCTCCCAGCCTTTCCGTAAGGGACGTCTTCCCGGTCCCGATATTTCCTGCCACAAGCACCAATTTTCCAGTCATCAGACTCCTCCCATGCTACAGAGCGAATTATATCCCTCCCCGGAGGGGAGATCTCAGCGTTTTTCGACTGCTACTGCGCAAACCTTATAATCAGGGATCTTGGCCTGGGGATCCCTGGCATCCTGGGTCAGGATATTGGCAGCAGCTTCCGCGAAATGGAAAGGCAGGAATACGGTACCGACCGGGGAACGCTCAGTGACCAGCGTTTTGACCTCGATCTCTCCCCGCCGGGACCGGACCTTGACCCACTCTCCAGAGCTGATCCCCAGATCGCCAGCATCCTGGGGGTGGATCTCGACCAGTGCCTCGGGATAAATATCATCCAGCTTGGAACGGCGGGTCATGGTGCCGCCGTGCCAGTGATACAAGACCCGGCCGGTGGACAGGATCAAGGGATACTCCTCATCCGGCTGCTCCAGTGAGGGGCGGTAAGCGATCGGTGTCAGCTTCCCTTTTCCCCGTGGGAAGTCTTCGCTGAACAGGTAGGGAGTTCCAGGATGGTCAGGCGCGGGGCAGGGCCAATGAACGCCGCTCTCCTGCTCGATCCTTTTATGGCTGATGCCCTGGAAAGGCGGCGTTAAGCTGGCCATCTCATCCCAGATCTCTGCTGGATGCCCAAAATCAAAACCCGCCGAATCCTTGACACCCAGCTTCTCCTCCACCCGGCGAGCCAATTCCTGGGTGATCTCCCAATCCGGCCGCGCCTCACCGGGAGATTTGATGGCAGGCCGGACCAGCTGAACCCGACGGTCGCTGTTAGTGAAAGTGCCATCCTTCTCCGCGAAACTGACCGCTGGCAGGATGATGTCAGCATATTCACCCGTCTCGTTCATGAAGATGTCCTGGTACAGCAGGAAACCCAGGTTTTCCATCACATGCCTGGCATGCAGCAGGTCTGGTTCGCTCATCATGGGATTTTCACCCATCACATAATATCCCTTGATGGTCCCATTACCAGCGGCATCGACGATTTCCATGGTTGTCAAGCCAGGTTCTGGATCCAATTCCACTCCCCACTGCTTCTCGAATTTCTCCCTCACCTCGGGGTCGGACACCAGCTGATAGCCCGGGTAGACATTGGGAAGCCCCCCAGAATCCGAGCAGCCCTGGACATTGTTCTGTCCCCGCAGGGGGTTCAAACCCGTTCCAGGCCGGCCGATATTCCCGGTCAGCAGCGCCAGGTTAGCGAGCGAGATGGCATTATCAGTCCCATGCGTGCTCTGGCTGATGCCCATACCCCAGTAAATAGCAGCCGCGTTCGCGCTGCCATACAACCTGGCGGCAGCCCGGATCTCCTTCGCCGGGACGCCGCAGACCTCTTCCGCGTATTCCGGGGTGTAGTTTTCCAGGCTGGGCAGATATTCTTCCAGTCCCTCTACTCGTTTATCCAGGAAATCCTGGTCGACCAACCCCTGTTCGACAATCACATGCGCCAGCGCTTGAAACAACACCACATCGGTACCGGGCCGCAGCCTCAGGTAATGATCGGCAAAATTGGACATCTCGATCCGGCGGGGATCGATCACGATCAGTTTGGCGCCATTGCGCACAACCGCCTCACGCAGGAAGGTGGAGATCACGGGATGGGTTTCGCTGGTATTCGAGCCGGTAACCAGCAGGACTTCCAGATCCTTCATCTCCGCGATCGAGTTGGACATCGCTGAAGATCCCAGGGTGATCTGCAAGCCAGCGACCGAAGCCGCATGGCACAATCGGGCGCAGTGATCGATATTGTTGGTGCCCAAGACCCCTCGAACGAACTTCTGGAAAATGTAGGTATCCTCGTTAGTGGCCTTGGCGGAGGTGAAAGTTCCCAAAGCATCACCGCCATGCTCCTGGACGATCCCCGCCAGCTTTTCGGCAGCCAGGTCCAGGGCTTCATCCCAGCTTGCCCGCCTGAATCCACCCAAGCCCACCGGTTTGCGGGGCAGGGATCCCATGTCCTTGCGGATCATGGGGTAAGTCAGGCGGGAAGGATGGCGAACATAATCCAGTCCGTAGCGGCCCTTGGTGCACAGCCTCCCGTAATTGGGAGCGACATCAAAAGGCGCGTCCACCCTGGTAATGTGATTCTCATCGATCTGTAGATCCACCTGGCAGCCAACGCCGCAGAAGGGGCAGGTACTGCGCACAGATACTCCTGTCTCGCTCATGATTTGCTCCTTTTCTCCTGGCGCTCCTGCCGCCGACGGGCTCGGATCTCGTCATGCTGCAGACCTTGTTCTAGCAGGTATTCTGTCTTCCCTTGCAAGGCTTTGGTGGGGCACACAGCAACGCAATTGCCGCAGAAAACACAGGTGGTCTCGGGCATAGGGATATCAAAGAAAGTGGCGATGCGGCTGTCATGGCCGCGTCCGCCAACAGCCAGGGCATACGTGAACTGGATATCATCCGCACAAGCCTGGACACAGCGCCAGCACAGGATGCACTGCGAGTAGTCCCGGACATAAAAGGGATTGTCATCCAGCACAGGGTGCTGGCGCTTCTTTGCACCTGGGAAGCGTTTGGGGTCCGCACCGTAGGTTTCCATCTGCTCCTGGAGTTCAGGGGACCGGGAAAGATCTGTGCTGGCATAGAGCATCTCCAGTATGGTCTTCCTGACCCGGACCACGCGCTCGCTCTCTGTGAGAACCACCTGGCCTTCCTCAACCGGAGTGATGCAGGACGGCGCCAGTCTGCGCCAACCTTCCACCTCCACCACGCACTGGCGGCATAAACCCCGCGGTGTGGTGGCATCATGAAGGCAGATCACCGGGATCTCCATCCCCAGGCTGCGGGCGGCTTCCAATAAAGTTGTACCCTCGGGAACCTGGCACTCCTTTCCATTAATCGTCAGCTTTACAGTCTTGTTCTCAGTCACGGACGACCTCCTCGATTCCGAAATATTCAGGGCAGATCTCCAGGGCGCTGAGCACCGCGGATCCTGCCGATTGCCCCAGACCGCACAGGGAACTATCGGTCATGGTGGCGATCACGTCCTTCAAGCGTTCGATATCTCCGGGGAGGCTTTCACCCCGCTGGTTGCGGTCCAGGATCTCCGCTTGGCGCTGGGTGCCCAGCTGGCAGGGATAGCATTTCCCACAGCTCTCATGGGCAAAGAAGTGTCCCAGTCCATGCAGGACAAAGCGCATATCCACTTCCTCATCGAAGACCACCACCGCGCCTGATCCCAAGCCCAGCCCAACATCCCGGGTGCCCTGGTTGGTGAGGAGGAAATCCAGCTGGTCAGGAGGAACGAACTTCCCTGCCGCGCCTCCTAACAAGACGGCCCGCAGTTCTTTTCCGTCCCTGATGCCACCAGCTTTGTCATAGATCAGTTCCCGCAAGGTGGTTGGCCGGCTGATCTCGTAGATCCCCGGCCGGTTAACGTCCCCAGAAAGGCTGAACAGCCGCGGACCCGGAGAATCCTCTGAACCCAACTCCCGGTACCTCTCTGCCCCGATCTTGAGGATCAAAGCCACATTGGCAAGTGTCTCCACATTATTGATCACAGTTGGCTGGTTGAACAAACCATGGGTGGTTGGGAAAGGAGGTTTGACCCGGGGAAAGCCTCGTTTCCCCTCAATGGATTCGAATAAGGCGGTCTCTTCCCCACAGATATATGCGCCAGCACCGCTGCGGAGTTCAATCTCAAAATCAAAACCAGTCCCCAGGATGTCCTTACCGAGGAACCCCTCCTGAGCAGCGATTTCCAGGGCCCGATTGATGACTTGATGGGAACGGGTGTATTCCCCCCGGATATACAGATAGCCTTTTCCAGCGCCAATCGCATAAGCAGCGATCAGCATGCCTTCGATGATCGTGAAGGGATCGCCTTCGATCAAAGCTCGGTCTTTGAAGGTCCCGGGCTCAGATTCATCCTCATTGCAGACCAGGTATTTAGGAAAGCGTTCAACTTCCGCACAACCCTTCCATTTCAGTCCGGTAGGAAAGCCCGCCCCACCCCGGCCGGTCAAGCCAGAATCGGTCACGACTTTGATCACTTCTGCTGGGCTGACTGCCAGGGCTGTCCTGAATCCCTGGAAACCTCCTGCCTCCTGGAATTGGGTGATATCCAGGGCATCGATCCGTCCCACTCTTTCCAGCAGGATCCGCTCTTCAGCATAGATCTGGCTGCGGGGATGTTCTTCCGGGTGGAAGATGCGGTCCAGGGTAGCCTCCCCTACCATATCCCGGCCGATCAGGACTCCCGGGGCGTGGTCACACAACCCCAGGCATTCCACCTCTTCCACAATGTAGCGTCCATCGACAGTGGGTTCACCGATACCAACACCCAGGTGCTGACAGACCTCCGCCGCCAGCTCACCTGCTCCCTGCGAAGCGCAGGAGGGTGTGGTACAGATGCGGATCACTTTTTCAGCCCGGGGCTGGCTGGAGAGCATCGAATAGAATTCGATCACCCCGTAGACATCCGCCAGCGGCACCTTGAGAACCTCGCCAATCAAAGCCGCAGATCGGGCTGGAATGTAGTCATGGATCTTCTGAGTTTCCAGAAGCGCCGGCAGGAGCATTTCCCTGCCCCGGCTGCCGTGCTTCTCTAGAAACTCCGTTAACTGGGAAGATACAGGCGGATCATATCCCATAGGTACTCCTTGATGGGGATGTTCGGAGAATACCGATCAAAAATTGGGCTGTAAAATCCAAAACAGCCTTGTGTTACGGATTATAACAAGCCCGGCGAGGTTTGGGGATGATTCAAGGCTATTTCAACTGAAGAATTCATTGTGTAAGGACAAACCTTTCGTCCAGCCTATCCGTCGGATTGAAATCCTCCCTGCTGGCATCGACCTGCGTCGGCGAGGTCCGCTGACGACGCCTTCGACCCAACTGAGACACTCAGCCCCCTAAATATAAAAAAGACCGCTGTTCCCAGCGGTCTTTCGCATTTCATCTCAGCTTCAGGATCCTATTTCTCCAGTTCTGACAAGAGATCCGCCAGCTCGGAGTCCCCTTTCTCCATTGCCTTGCGAATGGCAGCCTCGAAAGCTGTGGGGGTTTCCTCTTTGACATCATCGCTGTCGTCATAATCCATCAGCTCTTCAGGCGGCTCTTCCAGGGCTTTCATGCTCAGCTTGATCTGCTTCTTGCGCCGGTTGACCTTGAGCACCTTGACATTCACCTGGTCGCCTTTCTGGACGATGTCGGTTGGAGTGCGCACATATCCGTGAGCCATCTCGCTGATGTGCACCAGGCCAGGGCGTTCCGATTCGATATCGACAAAAACACCATACTTCTCGATCCGGGTCACCGTACCAGTCAGTTCCATACCGGGTTTGATATCGCGCCATTCCAATCCCAGCGGTTCCAGCATGGTCAATTCGATCTTCTTATTCTCCGGATCCACTCGCTGGATCCAAACCTCCACTTCCTGGCCTTCGCTCAGAACATCTGCAACCCGTGTCACAGAACCTTTCTGGATTTTTGAAATGTGGATCACGCCAGGGACACCGACACCGACATCAACAATCGCACCCGCCAGGGAGGTCTTCAAGACCTTTCCCCGGACCTTCATCTTAGGCTCTAATTCCTCAATCGTTTCTGGCGTCTGCAGTTCTTCGTTCGCCATAAAACACTCTCCAATACAGCTACTGCTTGATTTTCAACAAGGCTCAATTATACCGTTGCCAGTGTCGCTTGTCAAAGAGGTGCGGGGATTCAGGGCCTGATCAGGCTGCCTGAAGTCCTTTCAGGACCTCCAGGAGCTCCTCGAACCATCCCTCCTGGTGCTGATCGATCGGCAGCCAGACCTGGGATTCTCCAAATCTCACCTTGAATGGGAACTCCCAGGGCTGGGGAAGCGCTTTGCCCTCAGGATACCCGAAGGTGATCTTCCCGTACTGCAGGAAAACGCTCTCCACGCCAGCCCCTTCTGCCAGCAGCTTCAGCTCAAGCTGGTTAAGTAGATTCTGAACGATCTCTGGCGCGGGACCAAAGCGGTCCTGGAGCTCATCCTTCAGGCTTTCGATCTCCGAGGAGCGAGCGATGGAAGCCGCCCGGCGGTAGATGCCCAGCCGTACGGACTGGTCCTCAATATAATCTTCCGGGATACCTACTGGAAGCGGAAGATCGATCTTCACCAGCGGCCTCAGGATCTGCTGGGCGAGATCCAGGCTGGCATCCGGACCACCATCCTCCTTTTTGATCTGGTTCACCGCGTCTGCCAGCAGCCGGGTATACAGATGGAACCCAACCGCGGCAATATACCCGGATTGGCGCGTTCCCAGGATGTCACCTGACCCCCGGATCTCCAGATCGCGCATGGCAATCGAGTAGCCAGCTCCCAGTTCAGTGTGTTCGGCAATGGTCTCCAGCCGCATCCGCCCTTCGAGCGTGGGAGTCGACTGCCGGCCTTTCAGGAAGTAGGCATAAGCCCGCTGAGCACCCCTTCCTACCCGGCCCCGCAGCTGGTAAAGCTGCCCAAGACCGAAGCGGTCCGCCCGGTCGACGATCAAAGTGTTCGCGTTGGGGATGTCCAACCCTGATTCGATGATCGAGGTCGATAGCAGCACATCGATCTCGCCCCGGGTGAATTCACGCATGCGCTCTGCCAGCTGCTTTTCGGCCATTTGTCCGTGGGCGATTCCAATGCGGGCTTCCGGTACCAGATTGACCAGATGGGATTTCATCGCCTGAATGGTCCGGACCCGATTGTGGACAAAAAAGACCTGCCCTCCCCGCTCCAGCTCCCGCCAAATCGCCCTTTGGATCAAACCCGGATCATAAGCGCCGACGTGGGTGACTACCGGCAGGCGCTCTTCAGGGGGAGTGTCAATCCTGGAAATGTCGCGCACGCCGGTCAAAGCCATGTACATCGTCCGCGGAATAGGCGTAGCCGTCAGGGTCAGCACATCAATATCCGCTCGTTTGCTCTTGATCTTTTCCTTGTGATCGACTCCAAAGCGCTGCTCTTCATCAACGATCATCAAACCCAGATCCTTGAAGAACACATCCCTCGACAACAGACGGTGGGTTCCGATCACAATATCAACCGATCCCTTGATCAGCCCGGTGAGGATGTCACGCTGCTCGCGGGGTGATTGGAAGCGGGAAAGCATCCGCACCTCTACCGGAAATCCACTCATGCGCTGCGAGAAGGTGTCGAAATGCTGCTGAGCCAGTACCGTAGTAGGCACCAATACCGCGACCTGCTTACCATCCATGACTGCTTTAAAAGCAGCCCTGAGGGCGATCTCCGTCTTTCCATAACCAACATCGCCGCAGATCAATCGATCCATCGGCTTGGGCTTTTCCATATCCCTTTTGACCTCGGCCAGCACCTGGAGTTGATCCTCGGTTTCAATATAAGGGAAGCTGGCTTCTAATTCCTGCTGCCAGGCTGTATCTGGAGTGAAGGCATATCCGGTGACAGTCTGCCGCCGGGCGTAGAGATCCAGCAGGTCCTGAGCAACCTGGACGACTTCCTCTTTGACCTTGGACTTGGTCTGGTTCCAGCGACCACCACCCAGGCGGGTGATATTCGGGTCATGATGGTCAGGTCCTACGTAGCGGGACAACCTGTCAGCTTGAGCGGCCGGGACGTAAAGATAATCCCCCTCGGCATATTCAACTGCCAGGTATTCTCCCACCACACCATCCAGCTCGCGGAATGTCAAACCAACAAAACGGCCAATCCCATGATCGATGTGAACCACCCAATCGCCTACCTGGAAGTCACTGAAATCGACTTCAGGCGGCTGGGCGCGGTGGACCGGCTTGCGGCGGGGTTGAATCCGCTGCCAGCCAAAGACCTCGCCATCGGAGAACAAGTGGATCCTGTCCCCATCCACTCCAGTGAATATCCAACCGCCGTCAATGCTTCCTTTGGTAAAACTTGGGGATCGATCGAGTTCCGTCCGCTCCTGCCAGACCTCTTTCAACCGGGCGGATTGGCGGGAAACAACCACTGCCTGTTCTCCGCTGCGGACAATCTCAGACAGGTGGCTGCTAAAGGACTTCAATTCGCCCCCAAAACGCTGGTTGTTCTGGAATTGGGAATGGAGACCCTGGCCGGTCATTTCTCCAGCCGGTCCCAGGGAGGTCAGGGTGAATTGATCCAGGGCCTGCCCTAACTCCTCCCAGGGCGAATATGGTAGGGGGAAATCTCCCTCGATCAATCCCCCTTCCTGGTAGGTCTTTCGCAGGGATTCAGCCTGATCGGCGATTTCCCGAGCTGCTTCCTGAACAGCAGGGCCGTCATCGAGGAAAACCAGCGTATCCTGGGGGAGGTAGCTCAACAGGCTGGCCAACTCCTGGTGGAGAATGGGGATATGATATTCATTGGTATCCTCGAGATTGAGCTCCAGATCAGGGTCCCGAGAAAGAAGGAATTCCCGGGCAGGTGTGATCCTGATCGACTCAACCCTGGCGATCGTGCGTTGATTCTCAGGATCGAACCGGCGCAATACATCGACTTCATCGCCATAAAATTCCAGGCGGGCCGGGAAACGGTCTCCCGGAGGCCAGATATCCAGGATCCCTCCCCGGCGGGCAAATTGACCCGGGAGGGTGACCACCGGGGCGGGCTGATAGCCAATCCGCACCCAATCGGCGGCTAAGGTCTGGGGGTCCTGGCGGCTGGCGGTCTTGATCGTTCGAGATGCCTTCAAGAAAGACCGTCTGGGAAGTGTCCTGGTCATCACTCCCCGGATAGGAGCGATAAGCAGCGGTGGAGGTTCTTCCAGATCCTCGCCAGGCAGCATCGTACCGGAGAGTCTTGCCAGCAGCTGAAGCCGCTCCCGGCGGGTTTTCCTGCTCCAGGGGATGTTCTCATAATAGAGGGGATCCGGCTCTGGAAAGTAGCATAACTCCTGGTCAGGGGACCAGAAGTCCCACTCATCCTCCAGAAGCAGCGCCCGATCTGTCCGATCGGTGATCAGCAGCAGAGGCCGCTGCAAAGCGTCTTGCAGGGCGACCAGGATCGGGATCCGCGCAGAACGGATCAACCCCAGCTTGTGGGGAGATCGATTGGAGCGTAATTCTTCGACCAGCTCCTGGAAAGCAGGCTGGCGGCCGATGGTCTTCAAAATCTGAGGCTGCATAGGGTCTGTTACCGATTTGGCTGCTGATTGTACAAAGTCATGGCTGATTCCAGCCCCTGATCAACGAAATGCAGGGCTGCGTCGGCGGCTTGATCAAGCACGAACGGCAGCAGTTCCCGTTCATCTGACCGGAACTCGCTCAGAACGAAATCACTGACTGGGGTGCGGCCGGAAGGACGCCCAATGCCCAAACGCAATCGAGGGAAGGACTGAGTGCCCAGCTGGTCGATGATCGAACGGACTCCTTTCTGGCCTGCATCACCCCCATCCGGTTTCATGCGCAGGGTCTCGAAGGGCAGGTCAACATCGTCATATACCACCAGCAGATTGTCAAGGGGCAGCTTATAGAATCGCAGGTAAGAGGATACAGCTTGGCCGGAGAGGTTCATGTAAGTCTGGGGTTTGATCAGGATCAATCGCTCCTCACCGTAGCGTACAGCTGTCATTAGGGCATTCATCTTCACCCGCGTGAAGCTAGCACCCAGCTTCTCCGCCAGCCGGTCGACAACCATAAAGCCGATATTATGGCGGCTGCCGCGGAATTCCCTGCCGGGATTTCCCAGGCCTGCGATCAGATAAGGTTTCGATTTCCGGAACATATCCCACTCAATCCATGCGCTGTTTAAAATACCAGTAAATCATACCAAGGAAAAACAATCCTGCCACCGCAATTGCGCTGATCCGCAGCGTGCTGTAAAGCTGCCCGGAGGCTACCACTGCTGGATTGGGGGGCAGCGGCGTTGGTGTGCTCCTGGGCTGGGAAGTGCTGGATGCCGGGAGCGTGGCTTCCTGTGTGATCCCCTCCTGGATAGGAGCTGGCGTGGGTGTTTCCACAGGGGAGTAGTTGCGGACCCGCAGGCCAGGGATGAGCTCGAATATCGCCGAACCGCCTTCATATTCTGCCACGATCCTCACGTCGTAATTCCCATCTGTCAGCTGGGTAGTGTCCCACTCGATCCGGAAGGACGTTTGCGCGCTGTCCTGCACTTCTGGTTCAATATCCGCAATATAGAACCAGGTACGATCCCGCGAACTCCCTCCGGCGTAGCTGAAACGGACCGCTCCGGACCGGAAGCCGTCACCCCGGATCTTGCCTTCGATGATCTCCACTCCCAATAAGGCCTGCCCTTCCCGGGGGCTGATCATCAAGATCGAAGGAGGGATGGTCTCCTGGGCAGCAGCAAATTCAGGTGCCTGCAACTTGCTCAGAGCCAGGGTCACCAGGATCAGGATCAGGGTCAGGGTCCAGGCGATTTTTCTCACGTGATTGAGTATAGCATAGGTAGATTAGGTTGGCTTAGGGGAGCAAGGGATCCAGGCAGTTACAGTTGGCCTTTCCAGTGGAAATAGGAACCCACAATAAGTCCCATTTCAGGGTACAATTCCCAAAACTGGCCCACTACCCCTACCTGACATGCCTAATCCCTCCTTCGAACTCCAGTTCAGCAATGATCCCTGGTCCTGCCGGATCCACCGCAAGGCAGAAACGCTTCTCCAGGTGCTCAGCGACTATCACACCCGCCAGGAAGGAACCTCCGCTGACACCTCGACCTTCTCCTTTGAAAGCGGCACACTGACAGTTATCCGCCATCCTGAAAAGATATCCTACCAATTCCTGGGTAAGGATATTTGCGTTCGAATACCTCTGACAGGCCACTGGTACGGCGGAGGCGCCCTGATCAACCAGCACTTGCGCTGGAATGAGATCATGCTGCCTTTGACCGAATTCATCACTGATGACAATGGGCCCACTGGCCTGACAACCGTCCTGACTCCAGCCTGGCTTAACAGCCAGGGGCTTGGCCTGCGCGTGCTGACACCCTTCAATCTGGGGTTCAATCAGCCGCCAGCCAGTATCATCAAGCGCCAGAAGGGTCTCAGCAAAGACCTGATCCCTTTTGAACACCGGCCCTTCCTGGACCACAAAGGAGTCGGCGACGGACTGATTACCTTGGTCGGCGATGATCTCCAGTTCGAGATCCTGCTTGAGGAGGACATCCTATCCGTCTACCGGGCCCTCCAAGGCAATCTGGGCCGGCCTCATCAAACGCCGTCGCTGGAGCTCTTGGGAGCTCCGATCTGGACCACCTGGGCCCGCTACAAGGACCGGATCGACCAGGAGACTGTCCTGCAGTTCACCTCTGAAATCCGCGGGCAGGGATATCCATATCACGTTCTGGAAATTGACGACCGCTGGCAGAGCCACTACGGTGACCTGGAGTTCGACCCCCAGCGCTTCCCCGATCCAGCAGGAATGATCGAGCATCTCCACCAGCAGGGTTTCCAGGTGACCGCCTGGGTAATGCCTTTTTTCAATCCTCATTCCCAGGCTGGGGCGGAAGCGGCCCAGGCCGGATACCTGGTCCGCGATGCGGCCGGGGATCCCTACCGGATCATGTGGTGGCAGGGAGCGGGCTACCTGCTGGACGTCACCAATCCTGCCGCCCTGGAGTGGTACAAGCGCCGTCTGGATGAATTTCAAGCCGAGGTCGGGCTGGATGGGTACAAATTCGATGCCGGGGAAGCCAAATTCGTTCCCCCGGACGGTGTCTTTCACAGCCCATTGACCTCAAGGAACGACTATACACACCGCTATATACGCTGGATCGGGGAGAATTTCAGCTTCTGCGAAGTGCGCTCAGGATGGTTGAACCAGGACAGCCCGCTCTTCTTCAGAATCTGGGACCTGTGGAGCCTATGGGGATTTGAGAACGGCCTGCGCTCCATCATCCCTACAACTCTCACCATGGCACTGACCGGCTATCCCTTCGTCTTTCCAGATATGATCGGCGGCAATGCCTACTTCCATTTCCCTGCCAACAAACTGCTGAGCGGGTTCTTTCACCGGATTGTCATCCCTATTCTGGAAAGCCGGCTTAAAAACAACTCACCTTATCCTGAGGAAGAAGCCCTGGGATTGAGCGATGTGCCGTCTTTTCTGGAAAAATCTGTTTTGTTCGGCTACCCCACCCCGGAGCTGATCGTGCGCTGGACCCAGGCAAATGTCTTCCTGCAGGTCATGCAGTTCAGCTTGGCGCCCTGGGATTTCGGGGAGGAGACCAACCGCATCTGCCGTCAGTTTGCCGAATTGCATCTGGAATTCGTCCCCCTCCTGGAGAAATTTGCCCGCCTGGCCGTTGAGACCGGTGAGCCTATCATCAGGCCGGTATTCTGGATGGCACCGAAGGATGAACGAGCCTTGGTTTGTGAAGACCAGTTTCTGGTGGGCGATGAGCTGCTGGTCGCCCCGGTCCTCTACCCCAGGAAGCGCTCCCGGGAAATCTACTTCCCACCGGGACGCTGGCGGGACCATTGGACTGGGGAGATCTTCAGCGGCCCAACCGTAGTGCGGAATTATCCCGCGCCCCTTGATATACTGCCTTTTTTCATCCACCAGGGAGCTGAGTAAGCCCTGCTGGACACTTGGCCGATTAATATTACCTACCGAGGATAACCATGAATGAACACATGACCGATGCCGCCCAACAGGGGAAGACCCAAACCGAGAAGAGCCGCTGGCGGACCATGCTCGGCCTGGCTTTTGGCTATTTTGTCGACCAGGGGGAAGCCCAGGCCATGTCAGTGCTCTTCCCAACCCTGCGGGCGATGTGGGGATTGACCTACTCCAACCTGGGCTTGATAGGCACTATCCGCAACGCCCTGCAGTCGATCAGCGCTCCTTTCTGGGGATATATCGCGGACAAATTCCCCCGCAAGAACGTGATCGTCTTCGGCACTGGGATCTGGGGCATCTGGACTTTGCTGGTGGGATTCACCAACAGCTTCGGCCAGCTGCTGTGGATCCGGGCTATCTCCGGGATCGGGCTGGGCTGCCTGATGCCAGCCACTTTCTCCCTGATGTCTGATACCTTTCCGCCCCGCAAACGCGGCCGGGCCCTGGGATTGATGGAAGGCATCGGCACCCTGGGCATCGTGGTCAGCGTGGTCGGCCTGGGTTTCCTGGCTTCACCTACCTTGTGGCGCTGGGGCTTTTTCACACTGGGTGGCCTGAGTATGCTCTCCGGCTTAGTGATTTGGATCCTGGTGGATGAGCCGGTTCGAGGCGCGGCTGAGCCCGAACTGGAGGGACTGATCACCGAGGAAGCTGCTTCCCACTACAAGATGCAGGCCAAGGATATGATCGAGGTGCTCAAGATCCGCACCATCTGGGTGGCTATCGCCCAGGGCCTCTCTGGGACAATGCCCTGGCGGGTGATGGAGCTGTTCATGATCACCTGGATGGTAGAGATCCTGGGGGTCACGGAAGGCCAAGCAGGGATCGCTTTTGCCGGTATCGTGGTTGGCGTGGGCATCAGCAATATCATTGGCGGTTTCCTGGGCGATTGGGCGGAAGCCCTCAGTCCCAAATACGGCCGCACCGTGGTGGGGCAGTTCTCGGTTTTCAGCGGGGTCCCGCTCACCTGGGTCTTGTTCACCCAGACCCAGGATTGGCCATTTGGGGGTGTCGTCGCCCTCTGCTTCGGGACCGCGCTGCTGATCGGCTGGGCCGGTAAGGGCGCCAAGGAACCCATGATGCAGGGCGCGGTGCCGCCTGAGCTGCGCTCGACCGCCTTCGCGATGACCACCTTCATCGAAAGCGGTTTCGCTGCCCTGGTGGCTGTTTTCGCAGGCTGGCTGGCTGACCGCGTTGGGCTCACCCAGGCCATGGTCTGGACCATCCCCGTGCCCTGGATCGTCTGCGGAGTGATCTACTCCCTGTTCTACTGGGCTTACCCCAAGGATTCCAAAGAACTGCGGGCGATGATGGCCGAGCGGGCTGAGGAGATCCGGTAAACCGTAAGTCGTACGATGTAAGTAAGAGACTTGGGATAGAGACAGGTTTCAGGATTCAGCTGTTCGTATTTGGAGAGCCCCACTCCTGGTCACCAAGTCACTAGGTCTCCCAGTCTCCCCCTCATTCCGCTGTCAACCGGTTGCGTCCAGCGCTTTTACTGTGGTACATCAGCCTATCAGCCCGGTCCAGCAGGCTGTTAGGGCTGTCCCCCACCTGGACCGCTGCTGCCCCGATCGAGACCGTTACCTGCAGTTCCACGTCCTCGTGGATCAGGTAGGATTCCTGAATGAGCGCCCGCAGGCGTTCCCCTAAGGCAGACAGCTCCGGCAGCTGGACATTGCGCACGATCCCTAAGAACTCCTCCCCTCCCCATCTTCCAAAGAGGTCAAAAGGCCTGGTATTAGCGGCAATTGTCCGGGTGACCGCTTTCAGCACCTCGTCCCCAAAGCTGTGCCCATAGGTATCGTTGAAAACTTTGAAGTTGTCGATATCCAGGAACAGCAATCCGAAGGGCACTCCATAGCGCTGGTATTCTTCGAGACGGGCTTGCAGCTCACGCTCCAGGTAGCCCCGGTTAGCTAGCCGGGTCAGGGGATCCAGCAAGGCCATCCGTTCCAGTTCCTCGATCCGCTGCTGATCGGCTGCATAACCGCTGATATCGGTGAAAAGCTCAATGCCCCCCACTACCTCGCCCTGATCATCAGTCAGCACACTGGTTCGCACCAGCACCGGGACCCGGTGGCCGTCCTTGTGATGGAGGAAAACCTCGCTAACCCGTTCTTCCCTGTCCTGGATGGTCTTGGCCAGGGGGCACATACCCAGGCACAGCCTCCTGCCCTGAGCATCGATATGGTTAAGGATATTATCCGCGCAGGATTTGCCCAGGACCTCCTCTTTTGAGAAGCCGGAAATGCGCTCCGCCCCTTCGTTCCAGTAGGTGATCACCCGCCGGCGGTCGACAAAATACAGTCCATCATTTAGATTGGTGAGGATGCGCTCGAATGCGTCAGGGGTCAGTTCCATAGTCTTCATTAGGCTGTGTGCCGCCTGCAGATCCTGAAGATTGTACCACCCGTGGAAATTTGAAAATCCGCGTTAAGGGAAGTATAAGGTGTCAATGTGGAAAATCCACAGCATAGTGGAGTGGGAAGAGTGACCAGTCATCAGATTCCAGTTGGTGGAAACCTCAAGATCAGCCAATCCTACAATAACCTCCAATGCTCAATTCCCCCGGTCCCTTTCTTACAATGTCATTCCTTCGCCTTGACTCCCGGGCACAAGCCCAAAAGCTTGTGCATATTATAGCGGTAAGCCTCCCAGAACGGGAAGGTCCGGCACTGTTCCGGCCGGGCGTGATAGACCAGGCAGCGTCCGCGGAAGGGATCGAACAGGCTGCAGATGGATTCTCCCTCCCAGAGCCGCTCCTGGAGTGACAGCCGGCCATAAGCAGCCCGCAGATATTCTTCCGCAAAAGACTCCAGGTCCAGGTTCATGACACCGGCCATGGCCTGGATGTCCTCTTCCGTGACCCAGACATAGCCGCCCCAGCGGCAGCATTTCCCACCGCA
>JBGCVQ010000099.1:0-6591 GCA_045888315.1 Anaerolineales bacterium | reverse complement strand
CGATCTCACCTGTGCTGGGTAAGATGGTCGACTTCGGGATCTCGTTCCTGATCCTGCTGGGACTGATGGTCTGGTATAAGATCACGCCCACCATCGGCTCATTGATGATCCCCGCTTTCATCCTGCTGATGATGTTGACCTCCGCGGGAGTGGGGATGTGGTTGACGGCTCTCTCGATCCAGTACCGCGATATCCGCTACGGGTCGAACTTCTTCATCCAGCTCCTGATGTATGCTTCCCCAGTCATCTATGCCACCAGCACCATCCCGGAGAAGTATCAGATCCTGTATGCTTTGAATCCCATGGTAGGGGTCATCGAAGGCTTTAGGGCTGCCCTGCTGGGGACCCGCCCCATGCCCTGGGATTTCCTGGGTGTGGGCACCTTGATGGCAATCGCCTTCTTTCTGAGCGGCGCCCTGTATTTCCGCTCTATGGAAAAATATTTTGCAGATGTGGCCTGAGCTGCAGTCAAACAGCGAACACATGTATCAGTTGGATCAATTATGGATGCAATCAAAGTAAGCAATCTTTCCAAGCGCTACCGGATCGGATTTGAGAAACAAGCCAGGGATACCCTGGCAGAAGTGATCTCTGATTGGATCACCAGCCCGATCAGGAATTACCGGCAGCTCCGGAATCTGACCAAGTTCGACGGGGATCCTCAGGACCAGGCTGATCCCGAGGACATCATCTGGGCGCTCCGCGATGTCTCGTTTGCGGTCAAGCCTGGAGAGGTGATTGGTGTCATCGGCAGGAATGGAGCAGGTAAAAGCACTTTGCTGAAGATCCTCAGCAGGATCACCTATCCCACCGGGGGCAAGGTCGAGCTGAACGGCCGTGTCTCAAGCCTGCTGGAGGTTGGAACCGGTTTCCACCCAGAACTCACTGGTCGGGAGAACGTTTATCTGAACGGCACCATCCTGGGAATGACCAGGGTCGAGATTGACAGGAAATTCGATGAGATCGTCGACTTTTCCGGGATCGCCAAATTCATCGATACACCGGTCAAATTCTATTCCAGCGGTATGGGGGTCAGGCTGGCTTTCTCTGTAGCAGCCCACCTGGAACCAGAGATCCTGCTGATCGATGAGGTGCTCTCTGTAGGGGATGCGGCTTTTCAGAAGAAATCATTGGGTAAGATGGAAGAGGTCTCACAGCAAGGGCGCACAGTGCTGTTCGTCAGCCACAATATGGGCGCTGTCCGCTCCTTATGCTCCCGGGCCCTGCTGCTTGAGTCGGGTTCTTTGATCAAGGACGATGACGTGGACAGTGTGATCAATACCTATCTCTCAAGCAAGGATGTCTCGACGGTGGGGAGCCTGAGCTGGTCTGAGGCAGAGGCGCCTCAGGACAAGGAGTTGATCCTGTTTGGGATCGAGCTGGTCTCTGAGAGCGGAGAAGTGAAAACGACATTCCAGATTGACGAAGCCTTTGATATCCGGATCCGCTACCAGATCGTCGAACCAGTCAAGAATCTTCGATTATATCTCCGCTTCAAAACTACCATGGGGGAAACGGTGTTCGCGACCTATGAGGATGCCCAGATCCAGGAGGGGTTCTCCAGGCAGCCGGGTCATTACACCGCGATCTGCAAGATCCCGGGGAATGTCCTCAATAATATTACATATCGGTTGTATATCGGTTTTGATTCTCCAGGCCATAAGGTTTTGATCCCGGGCAAGGAGTATCTAGAATTGGATGTGATCGATACCTCTGACGGGTACCGGTATGCCAAGGGGGCATTTGATGGACCGATCCGGCCCCAGGTGGATTGGGAAGTGGTGCAGGGCAGCTGATATTGTGAGGATATTATGAGATTGGTCTATTTTTCAAAGGGTCCCCGCGGGAGCGCCTGCCTGAAGGCGGCCCTTGAGGCGGGCCATACCGTTGCAGCCGCCGTGGGTATCACGCCAGAAACCGAATTGGAGGCGCTGGGTAAAGACGCGGGATTCCCGGTAATCTACCCGGAGCGGATCAATGCCCCGGAAGTCCTGGAGCAGCTGAGAGGTTATCAAGCGGAATGTTTTGTGCTCAGCGGCTACAACAAGATCCTCAAAAAGCCCCTGATCGAGATCCCGCCCCGGGGTACGATCAACCTGCACGGCGGCAAACTCCCGGATTACCGGGGAGCAGCGCCGATCAATTGGCAGATCATCAACGGCGAGGAAACCGGAGGCTGCTGCATCATTTATGTCGATGAGGGGATCGATACCGGGGAAATCATTGCCCAGGAGATCTACCCCATCACCCCACAGGATACCCATGCCAGTGTCCTGGAAAAGACCCTGGCCATCTTCCCGACGCTGCTGGTAAAGGTTCTGGGAGAGATCGAGGCAGGGACTGTCTCGGCTACAGCACAGGACCCGGAGGAAGGCAGCTACTACTGCCGCCGCTATCCCCGGGACAGCCAGATCGATTGGAAGGGATTGACCGATATCCAGGTCCACAACCTTGTGCGGGGAATGCACGGACCCTACCCAGCGGCTTTCACGTACCGCAGCGGTCAAAAAGTGGAGATCGAACAGACCCGGCTCTTGCCGGAAACCATCCTGGGTATCCCGGGCAGAGTGCCCCAAAAACGGGGCCGATCGGCAGTCGTGTTGGCTGCTAACCGGGGCATCCTGGTAGAGAAGATCATTGTTGAGGGAAACAAACTAGACCCGGCAGCCTATTTCCAGATCGGGGACGATCTCGGCTAGCTGCAGGGAGGAGGAACCTGATATGAGTAAAGTGCTGATCACAGGCGGAGCGGGATTCATCGGCTCCTATGCCTGCCGAGATTTGTTGGAGATGGGCCACGAGGTGGTGGTATACGACGCATTTGTGCACTATATCTCGCCCCTGAAAAGTGTCCTGAAGGATTTCTTCGAACTGCGTTTTGCAGGGATCGCCGACCAGATCGATTTCCGCCGGGGAGATACTCGCGACCAGGCTCATCTGCGGCGGGTGATCCTCGATACCAAGCCTGATAGGATCCTGCATCTGGCAGCCTTGCCTATTGCGGATCTCTCAAACCGGCATTCCGAGGAAGCTCTCACCAGTATCCTGGAGGGGGCCGTCAATGTGCTGGAAGTGATGCGCGATGTGGATTTCGTGGAGAGATTCGTCTATATCTCTTCCTCGATGATCTACGGCGATTTTCAGGAGATTCCCGCGCCTGAGGACCATCCCAAACGCCCCAAGGACATCTACGGCGGTACCAAGTATGCCGGTGAGATCATGACCGAGACCTACAGCCGCCGCTACGGTATCCCCTACAGCATCGTCCGCCCCTCAGCTGTCTACGGCCCGTATGACATCAACCGCAGGGTTTCCCAGATCTTCGTCGAGAACGCACTGCTGGGGAAACCCATCACCCTGTTTGGCGGTGGTCACCAGAATCTGGACTTCACATTCGTGGAGGATACCGCCCGGGGAATCATCCAGGTGATGTTCAGCGAGAATGGCCCGGGGAACGCGTTCAATATCACCTACGGCCGGGGATACTCCCTGCGGGAATTCGCTGATATCTTGAAAACCCATATCCCGGAATTGGAAATCAAAGTCGTTGAGGAGGAGGATGTCTTCCGCCCCAAGCGCGGTGCCCTTTCGATCGAAAAAGCCAGGAAGCTGGTCGGCTATGATCCGCAGGTCTCGCTGGAGGAAGGAATCCAACGCTATCTGGATGCCTACCAGGATCTGGAAGTTTTCAAGCATCACAGCTGAGCTGATGGAAAGGAGCAGTCATGCCTAAAATACCTTTGTGTATCCCCTATACTGGACAGGAGGAAATCGACGCAGTTAGCGAGGTCATTGAATCCGGTTGGTACGCCCACGGTCCAAAGAACCATGAGTTCGAAGAAGGGTTCGCGGACTACCTGGGAGTAAAACATGCTTTCTCGATGAATTCCTGCACTTCGGCGCTGCACCTGGCGGTGGAAGGTTTGGGGATCACCGGGGAGGTGATCCTGCCCAGTTTTACCTTCGTGGCTTCTGCCAACGCCGTGATCACCGGCGGAGGCCGCCCGGTCTTCGCTGATATAAGCTATGATACCTGCAATATCGATCCAGATTCCATTGAAAGGATGATCTCAGCTGATACGGAAGCGATCATGCCGGTCCATTTTGGGGGCCAGAGCGCGGATATGACCGCGATCATGGGGATCGCAGAGAAGCATCACCTGCAGGTCATCGAGGACTCGGCGGAGACCATCGGGGGCACGCATCGGGGCCAGCTGACCGGCTCATTTGGTGTAGGCTGCTTCTCTTTTTACCCAACCAAGAACCTGACTACCGGGGAAGGGGGTATGCTGACCACCAATGACGATGAGCTGGCCCACAAGGTCAAAGCACTGCTGGCTCACGGGATTGATAAATCCACCTATGAGCGGGAAGATGCGGAAAAAGCTTGGTATCGCTCCGCCAGCCGGGTAGGCTATAACTTCCGGATGAGCAATATCCTGGCCGCCATCGGCGTGGAACAGCTCAAGAAGCTAGAGCGCATGAACCTGATGCGGCGAGAGGTTGCTGACCGGCTGACTGCTGAGCTGGCTGAAATATCCGAGATCACACCGCCTGTGGAACGGGCGGAGAATAAGCACGTTTATCAGATGTATACGATCCGGCTGGCTGATGGCCTGGACCGGGATGCCTTTGTACGCGACCTTAACGCCCGGGGTATCGGCGCTTCGATCCACTTCTTCCCTCCAGTGCACCACATGGCACCGTACAGGGACGGAAAATTCCGCCAGGATGCCCTGCCAGTCACGGAAAAGGTCATCCAGGAAATCGTCACGCTGCCCATGTATCCCCAGATGACCGAAGAAGAGCTCGCCTTTATGATTGAATCCATCAAGAGCAGCCTGTCAGAGCTTGCCTGACCATGCGCGTTCTGCATATCAACACTACCTCCCACCGCGGCGGTGCTGCCCGGGCCATGCAGCGCCTGCATCAGGCCCTGGTTGAAAGCGGTCATGAATCGCAGTTCCTGGCCGGGCGGACCAAACACCCTGAGGATCCCTTGGTCCACCTGATCTGGGATGAGGTAGCTGGGTACAACACCCTGGGAAACCGGGTCCGATCCAGGATCGGCAACCAGCTCGAGAAGTATATCGGCATCCATCCCTGGGCTAACCTGACCAATCGGAGATTCACCGACACGGATCTCTATGCCTGGGCGGACATCATTGACCTGCGCAACCTGTTCGGCGGGTATTTCAATATGTGGTGCCTCCCGGAACTGACTGTCTCCAAACCCGTGGTCTGGAGGATGCCGGATCTGTGGGCGGTGACCGGGCACTGCGCTTATCCCTATGACTGCCAGCGCTGGAAAACAGGATGCTACAGCTGTCCTCTGTTAAGGGGAGAAGGAAGGGACAGGGTTGAGCCCAAACCGACCGTCCTGGATGGCACCCGCAGGGTCTGGAAAGCCAAGCGGGACCTGTACCGCCGTTCGCGGCTGCATGTCATCGTCACTACCAAGTGGATGCGAGAGCAGGTATCGCGATCGATCTTAAGTGGGGCCCTTTCTATTAATGTCATCTCCAACGGTGTTGACCTGAACGCATACCGGCCGCACGACCGGCTAGAAGCGCGCCAGCGCCTGGGATTGGATCCAGACCAAAAGATCCTGCTCTGGGCTGCGGGAGGGAAAGGCAACTATCGGAAAGGCTACCACCTGGCGTACCAGGCGCTGGAGCAGCTGCAGTCAGAGATGGATGACCCACCAACCCTGATCACGATGGCCGGTGAAGAAGGCTGGTCCCGTCCGGAAACCCTGCGGAAGGTGCGCCATTTTGGATATGTCCGGGAAGAAGAGCAGCAAGGCTGGATCTATGCCGCGGCGGATGCGTTTTTATGCACCACGCTGGCAGACGCTCAACCCCAAACGGTTTTGGAATCCTTGGCCTCCGGCACGCCGGTGATCGCCTTTCCGGTGGGCCCGATGCCTGACCTGGCGCTCGAAGGCAGGACCGGGGTCATCGTGCCTGAGGTGGGGGGTGAGGCTCTGGCCGCCGTGATCCGCAGCCAGGTCCTGGAACTGGACCAGCTCTCCAGTTTGCGGGAGAGCAGCCGCGCCTTCGCAGAGGAACATTTCAATCTGGGGAGACAGACCGAGCAGTACATCACTCTCTATGAGGACATTCTCCGGGAGTCCAGTAAAGCGGGGAAATAAGTGCCAGTGCACCCGCAGGGGGGATCAGCGTTTGGGCCAGGAAAGTAGCGACTTCAGCCTTGATCTCAAGGGATGTTGGTGGGATTCCATCATCCGCTGGTAGGACCCGATCCGGTTCGGTGTGACATTTGCCAGCAGGTTAGGCGTGTTATCCGAAAAAGGGATCCCCAGATAGTTGAACAGCTCTTGGGCAAGGGGCCCTGGATCCTGGCAGAATTCCTCATAGGAAAGCTCAAAATAAGCAGCGCATTCACCCGAATAATCCAGCACGCGCTGAGTATAGGCCTGGGTGAGAGCTTTCCAGTGTTCGAAGTCGTCCAGGAACCCTACCCCTGCTTTGTATTTTACGGAGAGCGAAGCTGCCACATCCTCGGGTCTGCGCTGAATATGCACGACCTTGGCGCCCGGGAAGATCCTCAAATAAAGGGGCAGGAGTA
>JBGCVQ010000098.1:0-65894 GCA_045888315.1 Anaerolineales bacterium | reverse complement strand
AGCTCCAGCCAGCAGAATAGTGAGATTGACCAGCAGATCTGGTCAATCAACCTGGCTATCAAGGATCTCAAGGTCCAGCGCGCCCAAATCATCCGATTTTCCCAGAAGGGACAGGATTGGATCCCGCGCCTGGAGGCTTATACTGCAGATGACTCGCTGCCAGCCGATGCATTTGAGGAGTTCTCTGACTGGGTCGGTGTCTACTCTGACGGCAGCGCTCTCTGGGAAGGGATCCTGGAAGGATTCCCGGAAAGCGGCCAATCTGCGGGAAATTTCCTCTCTTGGTTGGAGGACAGCGCAGGACGGAGTACAGTGGCCCTGGATGAAATCGAGGGCCAGATGGCAGTCCTGGACGAGGAAAGGGAAAGTCTGCTGCCCTCATACCATGAATACCTGGACGCGAGCCTGGGATTATCAGCGAATTTGGTCCTGAGACCGAACTCTGCGGAAACGGACGTATTCCGGGCCTACCATTCTGATACCTTTATGCTGGGGGGAGCGTTCCTGGGTTTGCTAGCGTGGTTGTTGTTCGCTTTTTCCAGGATCCGGGGCATCAAGGAGAAACATGGCTAACCCTTTCCTGCAGAAGCTGCGGAAATTCCTGTGGGCCTGTTTCCTGATCAGCCTGCCGGTCACGAATTTCCGTTATTTTCCAACATTTCTGAGCTCCAGCAAAGTCAGTGTTCGGCCGCTGCTGATCTTTCCCCTGGTCCCGTTGCTGCTGTTCTTCATCGTTCCTGGCCTTTGGAAGAAGAAACTGCCCAAGATCTGGATCCCATTCCTGGTATTTTTGGTGCTGGTCTTGATCTCTACCAGCTTGCCGCTGATAGGGGGCTACCAGTCAGAATTAGTGGAGACCAGTGTGCAATCCCGGACACTGCGGGCGCTGTTCACGCTGTTCTTATCGGCGGCGATCTATTTTACGGTCTCGATCTACTCCCAGAATGAGGATGACCTGAACTTTACTATGCGCTGGTTATATGCTGGCATGGCTGTCGCCACCTTGTGGGGTCTGGTTCAAACCATCTATGTCCTTGATCTGATACCAAATTGGTACTACCGCATCAGCCACATCCAGAAGTACATCACCATGAACGTGGGGACACCGGATCGGGTGATGGGATTGACGCTGGAACCCAGCTGGTTTGCTGACCAGCTGACATCATTATGGCTGCCCTGGATCCTCCCGGCCGCTTTAATGAACAAAACATTCTATAAACGGCGTTGGGGCTGGCTCACGGTCGAGAAGATCTATCTGGTACTGCTGATGATCGTACTGGTCTTTACTCTCTCCCGGGCAGGTTTTGTTGTTGCCCTGGTTGTCCTCGCCAGCGGGATTCTCTTCCTGCGGCCCAAATGGGACCGGGCTGAGAGCAACTTCCAGCATTTTCGCTGGTTGGGTAAATGGCAGCGTTCTTTCGATAATATCTCACCCCCCATTCGGTTTTTGATCGTCAGTCTGGGAGTGATCCTTATCCTGGGCGTTATCCTGTTCATCGCCAGCCTGCAGAGCAAGTACATCTTCAGGATGTGGGATTACTGGCTGGGTATCTCATACGAAGCCCAGAAAGTAGGCCATAAGAGCCTCAGCGGATATTTCAAGTATATTGGATTTGGCCCCAGGTTCATTTATTGGGAAACCGCTTACCGGATATTTACAGGGTCCCCGTTCTTCGGGGTTGGGTTGGGGAATTACACCTTCCATTTCAAGGACATGCTGCCCACGGTCCAGGTAGGCTATATGCCTGAACTGCTGACACGGCTGGTGCCGCAAACTCAGCGTATCGTCACAGCCAAGAACTTCTTTGCCAGGCTGCTGGCAGAGACCGGGCTCTTGGGAACGGCGGCATTCATATCCTTCCTGTTCTCGTTGGCTGGCGCAGGATTTTACCTGTGGATGTCTAAATTCTCTGATGAGAAGTTCTGGGGAACCGGGGCTTTGCTGTCAATCATCGCTTTTGTTGTCGACTCCTTTTCATATGACTCGTTCGCCATCCCAAATCCCTGGGTGGTGTTTGGCCTGATCACTTCGGCTTTAATGGTGTTCACTTCACGCGCAGCTCCTGAGAAAGAAAATGAATAACAATCCTCTCCTGAAAATATTTATCGGTTTAGCATCGCTGATCGGCATTCTGATCTGCCTGGCGTGCGGCCTGTCTGTCTTTGCGGTCAATTCCTGGGTCAAGGACCAGAATCTCCTGGCAGGTTCCCCTGTGGAAGTCGAGATTGTTCATCCTACGGAATCTGTGCAGGGGAGCAGTTTTTCTCAGGAGAATCTGCCCTCTCCTGACAGCCCGACGCTGGAATCGCTGATGATGACCGAGATCCCCATCAACGATCCTATTGATATCGCCGAGCGGCTGAACGGTCAGGAGAACCTCCCCCTGACCAGGCCGGTAGAGAACCTCAACCGCCAAATTGGCGATCAAGAGGATTTCTGGGTCATCAACACCGACACGGCGGAAAACTACCAGATCACTGCCAACCTGGCTGCGGTCACAGACCACCTCTATTTTTGGATCGAGGACGGTGTCGATTACTCCCAGAAATCGATAAATAATCTGGCAGATGATTTCGAGAACAATATTTACCCCATCGACCAGGAGTTCTTTGGAACAGAATGGTTCCCTGGTGTGGACGAGGATCCTCATATCTATGTGATCATGGCGAGCGGATTGGGGGGCAATGTAGCTGGCCTCTTCAATTCGACCGATGAATACACACCTGAGGTCAACGAATATTCCAATGCCCATGAGACTTTTTTATTGAATGCTGATAATATCCGCCTTGACGATCCCTATACATACGGAGTCATGGCCCACGAATTCCAGCATATGATCCACTGGTATCGGGATAAGAATGAGACCTCTTGGTTGAACGAGGGCTTCTCTGAACTGGCCACCCTGCTGACCGGCTACCGCAATCAAGCTACCCATGATTATTTCTTCGCCGATAACCCGGATACCCAGCTGAATGATTGGCCCAATGACCCCAACGCCACTACTCCTCACTACGGCAATGCTTTCCTGTTCGTGACCTATTTCATGGACCGGTTTGGGAGCGAGGCTACCAAAGCCCTGGTCGCGGACGAACTCAATGGCCTTCCCAGCGTGGATGAGGTCCTGCGCGAGCTGAAGATCAAGGATCCCGCTACCGGTGCCCAGATAGGAGCGGATGATGTCTTCCTTGATTGGGCAGTGACCAATTACCTGAAAGACGAATATAATGTCTCGGACCGCTTCAAATATCTCAGCTATCCTGATTCCCCCTACTTTGACGCGACGGAGGTCATCCGGGATTGCCCGACCGGTCCCCTGGCGCGCGATGTCCACCAGTATGCGGTTGATTATATCGAGATCAACTGTGCCCAGGATGCTACCCTGCGATTTACAGGGCAGAGAACTGTCAAACTGATCCCGGAGGATCCCTACGAAGGAAGCTATGCTTTCTGGTCCAATAAGGGCGACCATTCTGACATGCGTTTGACGCGGGAATTCGACCTCCGAGATGTTGCCGGCCCGGTCTCGCTCCAATATTGGACCTGGTATGACCTGGAAGAGGATTATGATTACCTGTTCCTGGAGATCTCCACGAATGGGAAGGATTGGCGGATTATCCGCACACCTTCCAGTACATCAGAGAACCCTTCCGGAAACAGCTACGGCTGGGGCTATAACGGTCTCTCGGGCGGAAATGGGACCTGGATCCAGGAAACAGTGGATCTTTCCAGCTATGCGGGGGAAGTGATCCAGATCCGCTTCGAGTACATCACTGATGCGGCTGTGCACGGCGAAGGATTCCTGCTGGATGCCGTTTCTGTTCCAGCGCTTGATTACTACTCTGGATTTGAGACGGATAATGGCGGCTGGACCCCGGAAGGTTTTGTGAGGATTGCCAACAGCTTGCCTCAGACCTACCGGCTGGCGCTGATTCACCTCGGTCCCACACCGCAGGTTGAGTATTTGGCTCTCACGGATGGAAATCAGCTGGATCTACCGCTGACTGCCGGAGACCATCCTGTTGTCCTGGTCGTATCTGGCACGACCCGCTATACCCGCCAGATAGCGAATTACTGGATCGAGATCGATCCCCAATAAATAAAACCGCTCATGGATTGCTTCCCATGAGCGGTTTATCTTCTTCGCTGGCTGTTGAATTGATCCTGGTTCTCAGGATTGGGGCGAGTTGATCATCTCCTGAAGCTGGGCTTCAAGTTCTTCCCTCTTTTTCTGAGCTGCTTCTTTGATCTCGATCTGGATCTCATCGACATTCTTCTTGATCGTGGAACGCAGGTCATTTCCTGAATAGGGCGCTAACAACAAAGCGGTCAGTCCCCCCAGTACACCCCCTAGGACGGCGCCAAAAACGAAAGCCATTGCCTTTCTCATCACTCAAACTCCTTTTCCATTACTGCCTGCCTTTCATTATAACGGGTCTTTGATAAAATGGGTACAATGAAGGCCTTGACCGGGAAGCAACCTATGATCGACCCCCATTTTCCCCTGATCGATCTGCATCGGCACCTGGATGGCAGCATCCGGCTGGAGACCGTCCTCGATCTGGCTCGCAAACATGGGATTCCGCTGCCAGCAGACACCCTTGAGGGGCTCCGCCCTTATGTGCAGATCACGAATCCCCGCCCAGGAGTGATGGCTTTTATCGATAAATTCAAGTATATGATCGGCGTACTGGCTGATTATTCCTCCTGCCGCCGGGTAGCCTTCGAGAACGTGGAGGATGCCTTCCAGGAGGGCATCGATTATATCGAGCTCCGCTTCAGTCCGCTGTTCATGGCCGAGCCCCACCAGCTGGAGCCTGCCGGCGTGGTGGAATCTGTCCTGGAAGGACTGGAGGAAGGACGCCAGAGATTTGATATCCAGGTAAACGCGATCGGCATTATCAGCCGGACCTATGGCCCGGACAAGGGCTGGATCGAGCTGGAATCCCTGCTGGCATATCAGGACCACATCGCCGCCCTGGACCTGGCCGGGGACGAGGTGCATTTTCCGGGGACCCTCTTCGTGGAGCATTTCAAAGAAGGTCGAGAGGCAGGCTGGCATATCACCGTGCATGCTGGTGAGGAATCCGGTCCCGACAGCATCTGGCAGGCGATCGAGGAGCTGGGGGCGGAGCGCATCGGCCACGGGGTCAGCGCAGTCCAGGATCCCTCTTTGATGAACTACCTGGTGGAAAATCGCATCGGTCTGGAATCCAATCTCACCAGTAACCTGCAAACCAGGGTTGTAGAAGATTACGGAAGTCATCCTTTGAAGGATTTCCTCGAGGCCGGGATCCTGGCCACAATCAATACGGATGATCCGGGGATCAGCGCGATCGATCTGCCCTATGAATATCGAGTGGCTGCTCCGGCTGCTAACTTGACCCCTCAGCTGATCTCCCTGGCCCAGCGAAATGCTTTAGAGGTCGCTTTCCTGGACAGAGCGGATAAACAGGCCCTCATCGAAAAAGCAAACGAACGATACAAGGATTCCCATGGATAAACACCTAATCCTGTCTGTTGGCATGCCGCGGGCAGGCTCTGGTTGGTATTACAACCTCACCCAGGATCTGGTCATCGCCTGCGGGGGTGAGGATGCCAGGTCAATCAGGACGCGCTATAGATTGAATCGGCTGCTGACCGAAGTGAACTGCAATCTCGGGACGCTGAGTGCATACCGCCTGCTTCCCGCTGTGCTTCCTCTGGCCTTTGAGAACAGTTATGTCATCAAGCTTCACGCGGAGCGAAGACCTCTGGCCGACCAATTCATCCGGGCTGGGATCATCAAACCTACCTATATCTACAGAGACCCCCGGGATGCCTTGCTCTCCGCTTATGAATACGGACAGCGGATGTCTTCCCAGGGACTGACCAATGCCTTCTCGCACTTGAACACTATTGATGACGCGATCGAGTTCATGGATTTTTATGTGAGACTTGCTGCGGGCTGGCTCTCATCACCACAAACTTTGAAGGTCAAATACGAGGACCTCAAGGGGAATTATGACCACGAAGTGGAGCGGCTGTGTGATTATCTGGGAATCGACCCAACGGATGAGAGAGTGGTCCCGGTAATAGCCCAGTACAGGCCTGGAAAACCAGCTCAGAAGCAAAAAGGACTGCATTTCGTAAAGGGTAAGGTTGGCCGCCACCAGGAGGCATTTTCCGCGGAACAATTGGAGAAGTGCAACCGCTTGTTCGGGGATTTCTTGAAAGGGCAGGGTTATGAATGACCCTGGATTCCGGTGGAATTTCCTTGCCATTCTGACTGGATTAGGGGATAATTAGCCCCGATAACCATCCATCTGGCCCCTACCCCTGAGGAGGGTACCATGTCCAATCCCCCTGTTTCCCCTGCGAAAAAGGTAACTACAGCTGTCTTTCGGGTAAAAAAGGCCCGGGGAGAGCCGATTACCATGTTAACGGCCTATGATTACCTGACGGCCCGGGCTGTCGACCAGGCTGGGATCGATTCCATTCTGGTTGGTGACTCCCTGGGCATGGTCATCCTGGGCTATGAGAGCACTCTGCCGGTGACAATGGAGGACATGCTCCATCACTGCCGGGCGGTCTCCCGGGGAGCATCCCGGGCGCTGCTGATCGGGGATATGCCTTTCATGTCCTATCAGGTGGATGCCCGAGAAGCAGTCCGGAATGCGGGCAGGTTCCTGCAGGAATCTGGTATGGACGCGGTCAAGCTTGAGGGGGGTGAGGAGCGTCTAGAGGCAGTCAAGGCGATCATTGACTCCGGGATACCCGTCCTGGGCCACCTGGGGCTTACCCCTCAAAGCATCAATCAACTGGGAGGGTTTAAGACGCAAGGTCGTTCCGCTGGAGCTGCTCAGAAGATCCTGGAGGATGCCTTGCTGTTGGAGCGGGCTGGATGCTTTGGGATCGTTCTGGAATCCGTTCCTGATCGAGTCGCAGATTATATCTCTTCCCACTTGGAGATCCCAACCATCGGCATTGGCGCCGGGGTGGGATGTGACGGCCAGGTGCTGGTGACCCATGACCTGCTGGGGCTGTACGATAAATTCACCCCAAAATTCGTGAAACAATACGCCAACTTGCACACAGAGATCCACCAAGCCTTGCTGGATTACCGGGATGATGTGGAGGGGAGAACCTTTCCGGCGGAAGAGCATTCCTACACCATTCCAGACGAGGAGTGGGAGATCTTCTTGGATCAAGTTGGGGAGTCCTGAGCGATGGCAGTAGTGACTATTCTTGGAACCGGTGCGATGGCCCTCTATTTTGGAAGCCGCTTGGCCCGGGTAGGTGTTGAGGTGCGTTTGCTTGGCTCCTGGGAGGAAGGATTGGCTGCTGTCAATCGATCTGGCATTTGCGTCCAGGAGGGAGCGGATAGAGCTTGTTTTCCTGCATTGGCTGCTGCCGATGAGTCCCTGTTTGCCCCTATAGAGTTGGTTCTGGTGCTGGTCAAGTCCTGGCAGACGTCCAGGGCTGCCAAACAGCTCTCCAGGGCTCTCTCACCTCAGGGGATTGCCCTTACCCTGCAAAATGGCTTGGGAAACGCGGAAATCCTCCGTGAGGCGTTGGGCCAGGAGAGAACCGCCCAGGGCGTGACCACTTACGGTGCCACCTGCCTTGGCCCAGGCCTGGTTCGGCCGGGAGGGGAAGGGACGATCTCTGTCCAACAGCACCCGCGCTTGGCACCCCTGGTCGAGATGCTTCGGGATGCCGGCCTCGTCGTCCAGGAAGTGAATGACCTTTCCAGTCTGGTTTGGGGAAAGCTGGTTATCAACGTGGGCATCAATCCCCTGACGGCCTTACTGGAGGTTAACAACGGCCATCTACTGCACAGCCCAGACGCGGTCGCGGTCATGGTCCAGGCGGCTGAAGAAGCCGCGGAGTTAGCGTCCTGCCAAGGAATTGTACTGGATTTTTCCGACCCAGGAGAATCTGTCAAATCTGTGGCCCGGGTGACGTCCCAAAATCTGTCTTCCATGCTCCAGGATATACAGCGAGGTGCGCCAACAGAGATCGAGGCCTTATGCGGCGAGGTTGTCCGCCGGGGGGCGTCCATCGGCCTGCCGGCTCCAACCAATCAACTCCTATATCAGCTGGTCAAAGCAAAAGTCGAACTTCACAGGGAGTTCAAAGATGATAACAGCCACCACATTAAGTGAATTGCAGCAGGCGCTGAACAGCCTGGAACGACCAGTAGGCTTTGTGCCTACTATGGGATATCTACATGATGGGCATCTCTCGCTGGTACATAAAGCCCGCGGACAGAATCCCTCCGTTGTCGTAAGCATCTTTGCCAATCCAACCCAGTTTGCGCCAGAGGAGGACCTGGAAAACTATCCCCGGGATATTGACCGGGACCTGGCGCTGCTGGAGGGTGCGAAAGCTGACCTGGTCTGGATCCCCACCGTGGAGGTCATCTATCCCGAGGATTTCCAGACCTGGGTAGAGGTCGATCGGCTTACCAAGGTCCTGGAAGGCTCCTATCGTCCGACTCATTTCCGGGGTGTGACGACCGTGGTGGCCAAGCTGTTCAACGCCGTGGGTCCCGACCGGGCATACTTCGGTCAAAAAGATGCCCAGCAAGCGGCTGTGCTCAAACAGATGGTCAAGGATTTAAACTACCCGATCGAGATGGTGATCTGCCCCATCGTCCGCGAGGAAGATGGTCTGGCGATGTCCAGCCGCAACACCTACCTGGGCGATCAGGAGAGGCGGGCAGCGCTCTGTCTTTCCCGGGGATTGTTCAAAGCTCGCGACGCATTCCAGGAAGGTGAACGCGGGGCAGAGCAGCTGCGGGCGATCGTCCGGTCAGAAGTCGCCGGGGAGAGTTTAGCTGACCTTCAATATATCTCTTGCGCCGATCCTGAAAGCTTGCAGGAGCTTGAAGGCCGTGTTGAGCGCTGTCTGCTCTCACTGGCTGTGTATGTAGGGAAGACGCGATTAATCGATAATATCTTGTTAGGAAATTAGAATATGATTAGGAAAATGCTGAGATCGAAAATACATCGCGCTGTGGTGACTGATGCAAACTTGGAGTATGAAGGGAGCATCACCATCGACAGCGACCTGCTCCAGCAGGCGGACATGGCGGAATATGAACAGGTTCAAATTGTCAATCTCAATAATGGAGCCAGGTTCGAGACTTATATCATCAGCGGCGAGGCTAGCTCAGGGGAAATCCAGCTTAACGGAGCTGCTGCCAGGCTGGCGCATCCCGGAGATCGGATCATTATCATGGCTTACGGCCTGGTCGAGGAGCGGGATCTTGAGGATTGGAAAGCCAAAGTATTGCTGCTGGATACAGGCAACCGTGTAAAGGAAATCCTATGTTAATGACGATCGATATCGGCAATACCAATATCTCCCTGGGTGTATATGAGGGTGAGGAGCTGGCGAGAAGCTGGAGGATCTCCACAGATTATCAGCGGATGCCCGATGAATACGGATTGTTGGTGGACGGACTGCTTGCCCATGAAGGCTTAGAGCCTGAAGATATCTCTGGGGTCTGCCTGGCCTCCGTGGTTCCCATTCTGACCGGTATCTTTCAGCAAGCCTGCCGGGATTACCTTGGCCATGATCCTCTGGTGGTCGATGCCGGTGTGAAAACCGGTGTTAAGGTGCTCTACGAAACGCCTAAGTCCGTTGGTGCGGACCGGATCGTCGATGCCGCCGCCGTGCAGCACCTTTACGGTGGGCCTGCCTGTGTAGTGGACTTTGGCACCGGTACGACATTTGACGCGATCTCGGCAGAGGGGGATTACCTGGGCGGCGCGATCGCGCCTGGGATCGGCATCGCCGCTGATGCCTTGTTCCAGCGGGCGGCTAAGCTGCCCAAGGTGGATTTGACCACGCCCCCCTCGGTGATCGGACGCAATACGCCTCATTCTATGCAGTCAGGACTGGTATTTGGATATGTAGGACTAGTGGAGGGGATGGTCGCCAGATTCCGGAAGGAACTTGGCCCGGAAATGAAGGTCATCGCGACCGGCGGTTTGACGGATATCATCGCCAGGGAAACGGATGTGATCGATATCGTTGCTCCCTGGCTGACGCTGGACGGACTGCGGATCATCTGGGACATGAACCGCTGAATTGACGGATGGATCCAAGGGAGAATGGAAGAATATGAATATACTCTCAGGAAAACGGATTGTGCTCGGTGTCAGCGGTTCCATAGCGGCTTATAAATCCGCTGAGCTGGCTTCCGCTCTTACCAAGGCCGGCGCCCTGGTGGACACGATATTGACTGATGCTGCATCCAAATTGATCTCTCCGCTGACCTTTTCAGCCCTGACCGGCCGCAGGGCTTATCTGGACAGTGACCTATGGAGACAGGAGGACCATGTCCTCCATATCGAGCTGGGGGAAAAGAACCAGGCGTTCCTGATCGCTCCGGCCACCGCAAATACGATTGCGAAACTTGCCGGGGGATTGGCGGATAACTTGCTGACGCTGGCGGCCCTGGCATCCAGAACGACAATTGCCGTCGCTCCAGCCATGGATGGCGGGATGTATTCCCACACAGCGACCCAGGCGAACCTGAAGATCCTCCAGGGACGGGGAGTGCATATCTGGGGTCCTGCGGCAGGACATCTCGCTTCCGGCCTCTCAGGAAAGGGCCGGATGCTAGAGCCTGAAATCCTCCAAGGATACCTGCGCCAGCTGCTGGGCCAGGATGGACCTCTGCAGGGGAAGAAAGTGGTGGTTACGGCTGGAGGAACCCAGGAACCAATCGATCCGGTGCGTGTTTTAAGCAACAGATCATCCGGTAAGCAGGGCTTTGCAATCGCCCAGGCTGCCATCGACGCCGGAGGGGAAGTGGTCTTGATCAGCGCCCCGACCTGTTTGCAAGCGCCTTTGGGAGCCTCCCTGATCGAGATCCAGACCGCCAGAGAAATGGGGCAGGCTGTCTTGGAAGAAACGAAGGATGCTGACCTGCTGATCATGGCGGCAGCCGTAGCGGATTACACGCCAGCTGCCCGTTCCCAGCAGAAGATCAAAAAAGAATCAGGCCGACTGGCGGAACTTGATCTGGAGCCAACCGAGGACATCCTGGGGCTGATCGCTGCCAGGAAAAAGGCAGAAGGCAGCGGACCAACGGCCGTGATCGGATTTGCTGCAGAAACAGAGGACCTACTTGAGAACGCTCGTGATAAACTTGAGAAGAAAGAACTGGATCTGATAGCGGCGAATGACGTCAGCAGAGACGACAGCGGTATTGGGGTTGACCATAACAAGGTGATCTTGATCTGGAAGGATGGCCGCACAGAAGAATTGGAGCTGCTGCCCAAGACACAAGTCGCACAGATCCTGGTTCGCGAGGCTGCTGGCTTGCTGGACTGATGAAGAAAGGAGAGCGTTTGATGAGCTGGAACACCTACAAGAAACTGGCTAACAAACTGGATGACCTCCCCAACCGCTTTCCCCCTACAGAAAGTGGGGTCGAGATCCGGCTTTTGGAGAGGATATTCACCCCCCAAGAAGCAGCCCTGGCAGCTGAGATGTCTTTTGAAAAAGAACCTGCGGAAGTGATCGCTGCCCGGGCAGGTCTACCCGCCAGGGAAGCCAAGAGGATCTTGAAGGACATGGTCCGGAAACGGCTGATCCTGTTCGCTAAAGGGGAAGGCACCTTGCTGTTCGGGTTGATGCCTTTCGTGGTTGGATTTTATGAGGAATTGCTCCCCCGCCTGGATGAGGAGATCGCCAACTTATTTGAAGCCTATTTCCAGGAAAGCAAAGGGGGGATCACCGGTAAGGGTCTCTCAGTGCATCGGGTCATCCCGGTCCAGGAATCGATCGATTTCGAGATGGAAGTCTTTCCTTATGAAAAGGCTTCCAGTTTGTTAGAAAATGCCAAGGCCTGGGCAGTCCGTGATTGCATCTGCCGGGTTCAGAAAAGTCTCATCGGGGATCCCTGCCACCACCCGGTTGAGAACTGCCTGGTCTTTGCTCCCGTGGAAGGGGCTTTTGAGGGCAGCGATGTGGACCGGCCTATCTCAAAGCAGGAGGCGCTGCAGATCCTGCATGAAGCAGAGGATGCTGGATTGGTTCACACCACCGGCAACTACCGGGATCACAATTCCTACATCTGCAACTGCTGTACCTGCAGCTGCGGGATACTGAGGAGTGTAGCAGAGTTTAACAACTCTACAGCGATATCCCGATCGGACTTTTTCGCTGTGGTGGATGAGGAACTCTGTCTGGGGTGCGGTGACTGTCTGGAGCGCTGCCAGTTCAATGCCCTCGATCTGGAAGGGGATATATGCCGGATCGATCTAGCAAACTGTGTCGGATGCGGTTTATGTGTTCCGGTCTGTCCCGAGGAGGCTCTCTCTTTGGTGCGAAGACCGCAGGGTGAAATGCCTCCCCCACCAGCGGATATCAGGGAGTGGAGCGAGATCAGGGCTGAGAACAGGCCATCTCCCTGACCCGGGAGGGTTCTCCCAAGCTTGGTCCTGCAGGTACCACCTTTTTTTACCTTTTATTAAGGCTTGATCCTTGCGTTTACGGGTTACCCCACAAATGGTAGAATGTGCGGGGTTTTAGACGTGGAAACAAATGGAAGATTTCAGAGGAGGAACAGATTGACTCCAGATAAGGTGCGGGAAGTTCTGCCGAATAATTTCAGCCTGCCCCGGCGCATCGAAAGGCTGGGTGAATTGGCGTATAACCTGTGGTGGACCTGGAATCCCGATGTCCAGCGCCTATATAAAAGGATCGATATCGATCTCTGGGAAGAGACGACGCATAACCCGGTTCAATTCCTGCGCAAAGTAGAGCGCGCCAAGCTCAACGCTGTGACCCATGACAGCTACTTCCTGGATTTTTATGATCGGTCCATGTTGGCTTTTGACCAGTACATGGAGCGAGAAGATACCTGGTACCAGGAAAATCATGGGCATATGGATGATGAGATCATTGCCTACTTCTCTACAGAGTTCGGTCTCCATGAGACACTGCCGATCTATGCGGGTGGGCTGGGCGTACTGTCCGGTGACCATCTCAAGGAAGCCAGTGATCTGGGGCTGCCGTTGGTAGCCATGGGTTTCCTTTATACGCGGGGCTATTTCACGCAGATCATCAGTGAGGATGGCTGGCAGGAGGACAATTACGTTAAGCTCAACTTCGATGAACTGCCTGTGATCCCCCTTCTGGACGAGGAGGACAAGCCCCTGACCGTCTCGGTCGAACTGGCTGGGAGGGAGGTGCTGGTCAGGATCTGGAAGATCAAAGTTGGCCGGGTCTCGCTTTACTTGCTGGACACGAATGTGGAGGGTAACTCTGACGAGGACCGGGAGCTGACAGCCCGCCTCTATAACAGCGACCTTGACTCAAGGATTTCCCAGGAGATCATCCTGGGGATCGGTGGAGTTCGGGCACTTCGCGCTCTGGGCTGCTATCCGACTGTCTGGCATATGAATGAAGGCCATTCCGCATTCCTGTCCCTGGAGCGCATCCGGGAGCTGATGGATCAGGGCCGCAGTCTGGAAGAAGCCAAAGCCGAGGTCCAATCCCGGACGCTTTTCACCACCCACACGCCAGTCCCTGCGGGAAGTGATGAGTTCCCAGATTGGCTGATCGACAAGTACTTCGGCGGTTTCAGGGAGATGCTGGGGCTGGACCGGGATACCTTCTTCGATATCGCCCGCCACCAGGTGTCCTGGGGCGAGACATTCAGCATGCCCGTATTGGCCATGCGTATGTCCACGCTGCGCAACGGTGTATCTGAACTGCACGGCCAGGTAGCCCGTGAGATGTGGAAAGACCTGTGGCCTGATCTGAAAACGGAAGATGTGCCGATCAGCTATATCACCAATGGCGTCCACACCGGTACCTGGCTTGCACGCCGTTTGCGGCATCTCTATGGAAGATATCTTGGCCTGGATTGGTTGGAATTCATCGATGACCCAGAGATCTGGAATGGGATTTCCAGCATTCCTGATGAAGAGCTCTGGGCAGTCCGCCGCCACCTCAAGCGCAAGCTAGTTTTTTATATGCGCGAAAGGACCCGCGCCCAGTGGGCCCAGGATGTGATCCATCCGGTACAGGTGATCGCCTCTGGGGCGCTCCTGAACCCGTATGCCTTGACCATCGGCTTTGCCAGGCGCTTTGCTACCTATAAGAGGGCTGATCTGATCCTGAGCGATTTTGAGCGCCTGCTGAGGATCATCAATAAACCCAATATGCCAGTGCAGATCATCTTTGCCGGGAAGGCCCACCCTGCGGACAGGCCAGGAAAACTCCTGATCCAGAAGGTGTACCGCAAGGTCAAGCTGGCGGAAACTGGCGGAAGGCTGGTCTTCCTGGAAGATTATGACATGAACCTGGCTCGCTACATGATCCAGGGTGTGGATGTCTGGCTCAACACGCCCCGGCGCCCCAAAGAGGCCTCTGGCACTTCTGGACAGAAGGCAGCCCTGAATGGCGTGCTCAACTTCTCGATCCTCGATGGTTGGTGGCGCGAAGGATACAACGGCCATAACGGGTGGGCGATCGGCACGGACGAAAGCAATCCGGACACTCAGTTCCAGGATGATATGGATGCTGAGGACCTTTATGATACGCTGGAAAATGAGATCGTCCCGCTCTATTATGAACGCTCAGCTGGGGATCTGCCCCTGGAATGGATTTCCAGAGTCAAGGAATCCATCCGGACGCTTGCTCCGGAATTCAGCATGCGCAGGATGGTCAAAGCCTATTCCAGTGATATGTACTTCAAGCTCCTGGATGGAAAGGAATAATCTCCCACAGGGGAGGTCGGTAAAATGTTCACCTTCGAATTCAGCACCCAATCACTGCTGATCGCCCTGTTCATCTTCGTAGTCCGGGTGATCGCCACGACTCTGGATACCTTGCGGGTGATCTTCACCATGCGCAATAACAAGTTCCTGGTTTGGCTGTTAGGGTTCTTCAACTCCGTGATCTGGGTGCTGACCTTCGCCTTCGTCCTCTCTGACATTGAAAATTTCATGAACGTGCTGGTCTATGCGGGGGGATTTGCCACCGGCAATGTGGTAGGCATGTTCATCGAGGATAAACTAGCGATCGGCTTTTCGGAGGTTAGGGTTATCAGCCCCAAATGGGGGGCAGCGATCCTGGAATCCCTGCGGAAACATAACTATGCGGTCACTGAAATTCCTGCCAGAGGCAAGGATGGCATGGTGTCAGTGATCACCAGCAGCATTCGCCGGAGCCAAGTCCAGGAGTTCGAGGACCTGGTCCTGGAGATCGATCAGAACGCGTTCATCACCAAAGAGGACGTCATCGCAGTCCGGCGGGGTTTCTGGCGCGCAAAATAAACCATAAAAACACTGAGAGGAATTAAAAATCCTGAACTCTTGTTCAGGATTTTTTTCGTCATATCCCATACTAGTCTGTCAGGGCAGCTCATCCAGGGAAAGGGGGTTATCTTCCAGGGTGAACTGCCAGGCGCAGTAATAGCTCTCCGGGTGGGGATCCGGGGGGCAGCTGATCACTGTTGTCCGGATGCGGGGATCGATGGTGTGCGCGAAGTAGGCATATTCGGCGATGCCCACAGCTTTGCAGGGAAAATCATCCAGACCTTTGCGCTTGCGGGCGCTCTGCACCCGGCAGTCGTTCATTTCAAATCGGAGCTCTCTATCGCCAATCTCGACCAGAGACTGTTCATTGAGGCGGGCATACATCCTAAATTGCAGGGCTTGTTTCAGGGCAGGAATACCGCCTCCTGGCTCGATATTGTGCAGCTTCATGATCCTTTTCGCTTCGATCTGGGTAAAGGTGATCCAGGCTTCTTTATCAAGCTGGATAGCATTATCCATACCGTAGTGCTGCTCAACCGCCTGGAACCATAAGCCGTCATGGGCCAGCCAGTTCTTCGCCTGGTCCTCCAGCATGTCGATCAATTTCTCCTTGGACATTGCGTAAAGCAGTTCCCGATCCGGCATGCCGCCTCCTTCACAGATTACTGTATCTCGTTTTTCCTAGAGGATGAATTTGCCATCCTGATAGATTGGTGTCCCGTCTACCTCTATGGTCGAGCCTTTTCTCATATCGCAGATCATATCCCAATGGATCGCGCTTTGATTCGAACTGCCCGTCTCCGGGTAACCAGAGCCCAGGGCGATGTGGATGGTACCGCCGATCTTCTCGTCGAACAGGATGTTACCGGTAAAGCGCTGGACCTGGGTGTTGGTTCCCACTGCAAACTCCCCCGCGTAGCGCGCCCCAGGATCAGAATCCAGAAGTTTCAGGAGATAATCCTCCTGCTCCTCCGCCTGAGCGCGGACCACCTTGCCTTCTCGGAACTCAAGTTCCACTCCCTTGACCATCACCCCGGAATAGACTGCAGGGTAGCTGTAGCGCACCCAGCCGTTGAGGGAAGTCTCAACCGGTCCGGTGAAGATCTCACCATCCGGCATGTTGTTGATTCCGTAGCAGTTGATGAATTTCCTGCCCTTGACCGAGAGTTCCAGGTCGATGTCCGGACCTGTCAGTTTGACCCGATCGCTGCCCTGGAAGAGGTCCAACCCGGCCGCCTGGTTCTCCTTGATCTCGTGCCAGCTCTGGATAGGATCCTCCTGGTCCGCCAGACAGGCGCCATAGACAAAATCCTGGAATTCCTCAAGATCCATCCCCGCCTGTTCAGCATAGGCCTGGGTGGGGAAGAGCGTGGTCACCCATTTGAATTCATCCTTGGCTCCCCGTTCCAGCTGGGTCCTTAATATCGGGGACTTGGACTGCTGGAAAAGCGCTTGCTGGCTGCTGGAAAAATCGTTCAATTCTTGGGGATTGGTGGAGGAATAGATGCGAATGCGGGATTCGAATGCCTGATATGCCTGGTGGCGGAGCTGATCCACATGGCCAATCTGCTCCTCGTTCCCGAAGGTTAGCAGTTCCCGGTCCTGCTGGGGGATTTTCAACAGAGGATAGGGGTGTCCACCTGCAGAAAGGATCTCGCGGTACAGGGCTCGAACCAGCGGTTCAGCAGCGGTCGTCGCTTCGATGGCAACCCGATCACCCGCTGCGATGCGGGCTGAATGGTAGACCAGGATCTTGGCCAGCTTCTGGATTCTTGGATCCATGCGATGCATCTCCTTGATTTTTCCCTGGATTGATTCTAGCATGACCGGGCTGACAGAAACCGAGGAATATCAAGCTGGCACTGTTAAACTGTGTGCCCACCGTCCCTGGAAGAACCTGATCAAACCGAGTGTGAGTTTGGTGACCTCTTCCACCATCGCCAGGGCATAGACCCAGAAAACCGGCAGCTTGAGGATGAACGCGCCCAGCAGGGCTATCGGGACCCCCACGGTCCAGATGATTCCCGCGTCGATCAGCATTGCGTAGATGGTATCTCCTCCGCTGCGCAAAATGCCGATCAGCACGATCAGATTCAAGGACCGAATAGGCAGCGAGAAGATCATCACCAGCAGCACCCGGTTAGCAAACTCCAAGGTCAATGGTGTGACTTTGTAGAGCGACAGGATGGGATTCTTGATCAGGAAGATCAAGAATCCTGATATGGTTGCACCTAGCAGGCCGATCAGGATGAATTTCTTGCCATAAATGGATGCTGTTGCGGTTTTGCCAGCCCCGATCTGGTTGCCGATCATGATCGCGCAGGCATGCGCCAGACCGATGAAGACCACGAAAACCAAACGGTCAAGCGTGATGGCGATATTATAGGCAGCGATCGATTCCGTGCTGATATGGGCGTAGATCGCGTTATAAGTAGTAGATCCCAGGGACCAGACGATCTCCGTGATGATGACCGGCAGGGTGGTGTGGAAGAATTTCCGGAAAGGTATCCGATCCCATAGGAACAGCTCCTGGAGCCGGGCTGCCAGGGGCAGTTTCCGTGAATAGATCAGGATCAAGGTCAGGAGGGTCTCGACCAGTCTGGCGATCAAAGTAGCCAGTGCTGCCCCCGTAACACCGAGGGCAGGCAGGCCGAAGTTGCCCAGGATCAGGCCGTAATTCAGAAAGGTGTTCAGACTGAGGGCAACCAGGCTGACGATCATTGGCAGGTGGACCTGTTCGATGCTGCGCAGGATCGCTGAATAGGAGTAAGAGATCGCTGTCAAGAAATAGCTGAGGGCGATCACTCTCAGGTATTCGCTGCCCTGCCAGATCACCAGTGGATCAGCTGTGTAGATACTCATGATCTTTGCAGGGGCGACCAGGGCTGCCACGGCGAAGATCCCTCCGCCCGCCAGGCTGATCACCAGACTGAGTCCCAGGACCTGGTTAATGCGGGGGATGTCTTTTTGGCCCCAGTATTGGGCGGTGAAGATCGCCGAACCGCTGGTGACACCAAAGTACAGCAGCGTGACCAGGAAAAAGACCTGGTTAGCAATGCCCACCGCTGCTACGGCGGTATCCCCCAGCTGGCCGATCATCATGGTGTCGACCATGCCCAAGGACGAAAAGATGAACTGCTGGAGCATGATGGGGCTGGCCAGCTGGAGAAGTTTGACCAGGAATTTGTTATCCGAGAGGAGAAATGTCAGGCTCTTATTATTCATCGATTGGCTGGCAATGACCACACAATTTGAATATTATACATGCAAACCTCGCCCCCTGTGCCGGGTCTGGCGGAGGGTTTTTTAATATTAGAATCCCGCAAGAATCCCTACTCGCTTGGCATCTTGATAAAGCCCGATTATAATTTTGGTGTGGCGAGGAAAAAAGACCCCAGAGATCTGAGCATTCCAGAGCTGCGCCGGCTGCTGATCGAAAAACAGAGGTCGGGCAGGCATGAGCGTATCGAGCGTTTTCGGGAAACCGGACGCGTCGTGAGGCTGGTTAACGAAGAAGAACCGCCAACCTGGGAGGACCTGCGGACCACATCCCCTCCGGGGGAAGGTCCCCCAGATCCAGAACAGGAGACCAAGCAAAGAAATAAACGCGTAGTGGATGGTTTTCTGCTGGCCGTCGAGATCCTGGCAGTCATCGGCCTGGTTTTTGTCCTGTTCAATGGCTTGGATATCCTCCAGCAGCTGAACAGGGAGGTTGCCCTGGCTTTGGAGCAGCCAACACTCACGCCAACGCCGCTGATCAAAGCGGTCGTCCTTCCTGGCGGCCACACACCACCCAATTCACCAGGGGGAAGCAAACCTAATATCGAGGAGATCCCCTCCCATCTTCGTCCAGTCGTGCAGTCCTACTGGGAAATTCCCATCCCTACGCCTGGCCCGAATCATGCGATCAGGCTCCAGATACCCAAGATCAATCAGGATGTCCCTGTCGTGGAAGGGGACGGTCCTGAACAGCTCAAGAAGGGCGTGGGACATAATATCTATTCAGCGAATCCAGGTGAGAGCGGAAACGTCGTTCTCTCTGCCCATAATGACATCCACGGCGAGATCTTCCGGGATCTGGACCAGCTGGAGGAGGGCGATCTGGTGATCTTGTTTTCTGCCCGACAGAGCTACACGTATTCTGTAGAGGACGTCCTGGTCGTCGAGCCGGACCAGGTAGAATATCTGGAGTCCACCGGGGAACCCATCACAACTTTGATTTCCTGTTATCCCTATATGGTTGATAACAAACGCATCATCGTCATTGCCAAGCTCGTTGATGGTTGATGCATCCGATTGGAACAAGGATTGATTTAAGGAATCAGGGCTTTTAACCAAGGGGAAATACTGCCATGACCTCAGAAGATAACCACTCTCCATCCTGGACCACCACCACTAAATTAGTGATCGGCCTGGCGCTGGTGGCGCTGTTTGCCGGTGTATTCATTTATTACCGCTCCATCGTTTCCCTGCTGATCCTGGCGTTCATCATCACCTACTTGTTCAGGCCTGTTGTCAGCTGGCTCACCCAACGCACCAAGATGTCCTGGCGCGTGAGCGCAACCCTGGTCTTCCTGCTGCTGGTGATCCTGCTGCTGGGACTGCTGACAGGGGCAGGGTTGGCGATCGCCCAGCAGCTGGCCGGGCTGGTCCGCGTCGTCCAGGATTTCACGAACAACCTGCCGGAGCTGGCAAACAACATTTCAGATTTTCTAGCGAAATACGGTGCAGGGGGTTTGATTAACCTCAATGACCTGGCTAACCGCATCCTGGCAGCGATCCAGCCTCTCTTAGGCCAAGCCGGATCGGTCGTGGGTTCAATCGCAACAGGTGCCGCGGTCAGCATTGGCAGGATCTTCTTCGTGCTGGTAGTGGCCTATTTCATCCTTTCAGAATCCGGCCGCGTGGGGGAGATCCAGATCGATCAGATACCCCAGTACGATTACGATATCCGCCGAATGGGCCGCCAGCTGCACCAGATCTGGGACTCATTCTTCCGGGGGCAGCTGATCATCTTCATGATGGTGTTTATTGTCTATTTGATCGTTCTTTCTGCGCTGGGAGTGCGGTATTCCCTGGCGCTGGCAGCCCTGACCGGGTTAGCGGTCTTTGTACCTTATGTGGGCTTATGGACGACCGCCATCGTGATGGTATTGGTCACCTTTTTCCAGCCGGGTAATTACTTTGGGCTCCAGCCCTGGCAGTATTCGATCATGGTCCTGGCTATCGCGCTGTCGATCAACTTCTTATTTGACAACTACATCTCCCCCCGCTTCTTGGGAAGGGCCCTGGACATACACCCGGCGGCAGTGCTGGTGGCAGCTCTGTTCATGGCCAGTCTTTTTGGATTGGTAGGGATCTTCCTGGCCGCTCCGATCGTGACCACAGTCAAGGCAATCGGTGTGTATGTCTTTCGAAAAATGTTCGATTTGGACCCCTGGCCAGCGGCTGAGGTAGATACCAAGCCAGTAGAATTCCCCTGGCAGAGCTGGTCTCGTAAGTTGAAAGAATGGTCCAAGCGGGTCCGCCGAAAAAAGGACCAGGATCCTGAATGAATAAAAAAACCTGCTGAACTTCAGCAGGTTTTTTTGATCTTGTGATAGCGAGGGTCACATGACCACGCTGACAGGGGAGTAAAGGATCTCCTGGAGATTAACGATCTTTCTGCGCAGATTCTTATCTTGATCCAGGAGATCGGTGATCTTCTCATGGCCGTACATCACAGTGGTATGGTCCCGACCGCCAAGGATCTCGCCGATCTTGGGCAGGGAAAGGTCACTTTCTTCCCGGAGCATATACATCGCCACCTGGCGCGGGAATGCCACCCGCTGACTGCGGCTTTGGCCGATGAGCTCATCCATGGTCAGGCCATATTCCTGGGCAATGGTCTTGAGAATGCGGTCAGGTTCGATCTCCCGGGCTTCTGGCATCAGGTCTGCCAGGGCGTATTCGACCAACTTTTCGTCGAGGGCCATACCTCTCAGGTCTGCGTAAGCCATCAGCCTGGTCAAAGCCCCTTCCAATTCCCGGATATTGGTCTGGAATCGGTGGGCAATATTCTCCAAGATGGTGTCCGGGAGAGAATAGCCCATCCTTTCAGCCTTGGACTGCAGGATTGCCAGGCGGGTCTCGAAATCAGGCGGCTGGATGTCCGCAGCCAACCCCCACTCGAAGCGGGAGCGCAAGCGTTCCTCGAGGGTGACCATAGCGCGGGGCGGGCGGTCTGAGGTCATCACGATCTGTTTATTCTGACCGTGAAGGGTGTTGAAGGTATGGAAGAATTCTTCCTGGGTCGATTCTTTACCGGCAATGAATTGGATGTCATCGATCAAGAGCACATCGATGCGGCGGTACTTGTCCCGGAAAGCCTGGGTGGTGTGCCCCCGGATAGCGGTGATCAAGTCATTGGTGAATTCCTCAGAGGAAACGTAGAGCACTTCAAGGTTCTGGGCCTGGCAGACATTGCCTATGGCGTGGAGCAGGTGGGTCTTTCCCAGTCCCACACCTCCATAGAGGAAGAGCGGGTTATAGGTCTGGGCGGGTTTTTCTGCAACAGCCAGGGAAGCGGCATGGGCCAGGCGGTTGCTGGGGCCGACCACAAAATTGTTGAAATTATAGCGGAAGTTGATCGCAACCCGCTGGGGTTGGGAGTGCTCAGGCTCAGTGAGAGTCGGGGAGACTTCCTCCAGGTAATCAGGTTCCTGCCGCGGGGCAGTCCTTTTTCCGTTGTTGACGATAAAGTTGACGTCGACCTGGCGGTTGAGAGTTCCGGTAAGCAGCTTGATGATGGTGCTCTTCAGGCGGCTGTCGAGCCAGTCGCGAGCATAGGCGTTGTGAACGCCGATCTGAAATTCGCCATCAGATACCTGGAGCAGTTCTGCATCGCGGACCCAGGTATCAAAGGCTGCTTTGGGCATATCCATCTGGAGTTGGCCCAGGGCAGCTTGCCAAGCTTGCTTTCCTTCCATTAATTGATCCTCCTCATCACTTCCCCAAGAGTGACGTAAGACCTCCCTGGCGATTCTCTGCCGGGAGTATTCCTGGATCACTGGTGGGTCGTAAGAATATTCGTGATGTTAATCCCAAGAAGGGGGAACGCTTCATGCTCTATTTTATCGGAAGGGGGTAAGTCAATCAATCCCGCCCTCTAAAAAAAATCGATTTATTAAGGTTGGCAATCTTAAGAAATCGTGCTTTTCTAGATGCTGGACACCGACCCCTTCTAGAGTACTATTTGCCCAAGGATTTGGGGTAGCTGACTGTGACAACCCCTATAGATGGGGGTAATTTGGAAAGTCTCAGATACAATCTTAAGAAGTTGGGATTTCAAGAAGAGCTGGTGTCTCATATTTATGTCCATCAACTTGAATGTTAGCTGAGTTAATGGGTTCGGCCAATTTTTTAAGGTTCGGTTTTCGTCATTTTTTACCTGGGTATAGGGGTCAAAACTCCCCTCCTCTGCCTGTATTTTTGTTCTCGTCCCTGAATTCCGCCCATACCTGAAGCAGGTCACAGTATGTTAGAATTTGAGACATGGAAGGTAAAGGATCCCCAACCGTCCGAGCCGTTCTTCCGATCACGTTGCTGCTGGCCCTACCAGGCTGGTTCGGTTTGCTGTATCTCATGACCCAGACGAAACCGGACCTGGGAAACCGCTGGCTGTTCTTCGTGGCGATCGTGTTCGCACTGACAGGAACTGCCATCCCGATTGTGACTTACTTGAACCGGGTCATCCGTTTGCTGGGGCCAGCCAGTTTTGAAATTATAATCCGGGAATCGACCATGATAGGGATCTTTGCCGGGATCATGATCTGGCTTAATAAAGGACAGGTTCTGTCCTTTGGCTTGGCTGTGATCCTTGCCATTGGGATGTCCCTGATAGAAATTCTGCTGCGATTCCGAAATCGGAGTGAATGGCACCCCGAGGAGGATCTGGACAACCGCTAAAATCATTTCCCTGGAATCCAAATGAACAAACTGAGCCAGCTGCCATCCGTAGATCAGATCTTGAAGGACCCCCGCGCCACCTCCCTTGAGGGACAATTCGGGCATCAGCCTGTGCTGGATGCGGTTCGGCGGTCCCTGGATCAGGTCAGACAGCGTTTTTTAAATGAGGGTGGTGAGATCCCTGATCTGGATGGGATCCTGGCACTGGTGACTGCTGAGCTGGAAGGGCGTCTGCAGCCGACCTTGATCCCGGTTATCAACGCTTCCGGTGTGATCGTCCATACCAACCTGGGCCGGGCGCCTCTCAGCAGAGCTGCCCAGCAAGCTGTCTGTGAGATAGGCGGTGGGTATTCAACCCTGGAATTCGACCTGGATTCCGGGGGCAGGGGCTCGCGGCTGGTGCACGCAGAATCCCAATTTAAAGAGCTGCTGGGGGTGGAATCCGCTCTGGTTGTCAACAATAATGCCTCGGCAGTCTTGCTGGTCCTGACCGTCCTCACCCGAGGTAAAAAAGTGATCATCAGCCGCTCCCAGCTGGTCGAGATCGGAGGCGGTTTCCGGATCCCGGAGGTCCTGCGCCATTCAGGGACTGAGTTGGTGGAAGTTGGAACGACCAATAAGGTGCACCTCTTCGATTATGAGGGGGCTTACAGCCCGGACACGGCAGCGGTGATGCGGGCTCACACCTCGAACTATTCCATTGTTGGGTTCACAAGTGAACCTGATCTGGATTCGATCGTTGCCAGCGCCCATCAAGCGGGCTTATGGTTCTTCGATGACCTGGGTTCTGGTGCCCTGATCGATACCAGCCAATTCGGTTTGAAACATGAGCCAATGGTCCAGGAATCTCTGGCTGCGGGCGCTGACCTGGTGTGTTTCTCCGGGGATAAGCTCCTGGGCGGTCCCCAGGCTGGGATCATCCTCGGAAAACGCAACTTGATCGACCAGCTTAAAGTACACCCCCTGGCACGGGCGATCCGGGCCGATAAGATGGCACTGGCTGCATTGACTGCCACCCTGGGGCATTATCTGAAGGAAGAGGCGCTCTCGTCCGTCCCCGTCTGGAAGATGATTGCGGCGGATATTGACCAGCTTCAAGAACGGGCACGGGGCTGGCAGGATGAATTAGGGATGGGCCGGGTGATCGAATCCCAGTCCATGGTGGGAGGAGGATCCCTCCCGGGCGAGACCCTACCCACCTGGGTCCTGGCGCTGGATGTGGAGCATCCCAACCGCCTCTTGGAAATCCTCCGCAGGAGCACACCAGCTGTCATCGGCCGGGTGGATAAGGACCAGGTCTTATTCGACCCTCGGACGGTATTCCCGGAATCCGATGCGAATTTAGTCCAGACTATACAGAACGCTTGGAGCGAATATGAAAAATGATCTTCAGCACCTTATGCAGAAGGAGAACATCGATGTGATCTGGATCATGGGTCCGGCTGTTCACAATTCTGCCATGACCTACTTCACGGGCAATGTCCATGTCAGCCAGGCGGACCTGTTCTTGAGGCGCGGTATGGAACCGGTGCTGTTCTGCGGAGCCATGGAACGCGAAGAGGCAGCTTCCACGGGCATCGAAACCATCGTCACCTCCAAATACAACTTCATGAATGTCCTCAAAGAGTCTGCTGGGAATATGCCCCTTGCCAGCGCTAAAATCTTGAAGATGATGTTCGAGGAGCTGGGGATCACCGGGGGCCGGGTCTCCATTTACGGCAAGGAGGAAGTTGGCACGGTGTATGGAGTGCTGCAGGAGCTAGAGAAAATGCTGCCGGATGTGGAGTTCCTGGGAGAGGGCATCGACTCCGTCCTGCTCAAAGCACGGGCGACCAAAGATGACTTTGAGATCGAACGCATCCGTAATATGGGAAGGATCACCACAGATGTTGTGGGGAAAACGGCCGGGTTGCTTCAGAATTCCCGGGTAAACCAGGATGAAGTCCTTCTCAATGAGGATGGGAAACCGCTGACAATTGGACAGGTTAAGGATCAGATCAATCTCTGGCTGGCGAAAAGCGGAGTGGAAAATCCTGAAGGTACGATCTTCGCCATCGGTCGTGATGCCGGGATCCCTCACAGTGCAGGCAAGCTGGATGATCCGATCTGCCTGGGAAAGACGATCATCTACGATATCTTTCCCCAGGAGGCAGGTGGTGGGTATTTCTTTGATTTCACCCGGACCTGGTGTCTTGGATATGCTCCGGAAGCAGAACAGAAGATTTACAACGATGTCAAGTACGTTTATGACAAGCTGATGGAGGAGCTCAGTCTGGGTGTCGCAGCGCCAGTCTATCAGGACCGCACTTGCGAGCTGTTTGAGGAGCGCGGACACCTAACGATCCGACAGAACAACCAGCTTGAGTCGGGGTACGTGCACAGCCTGGGGCACGGTTTGGGACTCGATGTCCATGAAAGTCCCTGGTTCAGCAAGCGCGGTGAGGAATCTGATCTTCTCAGTGCGGGATCGGTGGTGACCATCGAGCCAGGTTTGTATTATCCCGAGCAAGGTATGGGCTGCCGGCTGGAGGACACAGTCTGGGTCCGTCCGGATGGCAAGATGGAGATCCTGGGGGAATATCCTTATGATCTGGTGCTTCCCATGAAATATTGGTCCGCGGAGGACTGAGGACCGAAAAGAACTTGAGGTGCGGAGATGAGTGAGAAAGAACTGGGTGGAGACTCGCGGGTGAATCTGGATCAACCCCTGGCCAGAATCCTGGGTATTGAATCGTCTTGCGATGAGACAGCCGCGGCTGTGGTTGAGAACGGTCGGGTGATCCTGTCCAGCGCAGTTGCCTCACAAGTGGATCTGCACGCCCAGTTCGGGGGCATATTCCCTGAGGTGGCTTCCCGGCAGCATATCCTCTCCATCTACCCCATAGTCGATCAGGCATTAAAGGAAGCTCACCTGAAACTAGCCGACCTGGATGGGATCGCTGTCACCCGGGGGCCGGGGCTTCCAGGATCCCTGGTCGTGGGCATCAATATGGCCAAGGGCCTGGCGATTGGCAGCGGACTTCCGCTGATCGGGATCAATCACCTGGAAGGGCACCTCTACTCGCCCTGGTTGGTAGAGGAGGGACAGGAACTACCGGATCCTCCTGGATTTCCACTGCTGGCACTGATCGTCTCTGGCGGACACACCGAACTGAACCTGATGAGAGACCACCTTGTATATGAGCGCCTGGGTGGGACCCTGGATGATGCAGCTGGCGAAGCATTTGATAAAGTCGCCCGCCTGCTGGATCTTGGTTACCCAGGCGGTCCGGCCATCCAAAAAGCCGCGGAAGAAGGGAACCCAAGCATGTTTGATTTTCCGAGGGCCTGGCTGGATGAGACCTATAACTTCTCGTTCAGCGGTCTGAAGACAGCGGTGCTGCGCACCGTCCAGGACCTCGAAAAAGCCAAGAGCAGCCTTCCCAAGGCTGACCTGGCAGCCAGCTTCCAGGCAGCTGTGGTCGAAGTCCTTTTTCAAAAGACCATCCGGGCGGCCGAGGAGTTTGGCACCACTGACATCCTGGTGGCTGGCGGCGTCTCAGCCAACCAGGCACTGAGGAAAAAGTTCAAATCCCTGCGGAAATACAGGGTGCATATCCCCCCACTGTCTCTTTGCACAGATAACGCGGCGATGATCGCCGGTGCGGGCTGTTTCCGTTTCCAGGCGGGTTTTCGGGATGATCTGGAAATGGATGCGGCTCCTACCTGGTCCCTCTCCGATCTCTAGTTGAAAGTACTCTTACTGGTTGAATCAATTTAACTCCCCCCTGTTGGAGGTGAATGATGTCCAATCTATATAAAACCCTGTCATCTGTGAGGATTCCGCAGTGGATCCTGCTGGGTGCTGGTCTGCTGGGCGGTGGAGGGTCTTTACTTCTGGGCGTTTCTGATAATCCTCCCGGTATTGCCCTGCTGTATTTTGCCCTGGCCTGCCTGGCAGGTGCTTGGGTTTGGAATTGGCCATCGGCACGGGAATACTGGCAGCTGCTGATCGCCTCCCTGGCTGCCTTTCCGGTGGGAGGGGTTCTCCACAATCTGCTCTATGCCCTGGGAACCGTGGTGCAGGGGATCCCTGTCATCCAGGACCTGGTGGGATTTTTAGAGGTATTCTTCTTTCTGGTAGCTGTGATAGCAGCTCCTCCCGCTGCACTCGTAGCGCTCTTGGGCGGAATTTCTGTCAGCTGGCAGGGTATGTCCCGGCTGACCCGCCTCAACCGCAGCGTAAGGCGCTTTAAGGAGGCCCACCGGATCAAGGAAAAGACCCTTCGCAAGTTAATCAACCTCACCAGGCAGTCGGCTTCCTCCGCCAATTTGCAGCCCCTGAAATACGTCCTTTCCTTTCAAGAGCAGAGCAATCTACGGATATTTCCGACCCTTTCCTGGGCAGGGTATCTCAAGGAATGGAACGGTCCAGAGGAAGGTGAGAGGCCTGCTGCTTACATCATCGTTGTGGGAGATAGGGAGCTGGCCAAGTCATTTCAGTATGATGCCGGGATTGCCTGCCAATCCATCACCCTGGGAGCAGTGGAGCTCGGCTTGGGAGCCTGCCTGATCGGCTCGATCAAGCGGGAGCAGCTGCGGTCTGAACTGGCAATCCCCGAGCGCTACGAGATTCTGCTGGTGATCGCCCTCGGGAAGCCTGCGGAGAACGTGGTATTGGATGAAGTGGATGAGAATGGCGGCATCAAGTATTGGCGGGATACCGGAGACCGACATCATGTTCCGAAGAGAAGACTGGGGGAGCTCATTCTTGATTCCAAGTGAAGTCCACCTGAATTGGGCAGCAATAAAAGAGGGAGATGGATCGAAATGACCCATCTCCCTCTTTCTTGCGGTTGTAGATTTGTGATCGACTTAACCTAAATAATGTCGTTCACAGAAGCATCGAGAGCAGATTCACCCTCGCGCATTTTCAGGACGAAAGCGATCGCGATGCCCCAGATAGCGAACAGGATCAATGCCCGGAGTCCGAAGAAATTGAACCCGACCTTTCGAAGTATGAACATCAGGTAGGTTGTAGGCACATTGGCGAATATCCCGGTGATCAAGACTGGCGCGAAATCCACTCCCTTCTTGCTCAGCGAAGCAGCAGCCCAGACGATCAACCCCAGCAGGACCAGGTAAATGAACCTACCTACCGAATAGAACAGGTAGCCCCCGAAGAAGACCGAGAGATTGATGAAGACCGCAATCCGGCTCCAGAGCCTGGTGACGCTGGCGGCATCCAGGACAATGGGATCGCCGAAGGTCTGATTCAGCTCGGTCAGGGGGAAGACCTGGTAGCCGTCCTCGTTGACCAGGTGAAGATCAGTCCGTGTAAGCAGTACACCTTCGCTGTACTGGCTGGTGTCGATCTCAGAGGTGGAACCAGTGGTGTCGATGCCAACCAGCTGCCGGTTATTCTCGATCAGGTATTTTCCTGACCCGGAAGTGCTGGCAACGCCATTGGCAATCCGGATGTCCGGGATCTCCCCGCTGCTGTAGGCCTCCTGGATCTCACCGCCGAAACCGGATAAGCTGGTGGCGACGGTCGTGGCGGTAACGATGGTTTGCAGGAGGGCAAAAAGCAGCAGGAAGACCAGCGCGATTCCCATTCCCCGGCTGGCTGCTTCTTTATAATAAGGCCGGTTCCAAAGAGGATATACAAATCCTTTCAAGAGCCAGATCAGCTTGTCTGAGAATACTTCGCTCTTATCCGGGGATCCTCCAGAGAGTTCGAAATCCATCTTGTCTTCCATGGCTGTTCCTCCTGATGTACAGGTTAGCTAGGCACTATCATGAAGGTGTCTAATACTATCTTATCAAAATTTCGGGGTTGGGTACAAGTGGCGGCGGTCATTGACCCTGCTTGGTTAGATCCGGATCAGCCAGCGCTTGACAGAAATCCCTTGATCTCATCCCAGCTGAGCGGGCCTTCCCTGAGGAGCAGCGGTTCCTCTCCGCTGCAGTCAACCACTGTCGAGGAAATTCCACCCGGAGCACTGCCTCCATCCAGGATCAACTGGACCCGGCTGCCGATACTACGCTCGACCTGCTCCGCGGTCAAGGCTGGAGGATCTCCGGTGAGGTTGGCTGATGTGGCGGCCAAGGGGCCGACTGCCCGCAGCAGCGCCCGGGCTCGAGCATGGTCAGGTATGCGGACCCCGATCGTGGGTGTGGGGGAGAGGATCCCGGGAAGGGCTGGCAGCATAGGGAGGACCAGGGTCAGCGCTCCCGGCCAGAACCTTTTCACCAGTCTTTCCGCTGTCGGGGAAAGAGGAGGTGTGACTTTCTCCAAATCCTCTGGATCAGCCAGCAGGATGGGGATGGCTTTGAGGTGAGAGCGGTCTTTGATGTGGTAGATCCTTTCGATAGCTTCTGTCTGGAATGCGCTGGCGCCGATCCCATAGACCGTATCGGTTGGAAAGGCGATCACTCCCCCGGATTGGATCAGTTGTTCCGCCTGGGTGAAAGCCTGGGGATGGCTAATCGGCAGTCTGGGGGCGATATCATTCATGGGCATTGAATGGATAGGTAGCGGTCCTGACCGGCCAGATCCTGATCGAGCTGGATTGGCAAACCAGGCCACACATCATGTGCCAGCTGGAGAGCGGCAGCGCCTGTGTCCTCATCGATCTCCAGGAATACAGCGCCGCCGGGCTGCAAATATTCCCCGGCGTTCTGAAGCACCTGCTTGATGTAATACAGGCCATCCTCGCCGCCATCCAGGGCGAGTATGGGCTCAGTCTGGAACACCTTCAAGGTGCGGAGTTTTCTGGTTGGGATATACGGGAGATTGGCAATCAGCAGATCGACCTTGCCCTGGACCCCATTCAATAGATCGCATTCCAGGAACTCGATCTGGTCTTCGACTCCATGCTGTCGGGCATTTCCCCGGGCGATTTCCAGAGCTTTAGGGGAGATATCCGTTGCCCTGATCTTCAGATCCGGGAGGGCTTTTGCCAGGGAGACCGCGATGCATCCGCAGCCTGTGCCCAACTCCAGGCTGGAGCGCCTCTCGGGGTGATCATCCAGCCAGTCCAAGGCTAGTTCCACCAGCCCCTCGGTTTCCGGCCGGGGGATGAGGACATCGCTGGAGATCTGGAAGGAATGGTTGAAGAATTCCCATTTCCCCAGCACATAGGGAAGGGGAGTGCCCTTTTGGATCTGCTTCAGGGCTCGGTCCAGATCCTTGACCTGCTCTGGATCCAGAACGGGATCGGGGTGAGCCAATATTTTTGCCCGGTCCAAGCCAGTGACATGTGAAAGCAGCTCCAGGGAATCCAGCGTAGGGGATTCGCTGTGGGGAGTCACCAAACCCTTGACTTCATTTAATAGAGAGGTCGGGGCTTGGTCCGGGTTATTCGTCAAAGCCTGCTTCTGCGAGGCGTTTGGCTTCATCTTCGGTTGCCAGTTCCTCAATAAAGGGGTCGATCTCGCCGTCCAGTACCGCAGCCAGCTGGTGAACGGAGAAGTTGATGCGGTGGTCGGTGATCCTGGACTGGGGAAAATTATAGGTGCGGATCTTCTCTGAGCGGTCGCCCGATCCCACCTGGGAGCGGCGGTCTGCATCCTGCTCTTCCCACCGTTTGGTCTCCTCGATCTCGTACAGCTTGGCTTTGAGGATGCTCATGGCCCGTTCCCGGTTTTGGAGCTGGGACCTTTCGTCCTGGCACTGGACCACGATCCCGGTCGGTTTATGGGTCAGGCGGATGGCGGTGGAGTTCTTCTGGACGTTCTGCCCACCAGGCCCCCCGGCTTTGTAGACATCCATGATGATATCGCTGGCAGGGATGTTGATCTCATCGACATCGTCGACCTCAGCCAGCACAGCAACGGTAGCAGTGGATGTATGTATGCGGCCCTGTGATTCGGTTTCCGGAACGCGCTGGACCCGGTGAACCCCGGATTCGTATTTCAACCTGGAATAAGCGCCGCGGCCTTTGATCAACGCGGAGACTTCTTTGAGGCCTCCCACACCAGTCTCGCTGATGGACATGACCTCGATCTTCCAGCCTTTGCGCTCTGCGTAGCGGCTGTACATCCGGAACAGGTCTCCTGCGAACAGACCTGCTTCATCCCCTCCAGCGCCAGCCCTGATCTCAAGGATGACATTGCGGTCATCCCGGGAATCCTTGGGTACCAGCATGCGCTTGAGCTGATCCTCCAGGACCTGGATCTGGTCAGTCAGGCTCCCAATTTCCATCTCGGCCAGTTCCTGCATTTCCGGTTCAGCGTTCTCCGCCAAGGACTGGGCTTCTTCCAGCTGGGAAAGGGATTCCCGGTATGTCTGGATCTTCTCAATGAAAGGGTCCAGGTCAGCTTTTTCTTTGCCAAGTTCAGCAGCCAGATGATAGTCATCTCCCACTGCCAGCAGCTGGTCGTTGATCTCTTGAAAGCGTTCTTCAATGCCTTCTAATTTGTCCAGAAGCATCTTCATAGATTTTTACACCTATCCTCACCATAATCATACTGCTGCAAAATTATACCATTTGTAACTGGGGGATTTTTCGCCAGTGGGGGGTTGAACAGGCTGGAAAGGATTTCCTTTGAAGAAAGAGGTTGAGGTGGAAGTGCTTCTGAAAAAAACCAGAAATTCTTGCTGGTTTTCATCGCCTATAACGTTGCATACACCTGCCCTTCATGCTATAATTCAATCGTTCAAACCCCTCATTAAGGACTAATTGAACCTGGCTTATTCCCCAATATCGCAATTGTGCGAATATGTTGGTGCATGAGATTGGAGTTTTCTCCAATTTATATCACAGTGTATTATCATCCTATCAAGCTTACCCCTATTGAGAGAAAGTATGGATACTAAAGAATTGATGGATAAGCCTCTGGCTGAAATGCGTCAGATCGCTGTTGACCTGGATGTGCCTCGAGCTAAATGGCTTAAAAAGGAAGCACTGATGCTGGAGATCCAGCGGGCCGACGCTGAATTGAACGGCCGCGAGGTCAGGGGCGGTGTTTTAGAGATCATGAGCGAAGGCATCGGATTCCTGCGCTCAGCTGACTACATGTCCGGGCCGGACGATATCTATGTCTCCCAGTCCCAGATCAGGCGGTTCGATCTGCGCAGCGGGGACCTGGTGATCGGCCATGTCCGACCTCCCCGGAATTCCGAGCGGCATTATGGCCTGCTCAAAGCGGAGAGCGTCAACGGGATGGAGCCCAAGGAAGCCAAACGGCGGCCTGATTTCCGCCTCCTGACCCCGATCTTCCCCAATGAACGTTTTGACTTGGAGACTTCTCCTCACATCACGTCTACCCGGCTGATCAACCTCATCACCCCGGTGGGAAAAGGCCAGCGTGGTTTGATCGTCTCCCCGCCAAAGGCAGGGAAGACTACCATTTTGAAGGAAATGACCAATGCCATTTCCGGGAAATATCCCCAGGTGCACTTGATCGTGGCCCTCATCGGTGAGCGCCCGGAAGAGGTCACTGATATGGACCGCTCGGTTGACGCGGAAGTGATCTCCTCTACCTTCGATGAACCCGTTTCCTCCCATGTCCGGGTAGCCGAAATGGTCCTGGAAAGAGCCAAGCGCCTGGTCGAATCCGGTATGGATGTGGTGGTGATGCTTGATTCCATCACCCGGCTCGCCCGAGCCTATAACCTGGTGGTCACGCCCTCTGGCCGCACCCTTTCGGGCGGCATCGATCCCTCAGCACTCTATCCGCCCAAGCGCTTCTTCGGGGCTGCCCGCAATATCGAGGAAGGTGGTTCTCTGACCATCATCGGCACCTGCTTGATCGATACCGGATCACGCATGGATGATGTGGTGTACGAGGAATTCAAGGGAACCGGCAATATGGAACTTCACCTTTCCAGGACTCTGCAGGAACGCCGGGTATTCCCGGCCATCGATATCTCTCGTTCATCCACACGGCGCGAAGAGCTGCTGTTAGGCCCGGATCTGACTCCCCGCGTCTGGCTGATGCGCAGGATGTACGAGCAGATGGTCTCCGACCCACCCCACGGCGCGGGTATGGACCAATCCACCGCTACCGAGACCATCCTGAAAAGGATCAGCGAGACCAGCAACAACGAAGAGTTCCTGGCAACGCTTAACGAATAAGCGCTCTGGGGATATAATATCGGTTTATGCGCAGGGATATCCTTCTTTCTTGGTTCTTATGGGTAGTGGCCTTTCTGTTGATCGCTGGCGCCGGTACATTGGCGTACATGCAGTATTTCACTGACCAGCATATCTCGCTATACCAGGAAAAACCCCAACCGGCTGTTGAGATCCCAGTCCAGGAAGATAAGAGCTACCGCATCCCTGATTTCGTGGGTCAGCAGAGCGATCCGCCTGCTATCACCAGGGCTGCCAAGATGCTGACAGTGATCCCGGAACGGGAGAATACGAGTGTGACCACATACGTTGTTCAGCCCCTGGATTCCCTGTTTGCCCTTGCAGAAAAGTTCAATATCGAGCCTGAAACGATCCTGTGGTCCAATTACGACACCCTGAAGGACAACCCCCATTCGCTGCGACCGGGAATGGAACTCTATATACCACCCATCGACGGCATCTTTTATAAGTGGGAAGAAGGAGACACCCCGGAATCGGTCGCGGCTGAATTCGACACCGATCCGCAAGCGATCATCAACTGGATCGGCAATGACCTGGACCTGTTGAATCCGACCATCGATCCGGGCGATATGGTGATGATCCCTGGCGGACAGCGTGAATTCCAGCAGTGGATCATGCCCACCATCGCCAGAGGCGCTGCGGGTGTATCCTCCGGAGTATACGGCGAAGGGGCTTGTTCCGGTCCGTTTGAGGGGATCTATGGCACCGGAGGTTTCATTTGGCCGACGATCGGTCATACCCTGTCTGGCAACGATTACTGGTCCGGCCACCTGGCGATCGATATCGGCTTGGTAGAAGGTGAGCCGATCTTCGCTGCGGATTCTGGCGTGGTCGTCTTTGCCGGATGGTCAACCGGGGGCTATGGGAATGTGATCATCATCGATCATGGGACTGGCTATCAGACCCTTTACGCCCACCTGTCTGGAGTTGCCGTGGGCTGCGGGCAGAGTGTGGTACAGGGATCCACGATCGGGTATGGCGGCAACACCGGGAATTCCACCGGAGCCCACCTGCACTTCGAGGTCCGCTTCCAGGGCGGGTTTGTCAATCCCTGGTTTGTCCTGCCTCCCCCTTAGAACGGGAAAAACAGAACAGGAGATGTTATGGAAAACGAAAATGACCAAAACCTGGATACAGAGATCATCGCCGAAACCGAGAACTTCCTAGCCTGGCGGGCGGATGAGCCTGATGAGGAAAGCACCTATCACTTGGAGCTCAACAACCTGACGGTCCATTTCTTTATGGAAGAATGGGATGAGTTCCTGCAGCTGGTGGAAATGCTCCTGGAAGCATAGGCCCAGTCCTGCTACTTGAGACTCCTGACCTTTCGATCCTGCCTGTTCCAGGTGCAGATCTTCGTCTGACAACCCTGGAGACCACAACCTTATCCTTTACCGCCTCCCTTTTTCCAGGGAGGTGTTTGTCTATTTGGCTGTGAATCCCTGCCCGTCTTGAACGGCATAATCAACCGTGTTAGACTTACATCACCGCCGGTGATACTGTCTTAGACAGTCAAATGGGGGTGATCTCTCCCAGCAGCGGGTTTCCCGGGAGTGCTGGACGGTTGCAGGATATAATACATACACACCCGGACCATCCACGTTCAAGAAGGCTTATGTTCGGAAGGGCTGGATGGATCTGGACAATCCTCAGGAATGACTATGACTTCAACTCTTTACCTGATTGACGGCCACGCACTTGCTTACCGGACTTACTACGCCCTTACCAGTGGTGGAACCAATTCCGCCCGCTGGCTGACAAGTAAAGGTGAACCTACGGCTGGTGTTTACGGGTTCACCAGTGTGCTGCTGCGGCTGCTGGAGCAGGAACGACCAGATTATTTAGCCGTGGTCTTTGATACCGGAAAGACCTTTCGGGATGAACTTTATCCTGAATACAAAGCCACCCGGGAGAAAATGCCGGAGGACCTTCGCCCTCAGATCGAACGGATCCGCGAGCTGGTGGATGCTTTCAATATTCCCCGGGCGGAGTTGGAAGGATATGAGGCGGATGATGTGCTGGGCAGTTTGGCGAATTGGGCAGTAACCCAGGGCCTGGCGGTTAAGATCATCACCGGGGACCGCGATCTGCTGCAGCTGGTGAATGATCGCATCACTGTCAACCTTCCCGGAAGATCTCTCAGTGATGCCCAGGATTACTTCCCAGATGACGTTAAGGAATCCCTTGGCGTCTGGCCGAACCAGGTGGTCGATCTTAAGGCCATCATCGGCGACCGGTCTGATAACATCCCCGGCGTATACGGGGTGGGGGAGAAAACGGCGGTGAAGCTGCTGGAGGATTATCAGAACCTGGATAACATCTACCAGCATATCGATGAAGTCTCCGGCCGTTTCCAGACCAAATTAATAGAGGGCAAGCAGGAAGCCTACCTGAGCCAGAAATTGGCCAGGATCGTCAGCGACCTGGATCTTAAGATCGACCTGGACCAAGCCAAGCCTGATCGGTTCGACCCCCTCAAGGTCAGAGACCTGTTCCGGGACCTGGAGTTCGGTTCCCTGCTTACCAGGCTGTCCACCGTGGAAGGTATTTACGGGAAACGCGTGCCTGAAGGGCAGATGTCCATGTTCAGCGCAGGGGAGCCAGAGCAAGGTGAGTTCCTCTCCCAGAGTGATGAGCCCGGTTCCATTGGTGTCAGGGTGATCACCTCGCCTGATGATCTCAAGGCGCTGGCTGAAGTCCTGGGCGCTGCTGCCCAGATCGCTTTCGATACCGAGACCACCTCAACTGACCAGATGTCGGCAGACCTGGTGGGGATATCGCTGGCGGTTTCCGAGGAGGGCGGTTATTACATTCCTGTTGGCCACCAGAAGGGTAAACAGTTGGACCTGGATCAGGTCCTGGATGCCCTGCGCGGCCCACTGACTGATCCGGATATCCCCAAGCTGGGACATAACCTGAAATACGACTACATCATGCTGGCCAGATCCGGTCTTGAGGTCTTTCCGCTAAGTTTTGACAGCATGATCGCTGAATGGCTGATCAATCCGGATTCCCGGAATCTGGGGTTGAAAAGACTGGCCTGGGTGCGCCTGGACCGCTCCATGCAGGAGATCGAATCCTTGATTGGCAGAGGCAGATCACAGATCACCATGGCAGAAGTGGCGATCGAAGACGCCGCCAGGTATGCCGTAGAAGATGCGGTGGTGGTGCTGATGCTTGAACCCATCCTGGAAGGGGAGTTGGATGAGACAGGCAGCAGAAAGATCTTCCAGGAGATGGAAATGCCCTTGATCAAGGTCCTGGCATCCATGGAAATGGAGGGCATCAGCCTGGATATTGACTTCTTGAAGGAAATGTCAGCCAGCCTGGAAAAGGATCTGCATAAACTGGAGATGGAGATCTACCAAGCAGTGGGATATGAGTTCAATCTCAATTCTCCCAAACAGCTCTCCCAAGCTCTTTTCAAGACCCTGGCGCTGGTCCCGCCTGATCGGGGAGGAAAAACCGCCAGCGGATATCAATCAACCGCTGCTGATGTGTTGGAGTCCCTGCGCAATCAGCATCCCGTGCCGGCCCTGGTGCTTGAATACCGGGAATACACGAAATTGAAATCCACCTATGTGGATGCCCTGCAGACCCAGGTCAACCCCCGCACCAATCGGGTGCATACCTCATATAACCAGACTGGCTCGGTGACGGGCAGGATCGCATCGACGGATCCGAACTTGCAGAACATTCCTGTCCGGACTGAACTGGGACGCCAGGTCCGCAAAGCTTTCGTGGCGGACCCGGGTTGGAACCTGGTCGCGGTGGATTATTCCCAGATCGAGCTGCGGGTGGCAGCTCATATGTCGAAAGATCAGGCCATGCTTGAGGCTTTCCGGGAGGGAAAGGACATCCACACTGCCACAGCGGCAGCCATTCTGGACATACCTCTCGACCAGGTCACCAGCGACCAGCGCCGGGATGCCAAAGCCATCAATTTCGGATTGATCTACGGGATGAGTCCTTACGGTTTGACTCAAACCACTGACCTCACCCTGGCGGAAGCGGAGACATTCGTGGATACCTACTTCCAGCGCTTCCCTGGCATCAAGAAATACCTGGATGATATCCGCGAGCAAGCCCGCAGAGATGGGTATGTTGAGACTTTGCTGGGAAGGAGGCGCTATTTTCCCCGCCTGGCGACAGCCAGCAATCAGAACGAGAAGCGCAGGGAGGAACGGGAAGCCATCAACGCGCCCATCCAGGGCACAGCAGCTGATATCATGAAATTGGCTATGATCGCTGTAGCAGATGCCCTGGCTGGATCCAAGCTGAAGGCCCGCATGCTTCTCCAAGTCCATGATGAATTGGTGCTGGAAGCGCCTCAGGAAGAGGTTGAAGAGACAATTAAGCTTGTAAAATCCGCTATGGAGGATGTATACTCATTGGAGATTCCGCTGACGACGGAAGCGCAGTACGGTAAAGACTGGGGTTCATTGGAAAAATACATTGGGTAAAAACCACCGGATGAGATCTTTATGACCGAACAGAATCAAGAGCTGCAGAATCTGTTATCGAAAGGCAATTCCGCCGCCTGGGAAAAGAACTGGAATGACGCTGCCGTTTATTATCAGCAGGCTCTCGATATCGATCCCAATAATTTCAAAGCATTAACCAATATTGGCCTGGCTTATTATGAGATGCGGGAATACCGGGAAGCCTTAGAGGCTTATCGGAAGGCCGTAGAGCTTTACGCGGAAGATCCCGCGCCATACGAGAAGATGTTCTTGATTTACCGGGATATCGACCAGGTCAGCGATGCGGTCAAAGTTGCCTTGCAGGCGGCAGAATCCCATCTGACCAACGAGGATATCCAGAAAGCCATCGAGAACTGGAAGCGGGTTCTGGAGCTTGACATCCATAACGTCAAAGCCCATGCGAGGCTGGGCATGGTCTATGAACGCTTGGGGAAGAAAAAGCTGGCCGTCAGTGAATATATCAACACGGCTAGCCTGCTGCAGATGGGCGGGAACACTAAGAAAGCCGCGGAATCGATCGACCGGGCGCTGAAGTGCTCCCCTGAAAATATCATGGCTCTGCGGGCAAAGGAAATCCTCCATCAGGGCCGGCAGCTTCCCCTGCCCGAACCGATCGTCAAAGAACCAGAACCTATTGTCGTGACCGATGCTCTCAAGCTGAAGGCGCCTGAACCCGAAAAGCCTACCGTCTACGAGAACCCCATCGCAGAGGCAGTGGCAAAGGCACTGGTCGTCCTTGCTGAAGCGCTCTTTGAAGAGGAGATCATGGCTGAAGGCGGAAAACCATCCCGCGCCCGGGATCTGGATTCTGCATTGAGTTGGAACGCTGAGGGTGATGAGAACCCTGTTGATATCGCTGATGAGGACGACAGCCTGCTCAAGCTTCACGTTTCCCAAACCATCGAGGCTTACTCCGGTGGAAACGAGAAGGATGCGGCAGAATACATCAAATCAGCCATTGATGATGGGTACACTAATCCGGCGGCCTATTTCATGCTTGGCTACCTGTTCAGCAACCTGGGCCGCATGGAAAGCGCCATCCGTTCTTTGAATAAATCAGTTTCCAACGAGAATTTTGCCCTGGCCTCGCGCCTGCTCTTAGCCGATTACTATGCCGGTATGGAGCAGTGGGTTGACGCCAGCCGGGAATACCTGGAAGCGTTGCGTATCGCTGATACCTCCCTGGCGGAAAAACAGGATGTTGAGGACCTCATCCATCTCTATGAAGTGATGATGGATGACCTCGAACAGCAGGAAGGAAATGAAGCTTATATCGATATGAGCGGCCATATCAAGGAAATGCTGCTCAGACCTGATTGGAGGGAGATCCTCTCGGAACTGCGCTCAAAAGGAAAATCCGAGGACGGATTCTTGCTTCCCCAGCTGGACGCGCTCTTGGATGACCGCAGAAGCCAGATCATGGGCGCCCACCGCAACATCATGGAATTAGCCCAGGAAGGGCATTATGGCGCTGCCATGGAAATGGCGTTCTTTGCCCTGAAGAATGCACCCACTTTCCTTCCGCTCCATATCACGATCGGGGATCTGCTGATGGAAGAAGGCAAGATCTCCGGCGCAGTTACCAAGTATCTGGCAGTTGCTGACGTCTATACTGTCCAGGGTAAGACTGAACGCGCCCTGGCGATGTTGAATAAGGTCATCGAGCTGCAGCCCATGAATATTGAGATCCGCCAGCGCAGGATCGATCTCCTTGAGGAATACGGCCAGAGGGAGGAGGCGATCCAGGAATATATCAACCTGGCAGAAGTGTTCTTCTCTCTGGCGGAATTGGACAGTGCTCGCTCGTCCTACGTCAAGGCATTGGCAATTTCCAAGACAGTGGCAGATGGCGGAAATACCCGCTTGCGATTGCTGCAGCGCCTGGCTGACCTTGATATCCAGCGGCTGGATTGGGAATCAGCCATCACCACCTATCAGGAGATCGGTGAAGTGGCTCCCAGGAACCAGAAAGCAAGCATTTCCATCATTGACCTGAATTACCGTTTGAGCAAATTCGCAGCAGCTGAAAAGGAAATCGAGCGCTTCATCGACCAGCTGGACCCTGCTGTCGATGGCGAAACCATCCATAACTACTTGACGGCATTGAAGCAGGAGGTTCCCCGGGAAGTCTACGTGATCCGCAAGTTGGTCGACTTCTATAAAGGTCTTGGGAAAAAGGAGCTGGCCATCGCGGAGTTGGATGGGCTGGGTGAACTGCTGCTCGACATTGGAAAGAGGGACGAAGCCCTGGCTGTTGTTAAGGAAATCATCGGTCTGAACCCGCCTAACGTGGATGCCTATCAAAAACTCCTGGATCAGCTAGAGGGCTAATAACGGCAGCACTCTCACTGGTCGATAAGCCAATATTCCCGCTGGAACCGGTAGGCGGGGCAGACACGGAAACCCCAGGTATGGAAGATCTCCAGCTTCTGATCAATCAAGCGCAGGCAGGGAACCTGGACTCGTTCAATCGGGTTGTTCTCCACTTCCAAACCCAGGTTTATAACCAGGCCTACCGGATCATCGGTGAGCAGGATGCTGCTGCGGATGCGACCCAGGAAGCCTTTATTTCCGCTTATAAGAAATTACATACCTACCGCGGGGGATCATTCAAGAGCTGGCTTCTGCGAATTGTCAGCAACGCCTGCTATGACGAATACCGCCGCAGGAAGCGCCAGCCAGTCGTTCCCCTGGTACCCGAGAACCAGGAAGGGGAAGACATCCCATCCCCATCCTGGATGGAGGATCCAGGTGAGGGCCCGGAGGATTTCACACAGCGCAGAGAGCTCTCAGAGGCCATCCAGATCTGCCTGGACCGGCTCGATTTCGATTTCCGGACAGTTGTCGTCCTGGTGGATATCCAGGGACTGGATTACAGGGCGGCGGCGGAAGTCATTGAAAGCCCGCTAGGGACAGTGAAAAGCCGCCTGGCCCGCGCCCGCCAGAGCATGCAGGACTGTTTAGCGGGGTTCAAGGAACTTTTACCCCGCAGTTTACGTCCTCTAGGTGAGGTATAGAAGGTATGAAGATCTCTAACAGGGACTGGGTCCAGTTGTCCGCCTACTTGGATGGAGAATTGAGTACCCGGGAAGTCAAGAAGCTTGAGGCCAGGCTGGGCAGTGAGCCTGAGGTTCGGGCTGCCTTGGACGACCTGAAGCGGACTAAACACATCCTGTCCAGGACACCCACGTTGAAAGTCCCCCGAAATTTCACCCTTTCAGCCCAGCAAGCAGGGATCCGGCGATCCAGGGCTCCAGCGGTGGGCTACAGTTGGGCAGCGGCTGTACTGTCCTTCCTGTTCATCGCTGTGGTAGTTGTTGACCTGGGGACTGGCTCCTTGAAAGGCTCTCTGCCTGCTGCCGGGGTTCCCCGAGCTGAAGAAGCTCTCCCACAAGCAGCTATGGAGGCCGCCCCGGCGGCTGATGCCGTGGAGGAACCAGCCTTGCTGGCTGCAGAGGAATCTATGGAATCCCAAAATGCTGCTGATCAGGAAGCTGAAATGGCCCAGGAAGCCGCTGCCCCGGCTGCTGAGGTGGGAGCTACCGGCGAGGTCGGTGCTGTGGAGGAAGAGAATCTCCCCGAGGAAGCTGCCCAGGATGTGGCAGAAGGGCAGGCGAAGACAGCTCCGGAGGAGAGCGACCGAGCGGCTGAACCCGGAACTGATGGCGCAGCGAGCTCGGAATCAGGGGAAGACGGGGGAGCGGCTCCTGCACCAACGGCTGAAGCGGAGATCGAGAGCTATTATGAGGTCATCGAAGAGGAGACTCCCACAAGGGTCGTCCAACCAGCTATACCCTGGATCAGGATCTTGGAGGTCCTGCTAGGCCTGGGTGCCGCTGGATTTACTTCTGCAGCCTGGATCAGGCGGCGTCGAAGATCTTGAACCTGTGGGTTGGATAAAAAAAGCCCCGGCACATGACATGCCGGGGCTTTTCATTTTTACTTATCGTAGGTCCATCCCCGATCCTTGATGGTTTTCCGGACATCGTTGATGGTGATCTTGCCTTCTGAACCACTGCCAGTAAGTTTGCTGAGATCAATGCCTTCCTTTTCAGCGAGTTCACGGGCTGCCGGAGTGGCATTTACATCTGAGACTGCCAGCTTGACCTCCGCTGGAGGAAAGTCCTCAGGGATAGCCTCTTGGGCCGGTGCGGCAGGTGCAGCCGGTGCGGCCGGTGCGGTCAGCGCAGTTTCCTGGGCGGGGTAGGGGTGAGTTCCAAAACGGGTCAGGATCACAGCGCCCATCACCCAGGCGCCCAGCATGAATTTGGGCAGCCAGCCCACACAGGGGACCAGTTGGTTGAAGCCGTTGAAGAACAGCACCAGGATGAACATTCCCAGGGCAGCCATCAAAGGCACCGGCCAGGTCTGATTCATGGCCCGCGATAGTTTGCGGCCGACCTCGATGCTCACTGATACCAGGCCAACGACCCAGGCCGCGATCAGCGCGAAGATTCCGACCAGACTGACAGGACTGAGCAGAATGGTCACGATCAATGCGATCAGCACCAGGGGGGCAATCAGGATCACACCCAAGCCCACGACACCAGACATGATCGGCTCACCGAACGCTGCTCGATTGATGACAGCCGCTTGATCCTGGATGAAAAGGGCGATCAAAACTGCCAGCCCTGTCCAGATCAAGATCCGGAAGAAGAACCAGGCCGGAGATACGAACGGAAGCTGGTTGAGTTGAAGGCGAGGAAAGTGTCCTTCAAGCAGGCCGAGATTCTTCGGCAGCTGAAAGTCGAAGGGGACGTTGTCTTCGGTAACGATGTTCCCGCTGATCCTGGCGCTGGGATCCTGATTATAACTGCTGCCCACTACCGTCAGATCCCCATTGATCTGGGCTTGGCTGCCCAAGGTAACGATACCACCGAGGGCGACCAGATTGCCGTTGATGGTGCCATTCGAGGTGACGTTCCCTCCAAAGACGACCGTGTCACCGTTAATGGTTGAATCGGTCTCCAGGATAACGTTCCCTCCAAAGACGACCAGGTCCCCGTTGAGCGTCTCACCCTCCTGGAGGGTATAGTTGCCCCCGAAGATCACCTTATCGTCATTATTTCCCGCTGCAAGGGCTGTTGTTGGAACGACCACGGTGCAGACCAGCAGCAGCAGGATCAAGATGCGTGTAATTGTTTTCATTAGTTTAGCTCCTTCTGCATATTCCTGGACCGCAAAGAAGCAATGATCCAGATTGTAGCAGCTCCTCCCAGGCTGAATACCAGAGTATAGGCCCAGAGGGGAGAGATGAATTTAGTTCCTACCCTGACCAGCGGGGTGAGGACATTGCTGACTTGGTTGAGGAAAACGAGCCAATCCGCGATCGTTGTCACGAGCTGGAGAAGCATCTGCGGAAAGGTATCGACCGCCGACCGGATTTCCAGTCCAACCAGGGAAAGCAGGATCATGGTAGCCAATGAGATGACTGCCAGGGTGATCCCCAGGATCATTCGATTCCTGCGTTTTTCCTGTTTTTCGATCCGGTCCATCCAGCGGGCTGAGAAGCCCGCTGCTGGAGCTGGTTCGGGAGTAATCTTGAAAAGGTGATCAAGCTGGTGGACGGCCTGGTAAAGTGATTGGCACTGTGAGCAGCCCTTCAGATGCTGATGGAGTTCACGCTGCTCATTTTGGTCGAGATCCGTTTCCAGCAGAATCCAGTTCTCAAATTGTTGGTGATTCATGTGCAATCCTTTCTCCTGCCTGGTTTAAGCTCTGGGCTGAAGTTTGACCCATGTCCTGCCATCTTTCGGCCAGCAGGCGCCGGGCTCGGAACAAGCGGCTCTTGACGGCGCTGACGCTGAGCTCGAGTGTCTCCGCGATCTCCTCATAAGAATACTCATGCCAGAATTGCAGGATCACTGCGGCCCGGTCCGTCTCGCTTAGTTCTGCCAGCAGGGACTGGACCAGAGCCTGTTTTTCTTTTTCCAGGGCTGCCCGTTCTGGGCTGGGGCCTGGATCTGGCGGCACCATCCATCCGTATTTCTCGCTGTCCATGGAAAGAATGGTCACTTTTCTCTTCCTGATCTGGTCTATGCTGTAATTTGAGGCGATTGACAGCAGCCAGGTCGCAAATGATCGATCCGGATCGTAGCGGTCCAGCGCCTGATAAGCCCGGATGAAGGCTTCCTGGGCTGCGTCTTCCGCAGCTGTCGGGGTGCCCAGCATCCGATAGCATACGCTGTAAACCGGTTTCTGATATTTTTCGACAAGTTTGGAAAATGCCTCCTTATCGCCGGTTCGTGCATCAGCAATCCATTGTGCTTCGTTTGACACTCAATTTCTCCTTGCGCCTTGCCTTGAGAAAATATACGGAAAGGCGCTGAATAAGTTGCATGAATGCGCAGCCGATTTTCAGTCTTCGATGATAGGCAGGAACCCTTCTCCCCGGACCTCGTGAGCCTGGCCGATGATCAGGAACGCTGCCGGGTCGAGCTCGCGGGTGATCGCTTTCAGGTGCTGGATCTCTGCCCGGGTGACAACACACAACAAGAGGGTCTTGTCCTTGCCAGAATAACCCCCTTTTCCATCCAGAATGGTCACGCCCCGCCGGAGTTTATTGAAGATCTCCTCGATGATGGGGTGGGGGTTTTCAGTGATGATCAAACCCGTCCGCAAGACATTCGATCCCTCGCTGATGGATTCGGCGGCGATGCCGCTGACGTAGAGCATTACCAGGGCATAGAGCGCGTTCTCCCAGCTGAATGAGATCCCGGCCAGGAAGATGATTAAGGCGTCTGTCAGCAAATAGCTTTGGGTGACTGGAATCCCCCGCCAGCTGCTGAGGATCCTGGCCAGGATGTCAGACCCTCCGCTGGTTCCCCTGCCGCGGTAGACCAATCCAAATCCGATCCCGCTGATCACACCGCCAAAGAGTGAGTTCAGCACCAGGTCGGGTGTGAGTCCGCTTCCGGAGAAAAAGGGCAGTGGGATATCTACCAGGATCGAAAAAATGAGGATGGCGTAGGCTGTGCGGGCTGCGAAGCGGGGTCCTCCCAGGTAGCGCCAGCCCATCAGCAACAGCGGAAGGTTTCCCAGTACCACCATCAGGCCTATCGGCCATCCGGTATAGCTGTTGATGATCTGGGAGAGGCCGCTGACGCCGCCGCTTGCCAGGCGAGCAGGCACCAGAAAAGCCCTCAAAGCAGCAGCCTGGAGAGCAGATCCGAGGGTGATCAGCAGATAATCCCGCAGGGTACCTTGGTCGAGATGGATATCCTTGAGTATCGAGAGCCTTTTATTCACATTTCCCTCCTGTTCAGATCCCCTGCAATTATACCGCTCCAAAAATAAAGGCAGAAGGAGCTCCTTCTGCCTTGGGGTCAGGTACGGGATCGCGCGCCAGTGCTAATCGAGCAGGGTCGTTGCGGCCAGCTCCTCGATGACAGCGATAACAGCGGAATTATCCAGGTCCTTCATACCCATTGCCAGCATGGAGCTGTAGAGCTGAGTGTGCAGACCTGCCGCAGGCAGGGGAGCGCCGTACTCGCGAGCGGTGTCCATGACGATTTTCAGGTCCTTTTCCTGCATGTAAGCCTTGAAACCGGGCTGGCGGTTCCCAGCAAATAAGCGCTCTGGCTTGACATCCAGGGTCCAGCATTGGGCCGCGCCTCCCTGGATGGCCTGGATGACCCGGGCAGGATCTGCTCCTGCCTTTTTGGCCAGGATCAGCAGCTCTCCCATGGCTACCATCTGGGCGGCGACCATGACCTGGTTGGCTGCTTTGGCGATCTGGCCAGACCCAGCTTCCCCCACGTGCGTGATGGTCTTGCCAACAACCTCAAAGATCGGGCGCACCTCTTCCAGGGTTGCTGCCGGACCACCAACCATGATCGCCAGCGTACCTTTCTGGGCTCCGATATCACCGCCGCTCACCGGAGCGTCCAGTGCAAACGCGCCTTTGGCAGTGAATTCTGCCTCGATCCTCCTGGCCAGGGAGGGTTTGATGGTGGAATGGTCCACATAGATCAAGCCTTCCCGGACCCCTTCGATGATGCCGTCTTTCCCGAGGGCGACCAGTTCGACATCAGGGGAATCCGGAAGATTGGTGAAGATGATGTCTACCTGGGAGGCAACATCCCGGGGGCTGAATGCCTCCTGGGCACCTTCAGCTACCAGCTGCTTGACTACCTCCCGGCTGCGGTTGTGGACCACGACCGGATAGCCAGCCTTCAGCAGATTTTGGGCCATGGGTTTCCCCATCAAGCCCAAACCGATATATCCCAGTCTTGGTTTATCCGTCATGAACCCTCTCCTTGTCCTCTTCGGATGGATTGCCTGAGCTAGTTATCGTAGGTGGGTCAGTTGGCAAGTTTCTCCAGTTGATACCCATCCGGGTTATCCTGGACAGTCCAGCCTAACTCCTCGATCTGACCCCGGAGCTGGTCAGCCAGCTCCCAGTTTTTATTCCTACGGGCATCTTCCCGTTTATCTGCCAGCTGGACCACCACCTCGTCCGGGGTGTCGGGAGCCGCTTGCTGGTTCTGGGCTTGCAGAGCCGCCTGCCAGCTGCTGGATGAGATCCCGGCTAGCGGGTCGCAGAGCTTGAATTCTCCCAGCTCGCTGAGATCCAATCCGCTCCCAGCCGGGATCATCAGCTCATCACCTTCCTTGATGATCGTGACTGTACCCTGGCCCACGGCATGCAGGCAGCCGGCTTGGAAATCGATCACCAATCCGGTGTTCTCATCAATGCCAATAACAGTTTGCCCCGGAGGGAGGAGGTCGATCAGTTCCGCGAAACGGGATTTCCCCATATAGCAGCGGCTGGTGTCCAGTCCTTCGCCACCGTCCTGGTTATTCCAGTGGGGAATGAAGATCAGTTCCAGGCCGTAGTGTCCAAAGAAATCCAATCCTGGCAGCCAGTGCAGGTCTTCACCGACCTTGTAGATCTCGTATACCGGCAGGGCTGAGCAGCTGACAGCGACCGTGGTCGCGCTGGAGAAAGCTAGTCCAGCGCCCAAGCGGTGGCGGGCTAGCAGATATTCCCAGGCTAAACTGTCCCGCAGCTGACGGACCGCATAGCTGGGACTTCCAGGCCCCATGAAGATCAAGTCAGCATCCAGGATCGGCCGGACGATGTCTGGTTCATCAGGGCTGAATGGGGTGCCCTTTTTCCGAGCGGGGATGATCTCAATGGAGGGTTTGTAATTCTGGAGGCGGTGCTCAATGAAATCCCCAACACTGCCAGCTACTTGAGGGGAATTCAGCTCGAAGCCGGCAGGGGTTTCCAGGACGGAGACTCTCGGTCCAATTTCAGTCAGTTGAAAAAGGAAATCAAAGATCCTCTGTCCCCCGGGAGCCGTTTCGCCGGACCCAAACAGAGCGATCGGTCCTGGCTGGATCGGAATGTCGTTGTTCATAGTACCTACCTGTAAAATATGAGACTAATTTGGAACATCCCCCATCATACTACATTATCAAAGGAAAGACCGGATCCGTCCTTGGCCTCCGGCTGATAATTATATGTGTCTGGTGAAACGCTCATGAATAATGAGCTCTGATGTTCTTGAGAAGGTATTCCTGGCAGGCATCCTCCGCGTTATATTCTGGTTCCCAACCCCAATCTCTCCGGGCTGCGCTGTCATCTACGTCCGCCGGCCAGGAATCCACGATGGCCTGGCGATGGGGGTCGGGCTCAAAGCTGATCTCTGCCTCCGGGAATCCTTTCCTGGTAAATGCGGCAAAGTCTGCCGCAGAGAAACTGAAGCTGGTGACGTTATAGACCCTCTGGGTGAGCTGCTCCAGGGGAGCTTCTGCGAGCACCTGCAGGGAGCGCACTGCGTCCGGCATCACCATGAATGGGATCCGGACATCTTCCCGCACAAAGCATGGGTATGCTTTACCCTGGGCTGCGGCATGGATCATCTCCGGTCCGAAATCGCTGGTGCCCCCACTGGGCACAGTGAAAGCGCTGATGATGCCGGGAAAGCGGATCGCCCTGAAATCCAATCGGGTCGGGACCTTATCTGCCAGCTGCTGGTATCCTTCACTATAGTACGTCCCGACTTTCTCACAGTAGAGTTTGGAGCAGCCGTACATTGTGTTTGGCTCAGTCCACTCACGCTCCTTTAACCGGGGATTGGAGTTCTTGGTTTCCAGGTCCGGAAGGCCGTAAACGGCGATCGAGCTGGGAAAGATGAACTTCACGGACCGTCCAGCCTCATTGCTCTGCCTGGCGGCCAGGTCCAGCAGGTCAAAGGTGACGCAGGTGTTGATATGGTGGGCCACGGTAGGGTTATGTTCTGCAGTGGTCGACAGGACCGCTGCCAGGTGATAGATCTGGTCAAAAGAATAACCATCATCCAAGCTCTGGATCAGTTTCTTGTCAAGCAAGTCACCCTGGATATGGGTGGATTTTCCCTCCAGCCAACCCGGTAAGGGTTTCAGGTCGAGGGAGATGATTTTAGTTTGGGGATCATCTGATAAAGCATCGATCAGGGCCTGGCCAATTTCGCCACTTGCCCCGGTAATCAAGACGGTTCTCTCCGGCATGTCCTCTCCTGCTGATAGTCAATCAGGTGATAGTATGGATGAGATCATCCTTTGTGTGCTAGAATGATTCTAGCCTGTAACCCCAGAAATTGAACAGGTATTTTGCTTGTTTTCCCTGTGAAGGAAATCATATTAACACGGGAGTGGACTATGTCGCTGGATATCGTTGTGGGCGCCCAATGGGGTGATGAAGGGAAAGGAAGGATCGTCGACCTGCTGGCCGAGGAAGCCGATGTGGTAGCCCGCTATTCAGGTGGTGATAACGCTGGCCACACGGTCACGGTAGGGGAAAACACCTTTAAGCTGCATTTGCTGCCTTCAGGGATCGTTCATCCTCACACCATAGGGCTGCTTGGGAACGGTATGGTCATCAACCCTGCTACGCTGCTGGACGAGATAGCCATGGTTCGTCAGGCAGGGATCGAGATCAATCCCCAGCGCGTCAAGATCTCCCATGCCGCTCACCTGATCACTCCCGGGCATCTGGCGCTGGATGCAGCCCGGGAAGAAGCCCGGGGAGCGGGAAAGATCGGCACGACCCGGAGGGGAATCGGTCCAGCCTATACCTCGAAGGTCAATCGCTCCGGTCTGCGCCTGGAGAGGATGCTCACGTCCAAAGGTTTTCAGGATGCGCTATCTGTCCATCTCAAGGATGTCAATCATCAATTGGACCGCCTCTATAACTCCCCACCTCTGGCGGAGGATGAGATCCTGGCTGCCTACAGCGGCTATGCCGAAGCGCTCCGGCCTTATATCACAGAAACCGGGGAGTTTGCTGCCCGGTCTCTCCTGGAAGGAAAGAGGATCCTGGCAGAAGGTGCCCAGGGAACATTGCTGGACCTTGACCACGGCACGTATCCTTTTGTGACCAGTTCGACACCGACTGCTCCGGGAGCCCTGGTTGGACTGGGTCTGGGCATCGGCTCGGCTGACCGGGTGATCGGCGTCGTCAAAGCCTTCCAGACCCGAGTAGGAGAAGGCCCGTTTCCAACGGAGCTGAGCGGGGACCTGGCGAGTCGGCTGCGGGGTACAGGGGAGAACGAGTGGGACGAGTTCGGCACAACCACTGGCCGGCCGCGCAGGGTGGGATGGCTGGATATCGTACTTCTGCGCTATGCCGCCAGGATCAATGGCATCACTGAGCTGGCCCTTACTAAGTTGGACATTCTATCCGGATTGGAGAGCATCAGCCTCGGCACCGCGTACCAGGTAGGTACCAGCTCAACAAAGACTCTCCCGCTGGGTCCCGCCAACCTGGACGAAATGACAGCAGTCTATGAAACTGTCCCAGGGTGGCCAGAGGATCTGACCGGCATCCGAACCTGGGAGGATCTGCCGCAACAGGCCAGGGAGTATGTGGCTGCAATCGAAAGCCTGGTTGGCTTGCCGGTCAGGACCATCTCTGTGGGCCCAGAACGCTCCCAGGTCATACAGCGCTGAAGGATTATGAAAAGAATCGTCATCATTTTGCTGGTCCTGCTGGTCTCAGGCTGCCTGGCTCCCGGGGTTCTGGAGCCAACAGCTGAACCAACCCCGACACTGACAGCGACGGCCGCTCCCAGCCCGACGGTGATCTGGTTCCCTCCCACGGATACACCGGTCATCACCCCCACGCTGGAGGTCAGTCCCACCCCGGGTGTGATGGCTGAGCTGGGCGAGGTGATCTTCCGGGATCCCTTCACGTCAAGCGAAGGCTGGACGATTCCGACTTCCGACCGGGGTCAGGTCAATATCGCTGGGGGAGAGATCGATATCATCATCAATCAGCCCAGGAGCTTCCTGATGGCCAACCTGGAAAAACCGGACCTGGGGGATTTCTACGCGGAGATCACCGCCAATCCGGTGCTGTGCACTTCCCGGGATGAGTATGGATTCCTGTTCCGGGTCTACGGCTTGAACCAATACTACCGCCTGGGGATTTCCTGTGCAGGAGAGATCAGGCTGGACCGGTTCTTTGGCGGTGGGTCGGTCGTGCTTTACCCCTGGACGCGAAGCGCATCTGTTCCTGTTGGAGCTCCCAGCGAATCGAAGTTGGCAGTCCTCTCAGTAGGCGACCAGATCTATTTTTATATCAACGGAGATCCCCAGTTCTCCGTTTCTGATCAGCCGATTGGTGTCGGTTCTTTCGGCGTGTATGCCAGGTCGGTAGGGGAGAATGCGCTGACGGTCACCTTCTCGGATCTGCTGGTCAGGGAAGTCCTTCCCAAGTGAAATCCGCTGAGGGGGTCAGGCTGCTCCAATGTGTCAGCCGGGAGCCAGGTTCAGCGAGGTGTTCAATAAGCGAGACAGTGTATAATACTTTGAAAACAGCAAGCGGTCTTGGACCGGTGGAATGATCCCAGGGCAGGCTGCTTCAGAGGAGGAATTGTGTATCACAAATTGATCATTGCAGGGAATTTAGGCCGAGATCCCGAAATGCGCTACCTGCCAAGCGGCCAAGCGGTGACTGATATGTCTGTTGCCACTAACCGGGTCTACACGGACTCCAACGGCCAGAAGGTCACTGAAACCACTTGGTTCAGGGTGTCTGTGTGGGGCGGCATGGCGGAGACCGTCAACCAGTATTTGCGGAAAGGCAGCAAAGTGCTGGTGGAAGGCTATCTGCGCCCCGATCCGGATACCGGAGGCCCCAGGGTGTGGACCCGCAATGACGGGACCCCGGCTGCCAGTTTTGAAATGACAGCCCAGAATGTGACATTCCTTTCGTCCCGGTCCGAGGATCAGGCAATCCAGGATCGTTCTGGTGGGGGCGGGATGGAAGCGGTGGATGAGGACGATATCCCATTCTGATCACCCAGATAGAATAGTAAGGATGGATGGATGACCCAAAGTGAGAAGGCTCAAAACATCCCCGGGATCGAGCTTCCCCAGGATCTAGAGGCGGATTACGCGAATCTAGCCCGGATCACACATTCTCCCTCGGAATTCATTTTCGATTTCGCCCAGATGCTGCCAGGTTTGAAAGCACCCCAGTTCAAATCCAGGATCCTGCTCAGCCCACTGAGCGCAAAATTGATCTACAAAGCCCTGGGTGATAACCTGGCAAAATACGAAACCAACTTTGGTGAGATCACTGTCCCTGGAAGCTCATCTCTGGCCGATAGCTTGTTCAAACCTTCCAAGGAATGATCCGCTGACGTCTGGATCGGAAAGGATCCCAACAGACTCAACCCATGACTGACTTATGCCAAAAGAGAAAAGAGATATCAACAGCATAGCTATTGCCGTACATCCCAAGAATGAAGAGGCTTATGATCTCGCGCAGGAGATCCGTGATTTCCTCAAGGACCTGGGAAAAGATGTCCTCCTGGGTCGTATGGATGAGGAGACCCTGCGGGCCGGGATGCTCAATGGAAACCAGGATCTACTGGTAGCCCTTGGTGGAGATGGGACCATGCTCCGGGCAGGGCACATCTCCGCGGATCCGCAGGTTCCTATCCTGGGGATCAACATGGGAAGGTACGGTTTTTTAACCGGTGTGCAGCGCAATGAGTGGCAGGAAGCTTTGCAGCGGATCCTGGCGGGGGAGTACTGGTTAGAAAAGCGGATGATGCTGGAATCAACCCTCATCCGAGAAGGCCGCGAGATCGGCCGCTGGAACGCGCTGAATGACGTGGTGATCAGCCGGGGCGAGGAGATCCGTCCAGTCCAGCTGAAGATCCACATCAACCAGCGCCACTTGAGCACGATCGTGGCCGATGCGATCATTGCCTCTACAGCAACTGGCTCAACCGCCTATGCGATGGCTGCGGGAGGTCCGATCCTGTCACCAGAGCTGCGAAATATCATCCTGGTGCCGGTTGCACCCCATCTTTCTATCGAACAAACCCTGGTGCTGGCAGAGTCGGTCTTGGTGGCAGTGGAGGTCTTCACCTCCCACCAGGCGGTGATCTGTGTCGACGGACAGCCGCCGATCGCGCTCAAGACTGAGGACTGGATCGAGATCCACGCCAGCGAGAATGTCGTTGAGTTCATTCGCTTTGAGGATCCGGGCTATTTCTATCGGAACCTGATTCCCTACATGGACCAAAACCCTTCTATTAAAAAGAAAACCGATGTCTGAATCAGAAAAAACCCTTACCTGTGCCTTTCATCCTAACCGGGAAACCCAGCTTCGCTGCAATCGCTGCAACAAGCCGATCTGCATCAAATGCGCCACTCATACGCCTACTGGCTACCGCTGCCCTGAATGCATCCGCAGCCAGCAGAAGATCTTCGTGACCGCCAGGTGGTATGATCCGGTCATCACTGGACTGATCACAGGCTTGATCTCCTATCTGGGCAGCCTGTTCGCAGGCTCATTTGGCTTTTACTCGATCTTGATCGGCCTGGCCGCAGGCTACCTGGCGGTGCTGGCTTCTAGAAAAGCCATCAGCAACCGGCGCTCTCCGCTGTTGAAGTTCGTGATGAGCGCCTGTGCCCTGCTGGCCGGTCTGCTGCCAGCAGCAGTTCGATATTACGGGATATTCCTCTATGGTGGTGTGGAGACCAGCTATCTGCTTTATCTGGTCGGTTGGCCGCTTGCTTATGGGATCATCGCGGCAGCTTATATCTTTTATCAGATGAGAAATTGACATGCTGCTTGAATTACGCATTCGAAATTTCGCGATCATTGATTCCCTCGATCTGGAATTCGATCCCGGGCTGGTGATCCTTACCGGTGAAACTGGGGCTGGCAAATCGATCATCATGGGTGCGCTGGATATGCTGCTGGGTCAGCGCGTCGATATGTCCACCATGCGCAAGGGCAGCGAATTCGCCAGCGTCGAGGCTATTTTCAAGATCCCTGAATCCAGCAAGCAATCTGTGCTGGATTTGCTCCAGAAAGAGGAACTGCTGGATGGCAGTGAGTATCTGACCTTGACCCGGGAACTGCGGGTGGACCGGCCTAATATCGCCCGCGTTAACGGGCACCGTACCAATGTGGCAGTGCTGGTGGAGCTGGGGGAGCATTTGGTCGATATCCATGGCCAATCCGAACACCTGTCCTTGATGCGTGTCGGCCAGCACCAGGGCTTGCTGGACCGCTACGCGAATGCCGGGGATATCCTGGAAGGCTACCGGGATGTCTACCGCGAGCTGCGCCAGGCGCAGGGAAATTTGCAGCGCCTGCGGCAGATGGACCTCGAAGCGGAAAAACGTAAAGAGCTGCTGGCTTTCCAGGTGGAAGAGATCGAACTGGCTGGCTTGAAGGAGGGCGAGGAGCAGGACCTGGTAGAGCTTCGCAATCGCCTGGTCAATGCTGAAAAACTAGCTGAACTCAGCCAGCATATCCTGGTCCTGCTGGACGAAGCCCCCGGGAATCAACCGACAGTCATGGATCTGCTGGGCCAGATCGTCAGGTCTGTTGAATCGCTCACGAAAACCGATCCTTCCCTGGCCCCTCTGAGCGAGAAGTCCATTGAACTGAATGATGGCCTTTTTGATCTTGGCCGCCAGATCAGGGTTTATCTTGATAACCTGGAATTTGATTCCTCCCAGTTGGATAAGACCCAGGATCGGCTGGTCTTGATCCAGGACCTGAAACGGAAATACGGCGGGACGATCCCAGAGGTCCTCGCTTACCAGGCAAGGTCCCAACAGGAACTGGAGGAGATCACCGGGCGCGGCACCCGGATCACAGAACTGGAAGGGGAAGAAAGGCGCCTGCTGGGCGAACTAACCCAGCGCGGCCAATCGCTGACGAGAGCCAGGTTGGAAGGCGCCAGGGAGCTGGCAGTAGACCTGGAAGGCCAGCTGTCAGACCTGAAAATGGAAGGTGCACGCTTCAAGGTGGATTTCCAGGTGATTGAGGATCCAGATGGAGTGATGATCGAAGATGGCAGACGGCTGCGCTATTACCCGGAAGGCTTGGAAAAGATCGAGTTCCTGGTGGAGACCAATCCCGGAGAGGGTTTTAAGGCGCTGGCGAAGACTGCCTCAGGTGGTGAGACCGCTCGCTTGATGCTGGCATTGAAGAACGTCCTGGCACAAGCTGACCATATTCCCACCCTGGTATTTGACGAGATCGATCAGGGTATAGGCGGTCGGATAGGCGCAGTCGTGGGCGAAAAGCTCTTCCGGCTGACGCCAGAACATCAGGTGATCTGCATTACCCATCTTCCCCAACTGGCGGGGTTCGGACAGCAGCATTTCCAGGTTTTCAAATCCGTCTCTGAAGGACGCACAACTATCCAGGTGCGGGAGATCTCCGGGGAAGATCGGGTAGAGGAGCTGGCTACCATGCTTGGGGGTGCCAGTGAGAAGAACCTGGCTTCCGCCCGCGAGCTCTTGACCAGGATCGCGGCGGCAACTCGCTGAGCCGGTTTCTATGGAAAAACCTTCCAATTTTCTGATCTCCAGAAAAAGTAACCGCCGTCAAGGCCGATCCAACCCCCTGGGTTTGATCGGTTTTCTGCTGGCGGCTCTGCTCAGTTTCGTAGGTGCGGCAGGCGTTATCCTGGGTGTGAATCGCTATGCTGAGGTTACCCAGGATCTCCCGGCGCCGGAAAGCCTGCAAGCCCTCCTGGATCCAATTTCCGGATTGCTGCTGGTGCCTACTCGGATCGTTGACCGAACGGGGCAGACCGAGTTATGGCGCTTTGAGAACCCATTGATCAGTTCCCGCCGTTATGTGTCCATCACGGATGGGCAGATGTTCTTTTACAGCGAGGTCCCGGAACCCTTGGTCCTGGCGACGATCGCTGCCCTTGACCCGGATTATCTGTCGAGGCCAGAAGGCTTCCTTCCCTGCTTGCTGGATACCTCACCAGACCCAGTTCCGGAGATCCTGGTCGGTGAACTGCTCTTATGGCAGGAAACCGATCATCCCTACCAGGATATTCGCCTCAACTTGCTCTCCAGCCAGGTCGTTGCTCGCTACGGCAGGAAGAAGGTCCTGGAGTGGTACCTCAACAGCGCATATTACGGGAAAGAGATTTACGGAGCAGCCCAGGCTGCCCAATTCTATTTTGGTAAGGATCTCCGAGACCTTGACCTGAGCGAGAGTGCCATGCTGGCTGCTGTAGGCGCATACCCGGCATTGAATCCCCTGGACGCTGCCCTTGCTGCCCAGGAGAACCAGGCAGCAGTCCTGGATAAGATGGCTGAGGCTGGCTTGATCACTTCTGCCCAGGCGGCAAGCGCTGCCCGAAAACTGCTGGTCTACGCCGATCCTGACCTGGCTGCCGATGCTGTCCAACCAGCCTTCATCGATTTGGTACTCACAGAAGCAGCCCAGACCATCCCACCAGAGAGGCTGCTGCGGGGTGGGTTCCTGATCGTCTCCACTCTGGACAGCCGCTATCAAAGCGAGCTGGAATGCACACTGGAGATCATGCTGGAACGAGTCCAGGGAGGACAACCTCTGCTTGACCCAGCTTGCGAGGCTGCCCGCCTGCTGCCGAAATATACTGGTCCTGAATTGCCAACCGCAGACCTGCTGGAAGTTGACCTGGCCATCCTGGATCCAGTCCGCGGAGAACTGATCGCCCTGGCAGGTCAGAGCTCTGGGGACCAAGCGCTTACTGTGGATCAGCCCCGCCTCCCTGGCACCCTGGTCACTCCCTTCATCTATTTGAATTCTTTTACGCAGGGATTTGAACCGGCATCGCTGGTCTGGGATATCCCCCTGCCTGAAAGTGAACTTGGCAGCGATCTGCTGCACCCGGGATGCCTGGGGGAGTGCCAGTATCTGGGTCCCGTGAACATCCGCACCGCGCTGGTGAATGACCTGCTTGCTCCAGCCAGGCAGCTGCTTGATGCCCAGGGGACCAGCCAGCTGCGCAGCACCCTGGCCCTATTCGGTTTTTCCCTCCAGGGACAGGACTGCCCGGATTGCGCGGTCTTTCCGGAAAGCTCGACCCTGGATATGGTGGATATCCTTCAAGGATATGGTGTGTTCGCCAACCGGGGAGTGCTGACCGGGAGGACCTCTGGAAGCTCCAGCCTGGAATTCCAGCCCGCGTCTGTTTTACAGATCGAGGATGCCGCGGGAGCGATCTATCACATGTCAGACCCTCTGCAGGAACGGAAGATCATCAGTGAAGAGCTAGCTTACCTGATCACCCATGCCCTGAGCGACCAGGAAGCCTGGTTGGATCCCCAGGCCCGGGAATTCTTCAGTATCGGAAAGCCCGCCGGAGTGAAGGTTGGCTATGTGCCGGACGAAAGCTCCGGATGGACGGTGGGATTCACTCCTGACCTGGTAGTCGGCGCCTGGGCGGGCCTGTCCGGGAATGGCGTTGAGGTGGATCTGGACTCAGCTGGGATCTCTTCCAGTCTCTGGCGGGCGATCACTCAATATGCGGCCAGGGAAGAAACAGACCGTGGCTGGGAGGTCCCTCAAGGGATAATCACCAGGGATGTTTGTTACCCTTCGGGAGAGCTGCCGACCGGATATTGCCCCCGGGTGGTGAGGGAAGTGTTCATTGAGGGCTATGAACCCCTGGTGGCGGATACGCTCTATAAAGCTTTAGAAGTCAATAAAGAGACCGGGCAGCTGGCCTCGGTTTTCACGCCCGCGGAAAGGATCGAGGAGCGGGTCTTCCTCAACCTCCCTCCTCAGGCGCAAACCTGGGCTGAGGAATCCGGCATTGCAGGGCCTCCTACCCTGTATGACCTGGAAGCTCCCAAGCCAGCCCCGGGAGGATTGGCACTGCTGACGCCGGAGAACCTCTCCTTTGTGCGGGGCCGGGTGCGGATCACCGGGTCGATCCCGGAAGAGGATTTCCTTTCCGCCAGGCTGCAGTATGGTGCTGGGATCAATCCTCGGTCCTGGCTGCAGATCGGGAGCGAGATCAGCTCACCCGTGGAGAGCGGCTACCTTGGCAGCTGGGATACAGCCGATCTAGAAGAGGGCATCTATGCCCTGCAGCTGGTGCTGATCAAGGAAGACCAGGAGATCGAGAAGACCTCCCTGCTGGTCTCCGTGGATAACACTCCTCCCGAGATCATCTTGATTACAGACCTGAGTGGGGGAGAGGTTCCCTATCACAGCGGAAAGGACCTGCTGCTGGAAGTCCAATTCAAGAACGATTCTGAGATAGCCCAGGTCGAGTTCCGCCTTGATAGCCAAGTGCTGGCTTCCCGCAAGGTGGCCCCCTTCCTCGCCACCTGGCCGCTGGCTTTAGGGGAGCACCACCTATTGGTGACAGCCCGGGACCAGGCTGGAAACCAGGCTGAGCTTGAGGTTGATTTCTCTGTTGTCAGGGAATAGCGGATCTATTTCTTGAAACCGAACAGGCGCAGGGCATTGAGATCGTTGCGCCAATTCTTCTTAACTTTCACGCGCAGGCGCAGGAAGACCTTTCTGCCGCTCATAGCTTCGATTTCCTTCCGAGCCCCAATCCCGATAGCTTTGATCATGCTTCCACCCTCACCGATCAGGATGCCTTTCTGGGAATCCCGCTCCACAAAAAGCGTGGCCTCGATGTAAGCACTGCCATCCTCCCGCTCCATATACTCATCGATCCTGACCGCGATCACGTGGGGGAGCTCTTCCTCGAGCAGGTTCATGGCAGCGGCCCGGATCAGGTCGGCAGCTATTTCCCGCTCGTAAAGATCGGTCACCTGCTCTTCGGGATAGAGCGGGGGGCCTTCTGGTAGAGCTTCGATGACCTTCCCTTCTAGTTCATCCAGGTTTGCTCCTGTCGCAGCGGAGATCGGGATCAGTTGCGCTCCAGGCAGCAACGCTTGGTACTGGTCCTGGCGTTCCCCCAACTCATTGGCCCTGACACTATCGATCTTGTTGAGGACCAGCAGGACCGGAGGGGGGGTTTTTAACTCCCTGAGAGCTTTTCCGAACAGCAGGTCCTCGTCCGTAGGGGGTGTGCTGGCGTCCAGGATCAGCAGCGCTAGGTCAGCGTCTTCCAGGGCCAGCAGCGCATCCTGGTTCATGAACTCACCCAGCTTATGGTGGGGATGATGCAAACCAGGGGTATCGATGAAAACCAGCTGGGCATTCTCCAGGGTGAGAATTCCCAGCTGCTGGAGGCGTGTGGTCTGAGGTTTGGGGGAGACTGCAGCGATGGTCTGTCCCAGCAGGCGATTCATCAGGGTCGATTTACCGACATTGGGACGCCCCATCACAGCGATGAAACCGGATTTATACTCCATTATTTGTTGATTTCCTTCCCGCAGGGGTATAAAAAAACCCCAGGGAATTGCCTCCTGGTAACCTTGACCGTTATCTGAGTATTTTATATAATTGTGTGTCTGGGTTAAATTCGAACCCAGAGGGTACTTGTTGTAAAAAGACAGTATCCCTATATAGATTCAAGGATCAGGTTTTGTGCCCTGGTTCAGAACCGGGGCGTATTAACGCGTATAGTAACCGCACCAGGCCAGTTTGGTCAAGTATAAAAGGAAGAGGGACATTCTATGGCTCAAGATGATAAGGCCAAAAATTATGCACGAATCAGTTACCGGTATCCGCTGCCACCTCTTATCAAAGTACAACTGGATTCCTTCAAGCGTTTAAAAGAGACAGGTATCGAAGAGCTGTTCCACGAGATCTCCCCGATCGAGTCTTATAACGGGAAAATGAAACTCTACTTCCCCAGCAGGACACCGGAAGCAGAGCAGTGGGGTCTGGACTACCGATTTGAAAAACCGGAGTATTCCGTCCAGGAGTGCGTGGAGCGCGATCTGACCTATGCCTCCGCGCTGTATGTCTCAGTACTGTTGGCAGGACCGAAAGTGCCCGAACCCATCAAGCAAGAGATCTTCATGGGTGAATTCCCGGAGATGACCGATAAGGGCACCTTCATCATCAACGGTACCGAGCGGGTGATCGTATCCCAGCTGATCCGCTCCCCCGGCGTTTATTTTGAGGCCGAGGTCGACCGGACAACAGGCCGGCGCCTGGCAGTCTCCAAGTTGATCCCCGACCGGGGAGCCTGGATGGAATTCGAGACCCGCAAGACCGGGTACCTGACCATCCGCTTCAACCGCCAGCGAACCATTCCCGTGACCATCTTCCTCAGGGCCCTGGCCGCTGTGGATGACGGGCTGAAGGATTCGCCCATCAAGACCGGAACGGATGAGGAGCTGATCTCCCTCTTTGAGGACATCGATACCAATCCTGACCGCATGTTCATCCCGGCCTGCTTTGCGCAGGAGCCGGACTGGGAAATCCCTGATGGCATGACCATCGCCGAGATGGCCCTGATCGATTTTTTCAAGCGCATGCGCCCGGGCGATCCCGCTACGGTGGAAAACGCGCGCGAGTTCCTCGAAGACCAGCTCTTCAATGACCGGCGCTATAACCTGGAGAAGGTGGGTCGCTACAAACTGAACCAGAAATACGATCTGGGGGGGAAGGTCCCCATCGATCACCTGACCATCACCAAGTGGGATATCTACTACTTGATCCGCCGGATGATCGAGATCAATAACAATATGGAAGACCCGGATGATATCGATCACCTGGGCAACCGCCGCATTAAGACTGTGGATGAGCTGATCCAGAACAAACTCCGGGTCGGCATCCGCCGCATGGAGCGGGTTATCCGGGAAAGGATGTCCATCCGCGGCAAGAAGAAAATGTCGCCGGTCACGTTGGTGAATATCAGACCGGTAGTAGCTTCCTTGCGGGAGTTCTTTGGCTCCAGCCAACTGTCCCAGTTCATGGATCAAACCAATCCTCTTTCAGAGCTGCGCCATAAACGGACTCTATCTGCCCTGGGCCCCGGCGGCTTGCACCGCCAGCGAGCTGGTTTTGATGTCCGGGATGTCCACCAATCTCACTACGGGCGCATCTGCCCCATCGAGACTCCGGAAGGCCCCAACATCGGTTTGATCGGACGTTTTGCATCCTATGCCCAGGTCAACGATTACGGCTTCATCGAAACGCCTTACCGCAAGGTTCGCAAGGCTGTTTCGCCTGATGACCCCGAGGTCGAAGGCGCTCAACTGCGGGAGGATGTCATCAGTCCTTCCACCAATAAACCGATCGCCAAGGCTGGAGAACGCATTGATGACAAGATGATCTCGGCCATGAAGAAAGCCAAGCTCGAGGAAGTGCTGGTCACCCCCTACATCTCCGAGGAAGTTGAATATCTGGCCGCGGACGCGGAGGACCGCTTCGTGATCGCTCAGGCGAACGCGGAGATCAACGACCATTTCGAATTCGTCAAAGAGCGCGTCTCTGCCCGGCATCACTCGGATTTCTTGTTCGTCAAGCCTACTGATGTCGATTACATCGATGTGGCCCCGAACCAGATCGTGGGCATCAGCGCTGCCTTGATCCCCTTCCTGTCACATGACGATGCCAACCGGGCTTTGATGGGTTCCAACATGCAAGCCCAGGGTGTACCCCTGTTGTGCCCGGAGATCCCGCGGGTATCGACCGGAATGGAAAAACCTGCTGCGCTGGACTCAGGACAGGTACTGCTGGCAGAGGAAGATGGCGAGGTCGTTTCAGTCGTGGGCGATAAGATCGTCATCCGCACCAAGGACAACGAAAACAAAGAATATAAACTCTGGAAGTACGAACGCTCCAACCAGAGCACCTGCATTGACCAGCGGCCGATCGTCCGGAAGAGCCAGCTGATCAAAAAGGGAGATGTGATTGCGGATTCCTCTTCCACAGTGGAAGGGAACCTGGCTCTGGGACAGAACGTCACAGTGGCTTTCCTGTCTTGGGAGGGCGCTAACTTCGAGGACTCGGTGGTCATCTCTGAGCATCTAGCCCAGAACGATGTTTATACATCCATCCATATCGAGGAACATGAAGTTGAATCCCGCGACACCCGACTTGGTCCAGAAGAGATCACCCGGGATATCCCCAATGTCGGCGAGGAATCCTTGAAGGATCTCGACGAGACCGGCATCATCCGCGTCGGCGCTGAAGTCGGCCCGAATGATATCCTGGTTGGTAAGATCTCCCCCAAAGGTGAGAAGGAACTCTCACCGGAAGAGCGGCTGCTGCGGGCGATCTTCGGCGAGAAGTCGCGCGACGTCCGGGACACCTCCCTGCGCATGCCCCACGGTGAACGCGGTAAGGTCATCGAAGTCAATGTGTTCACCCGGGAAGATAACGCTGACCTGTCTGCAGGCGTGGAAAAGATGGTCCGGGTCTTCGTGGCCCAGAAGCGCCGCATCACCGCTGGCGACAAGATCGCGGGACGGCACGGGAACAAAGGTGTGGTCTCCACGGTTGTCGCGGTGGAGGATATGCCGTTCCTGGAAGACGGGACCCCGGTGGATATGCTGCTCTCGCCCACGGGCGTCCCCGGCCGTATGAACATCGGCCAGGTACTGGAAGCCCATCTCGGCTGGGCTGCGAACAAACTTGGATTCCGGGCTATCACACCGGTGTTCGACGGCGCCCGGGAAAGTGAGATCGAGGCCGAGCTGGCTCGAACCTGGATGATCGACCATGCCTGGAAGGATGCCGAGCAGAAGGCCTGGGAATGGCTGGATGGTTTCGATTACGAACCAACAGACCTGTTCGATAACAATGAGGCCCGCCGCCTCTACTTGGAGAACTACCTGGGCGAACGCGGCTATGATGTCTACAAGCTGGTCTCCGATGAGACCTATGCCCGGCGCTCGGTCTTGACCGAATGGCTCAAGGATCAGGGTTATGACCCCGATCAGATCCTGTTCTTCGAAGACAAGACACTGCCTAACAGTGAGCGAGATGCCCAGGACGAGCGGGCAGTGACAGCTTGCCTCAAGATGTGGATCAAGGATGCCAGCGGGGATGATTCCGTCAAGGTGGATGATCTCAGCCTGGAAGAGCTCCGGGAAAAAGCCTCAGCGCTGGTGGATGAAAAAGGGATTCCCCTCCCGCTGTTTGGCAAACAGGTTGTCTATGATGGAAAGACTGGCAAACCCTACCACAACCCGGTCACTGTGGGTGTGATGAACATCCTCAAGCTGCACCACCTGGTTGAGGACAAGGTCCATGCCCGGTCCACCGGGCCGTACAGCCTGGTCTCCCAGCAGCCGCTGGGCGGTAAAGCGCAGTTCGGCGGCCAGCGCTTCGGCGAGATGGAAGTCTGGGCTTTGGAAGCCTACGGCGCAGCCCATACACTGCAGGAGATGCTGACGGTCAAGTCTGACGATGTGGTGGGACGTGTCCAGGCTTATGAAGCCATCGTCAAGGGAGAGCCCATTGAGGAGATCGGCATCCCGGCATCCTTCCGGGTGCTGGTAAAAGAGATGCAGAGCCTCGGCCTCTCGATTGAAGCCGTGACTGATGACGGTGAAGTGATCAGCTTCGGCAAGGAGGACTCCAGGGCCCAGATCCCGCGCATGAGCACGGGGCTGCTGGGTCTCGGCAACCGCTGAATCTATGCCAGCGGGAATGAAAAATTGAAGTAGCAAGTCTGATGGACTGGCTTGACGCTCATAATTGGGCGTGCTAAAATGCTTAGTCGTTGTCCCTGGATAACAGGGCAAAAGAGAACGATTGAATAGCGGTTTTACGAGCGATCCAAGGCCATCTAGCAAAATCGATGGCCTTGCTATTTGAAAAGAGAACAGGATTTATACGGAGGCGAATGTGCCAACAATCAATCAGTTAGTCCGCAAAGGACGCACAGATAAGAAAACCAAGAGCAAAGCACCTGCCCTGCGGTACACATTCAACACCATGAAGCAGCGCAGGATCCGGCAGGACAAGGGCGCTCCCCAGAAACGGGGCGTATGCACCATCGTCCGCACCATGACCCCGAAAAAGCCTAACTCGGCGCTGCGGAAAATCGCCCGTGTGCGCTTGACCAACGGCATCGAGGTCACGGCATATATCCCGGGTGAAGGCCATGGTTTGCAGGAGCACTCGGTCGTGCTGGTTCGCGGCGGCCGTGTCAAGGACCTGCCTGGTGTGCGCTACCACATTGTTCGCGGCACGCTGGACTCCAGCGGTGTGGACGACCGCAAGCAGGGTCGTTCAAAATACGGGACCAAAGCCCCCTAAACTTGCCCGTTTTCTATCGGCAGCTAATTAATTTGACGGAGATTATAAAATGAGACGGAGAAAAGCTGAGAGGAGAAAGATTGACCCGGATGTCCGCTACGACAGCGTCAGAGTGCAGACATTCATCAATCATGTCCTGAAGAACGGCAAGAAAAAAGTAGCCGCCAACCTCGTTTACGGGGCATTCGATATCATGGCTGAGAAGACCGGAAAGGATCCGGTCGAGCTCTTTGAGCAGGCCATGCAGAACGCATCCCCCCGCATGGAAGTGCGCCCCCGCCGGATCGGTGGTGCGACGTACCAGATCCCCATGGAAGTCCCAGCCCACCGCCAATTCACTTTGGCGACCCGCTGGATCCTGGAAGCAGCCCGCGCCCGCAAAGGTCAGCCGTTTGACCAGTGCCTGGCGGATGAGCTGCTGAACGCGGTTAATAATGATGGCGCGGCAATCCGCAAGAGGGAAGAAGCCCACCGCATGGCCAAGGCCAACCGGGCATTTTCTCACTTCCGGGTCTAGTTTACGGGTAATTGATCGGAAAGTATGGCCAGGAAATACGCTTTAGAGCAGTTCCGAAATATCGGTATCATTGCCCACATCGACGCGGGCAAGACCACCACGACCGAGCGCATCCTGTACTACACGGGAAAGACGCATAAGATCGGTTCTGTCGATGATGGGACTACGGTTACCGACTGGATGGACCAGGAGCGTGAGCGAGGGATCACGATCGTCTCTGCTGCTGTATCTGCTGTTTGGAAGCGGCACCTTATCAACCTGATCGACACCCCCGGCCATATCGACTTTACTGCAGAAGTTCAGCGATCCCTTCGGGTATTAGACGGAGGGGTCGTTGTTTTTGACGCGGTCCAGGGCGTTGAGCCCCAGAGCGAGACCGTTTGGCGCCAGGCCGACCTGTACAGGGTCCCCCGCATGTGTTTTGTGAACAAGATGGACCGGGTAGGAGCATCCTATGAGCGCACCGTGAATATGATCCGGGAGCGCCTGGGTGCCAACCCGCTGGCTGTCCAGGTCCCGATCGGCGTAGAAGATAACTTCCGCGGCGTGGTGGATGTGATCACCCGCAAAGCTTATATCTGGGAGGACCACGAAGGCGCATCCCCGGTCGAGATCGAGATCCCCGAGGATCTGGTGGAGAAGGTGGAGGATGCTCGCCATACACTGGTGGAGGTCATCGCTGAAACGGACGATGAGCTGACCCAGAAATATCTCGAGGACATCATCATCAGCGGAGAAGAGCTCAAGACAGCCCTCCGGGCAGCGGTGATCAGCAACAAGCTGACCCCGGTCCTATGTGGGAGTTCGCTGATCAGCACAGGTGTGCAGCCGCTGCTGGATGCGGTGGTCGATTATCTGCCTTCCCCGCTGGATATCCCGCCGGTCGAAGGGATCGATCCTAAGACCCATGAGGTCATCACCCGCAAACCAGATGACAATGAGCCCCTCAGCGCGCTGGTATTTAAGATCGTTACCGATCCCTATGTCGGCCGTTTGGCCTATATCAGGATCTACTCCGGCGTGATTGAGCAGGGCACCACGGTGTTCAATTCCGGGAAAACCAAGCGGGAGCGCATTGGACGCCTGATCCGCATGTACGCGGACCGCCGGGAGGACATCACCCTGGCAGGAGCCGGCGATATCGCCGCGGTGCTTGGCCTCAAGGAAAGCTTCACCGGCGACACCTTGTGTGAAATAGACTCCCAGATCATCCTGGAGAACATTGCCTTCCCAGACCCGGTGATCATGGTCGCCATCGAGCCTAAGACCGGGGCTGATCAAGATAAATTGGCTACAGCTCTCCAGAAGCTTTCGGAAGAGGATCCCACTTTCCAGGTCAGGGTGGACGGAGATACCGGCCAGACCCTGATCTCTGGGATGGGTGAGCTGCACTTGGAGGTGCTGGTCGACCGCATGCTGCGTGAATTCAAGGTCCAGGCTCGAGTCGGCCGCCCGCGGGTGGCTTACAAGGAGTCCATCACCCGGCCGGTGGAGAACGTGGAATACCGCCACGTCAAGCAGACCGGCGGCCACGGCCAGTTTGGCCACGTGGTTCTCAACCTGGAGCCAGGCGAGGACGGCAGCGGCATCATCTTCGAAGAGAAGATCCGCGGTGGGGCGATTCCCCGCGAGTACATCCCTGCCGTGGAAAAAGGCGTGAAGGCTGCAGCGGAGTCCGGCGTCTTGGCAGGCTACGAAGTCACTGATGTCAAGGTGACCCTGGTGGATGGGTCCTTCCACGAAGTGGATTCCAGCGACCTGGCTTTCAAGATGGCTGCCTCAATGGCGTTCAAGCAGGGCATCCAGCGCGGAAACCCGGTCCTGCAGGAACCGATCATGAAAGTGGAAGTTGTCATTCCCGAAGAATTTCTGGGTGATATAATTGGGCAGATTAACGCTCGCCGGGGCGATGTGCAGGGCATGGATGCCCATCCCGGCGGCACCCAGGGTGTGCGGGCTATGGTTCCCCTGGCTGAGATGTTCGGATACGCTACCGAACTGCGTTCAGCCACCAAGGGACGCGGCGCGTTCACCATGGAATTCGACCATTATTCGAAAGTACCAGAGGAATTATCGAAAAAACTCGTAGTTGGGGTCTAGCCCCTAGCAACGGATGAGGACAATCAGAGACATCATTTAGGTCAGGAGAAGAAACATGGCGAAAGAGCATTTTGAACGAAATAAACCGCATCTGAACG